>JBBDQT010000037.1:0-1470 GCA_040905815.1 Acidimicrobiales bacterium
GGCGTCGGCCACGGTGGTGATCTCGGAGAGAAAGCCCTCGTGGGCGCCGCCGGCGGGATCCTCGACCGTGCCCTCGACGGACACGACGACGAAGCGGGCAGGACGCCCGTCCGGCTTGCGGCGCAGGACCCGACCCATGCGCTGCACCATCTGGCGCCGGCTCCGGCTGGCGGCGAGGATCACGGCAAGGTCGGCGGCGGGCACGTCCACGCCCTCGTCGAGCACCTGGGGGGCGGCCACCACCTGCACCGCCCCGGCCGCGAACCCGGCGAGCACGGCCCGGCGGGTGCGGGCGTCCTGGCCGGAGTGGACCGCGCCCGCCGACAGCCCGAGGGCGGCGACGGTGGCCGACGCCCCCTCGGCGGCAGCGATGCTCTGGGTGAAGACGATGGCCCGGTCTGCCGCCCGCAGCGCCGGGACCAGCTCGCGCAGGGCGGCAGCCTTGGCCGGCGTCTCCGCCAGCAGCGCCCTGCGCTCCTGCACGGCCCGCAGGTACCGGCGGGCGGCGACCGCGCCGGGACCATCACCGCCACCGCGCGCGAGCCTTGCCACCGCCTCGAAGAACGCCCCCACCGGTTCCGGGGGGACGAGCTCGCGCAAGACGAGCTGGGCCTTGGCGGCTGCCATCACGAAGCACAGCTCCTCGTAGACGTCCCGCTCCGGCTCCGAGAAGCGCACCCCGACGAGCGCCACCCGGAACCGGGCCGTCACGCCGTCGGCGATCGCCCGCTCATAGCCCATGCGGAAGCACGTCCCCCCGAAGTACGGGTCGAGCCAGGTGAGGTTGCCGTCGTCGGCGCGGGCGTAGGTGGCGCTGAGCCCGAGCCGGCGGGCGAACCCCGCCTCGAGCGCGAGCCGGTTGCCGTCGGAGCCGTAGCGGTGGCACTCGTCGGCGACGAGGAGGCCGCCGGGGCGGCGCGGCACCAGGTCGGCGCGGCGCGCCGAGTTGACCACCGCCACGAGGACGTCGTGGCTGCCCAGCCGGTCGTGGTGGCCCCCGCCGAGCAGCCCCACGCTGGAGCCGCCGGGCAGGTGGCGGTCGAGGACGCCCCGCCACTGGGCGAGCAGCTCCAGGGTCGGCACCACCACGCAGACCTGGCCGCCGGCGGACAGCTCCTCGCAGGCGGCTGCGACCCCGACCATCGTCTTGCCGGTTCCGGTCACCGCCTCGACGACGCCCCGGCCTCCCCGTCCGCGCCACGCGGCGAGCGCATCGGCCTGCCAGGCGTAGAGCGGCGGCCCGTGCCACGACCCTCGACCTGTCGCCCGGTCTCGGGGCACCGGCGGCCTCCCGGGCGCGCGCGCTGCGGTCCACCACCGGCGGGGGTCGCCGCCGTCGTGGTGGAACCGCCCGGGCGTGGCGACCAGGACGCGCGCCACGTCGGCGGTGGTGAGCGACACCCGGCCTCGGCCCCGCAGCACCTCCCGCACCTCTGCCGCGGTCTGGCCCGGTCCGGCGTCGAGGACGTC
>JBBDQT010000037.1:1570-10607 GCA_040905815.1 Acidimicrobiales bacterium
GGCCGGTAGGAGGGGTCGAGGTGGCACAGGTCCCACGCGTTGATCCAGGCGCGGACGTACTGGCGCATCCGGTTCGAGGGCAACCGCTCCAGGCCCTCGACGTCGGGCGGGTCCCAGCCGTAGGCCTGGGCGTGGATCTCCTTCAGCTTCGCGTAGGTCCGGTCGAGCTCGTCGCGATCGGGTGGCTGGAGCTTGACCTGGTCCCGTTCGATCACGCGCATCCCGGTCTCAGCCATGGCGGCCAGCAGGTCGTCCTCGGGCGTGCCCTTCGAGCGGAGGCGCTTGGGGACCAGCTCGAGGTCGTTCTTGCCCACGAGCACCTGGGCCTCGAAGTCGTCGACCGTCGTGAGCACCGCGCACAGCGGGGCGCCGGGATCGTCCCGGTCCCCCCTGGCCCAGCGGGCGACCTCGGCGTAGGACCTGGCCCGCTGCAGGAGCGAGTAACGCCCGATGAGCTCGACCTCGTCGAGCAGGACCACCCAGCCCCGGTAGCCGGCTGCAGCCACGAGACGGGGGACGAACCGGAAGCGCTGCACCGCCAGGTCGCGCTCCTTGGCCGCGGCGAGGCGGTAAGTCGCAGCCGCCCCCGCCTCCTTGAGGCGCCGGCGCAGGTCGGCCACCGGCATCGGGTCGCCGGCCCAGAACCGCACGATGCGGTCGGCGAACTCGGCGTCACCGTGGGCGTACTCGTAGAGGAACAGGCTCGCGGCGAAGCGGCTGTCGACCGGGGCCTCGTCGCTGTGCACCCATCGGTACAGCTCGGCGTACGCCTCCGAACCGGTCCGCAGGCCGGTGGCGACCTCGTCGATGGCCGACCCCCGCTTGCCGGGGACGCGGGCGTCGTCGATGGCAGCCCGGAAGACCTTGGCCGGGTCGTGCAGGGCGGTCTCCTTGGAGACCACGACCTTGGAGACCACGAAGCCGGCGTCGAGGGCCAGGTGGGCGAGGTGCTCGAGGACGTGGCTCTTGCCGGAGCCGAACCCGCCCCCGATCACCATGCCGCCGGGTGGTGCCACCCCGCCCGGAGGAGCAGCGCGATCGGAGCCCACCGCCTGCAGCAGCTCGGTGAAGTGGTCCTCCACCCCCGTCTGGAGGGAGCCCAGGGCAGCCACCGCATCGCGGTTCGGCACACCGGCGCGCAGCGCCTCGAGCGCCCTGCGGCGCTGGACCACCTCCGCACCTCCCTCCCCCTCCTGGCCTGGCGCCCGGCTGCTCGGGCC
This sequence comes from Acidimicrobiales bacterium, assembly GCA_040905815.1. Lineage (GTDB taxonomy): Bacteria > Actinomycetota > Acidimicrobiia > Acidimicrobiales > CADCSY01 > CADCSY01. Next base: position 2,791 of record JBBDQT010000037.1, read on the forward strand.
ACTCTCGCTGCGCTCGCTCATGCCGCACCCAGGCGCACGAGCGACGCGTAGGGGTTGTCCCGGCGCACGTCCCTGACCTCGTCGTAGATCCGCAGCTTCAGGGCCTGGTACGCGTCGATCCCACGGTTGGCGTCGGAGAGGAGCTCGGGCGCTGCCACCACCACCACGCAGCAGTGCGACAGCTCGTCCGTGCCGTCCACGAGCTGGCGGAGCAGCTCGTAGGCGTCGAGGAGCGCCGCCTTGGTGTAGTACAGCCCGCTGCGCTCCTCGGCGCGCGGTCGCCGGGCGAAGCCCAGCCGGCGGATGTCGAGCTCGAGCAGGAGGCCCGCCATGCCGTTCGCAGCCAACCAGTGCGTGAGCGAGAACAGCATCTGGCGGGCGTTGTGGCGGCCGATGCGCCGGAAGATCAAGGTTGAGCGCAGCGCCGAGATCTGGCGCAGCTCCCCTCGCAGCCACTGGTGCACCGCGGCGTGCTCGGCCTCGGTGACCTGACCGGTGGCCAGCTGGGCCTGGCACAGGCGGAGCATGGCGACCCGGAAGTCCTGCACCATGGCGTAGTCGCGCGAGATGCGCTCCTGGAGCTCCCGGTTCACGTCACGGGACAGCTCGCCCGGGTCGACGCCGTGGTGCGCGGCCACCGACGCCACCGACACGTCGGCGCTGCCATCGGGGACGGGGTGGGCCATCGCAGCCAGCGCGGCCTGCACGGCGCGTGCCGCGAGGCCGTCCCAGTCCACCTGGGGCGCCACCGCGAAGAACAGCTGGTCGACCATGTGGATCCGGGTGCCGGCGGCGTCGACCCGGGCAGCGAGGTAGCCGCCGGCGACGGCACGGCCCCGGACGGTCTCGGTGAACGCCGCCGCCTGCTCGTCGTCGGCGGGGACCACGAACTTGACCGCCGCCCCACCGTGGCCGACGTAGGAGCCGAGGTACTCGCGATCGAGGAACCGGGCGTAGTCGTCGGTGCCGATCACCGCCCGCCCCCCTCGAAGCTGATGCCGACGTAGACCTTCTCCTGCCCGGAGCGGGTGACGGTGGTGAGCACACCCGACCCCCGGGTGAGGGCGCTCGCCGGCAGCTGGAGCGTGCGCCCGTCCTTGGTGCCGGTGACGCCGCTCTGGTCGAGGAGGTACAGGTCGCGGGCCAGCTCCTGCTTGGTGTACTCCCGGCCCGCCCCCGGCATCAGCGTGAGCACCTTGTAGACCTCGACCAGCTTCACGGTCGCACCGGGGCGACCGGCCTTGGCGACCACCAGGTCGTAGGCGGCGGCGAGCGCCTCGAGGAACGCTTCGGCCTTGAACCTGGGCGGCTTCGACTGGAGGGTCTGGAGCATGCGGACGAGCACCGACGGGCGGACCCGCCGTTCCTTGCGCCGATCGATCAGCACGGTGGTGTCAGATGTGGAGACCTGCACGATCGCCGGGTAGCTGAGGATCCGGTCGTCGGCCTCGAAGGCCTGCACCCCCTCCGCAGCGGCGAGGGCGAGCACCTCCTTGGCGTAGCCCCCCGACGCGAAGTGCTCCTGCTCGTCGAACGCCCAGCCGGCCCGCAGTGCCCGCGCCGACGCGCCCGCCTCGTCGGTGAGCGCGACCGCACCCTCGAGCGCCGAGCGGAGCTCCCGCAGCTGGCCACTCGCCGCCGCCGCCTTGGCCTTCTTCGCCTCCTTCAACGCGGCTGCGAGACCGCGCACCGCCACCTCCGCATCGCGCTCGATGTCCTCCAGCGCCTGCTCAAGACCGGTGCCTCCCACGTGCTCCCTCTCCGTCATCGGTGTCCGTTCGTCCTGTCCGCCCTACGCGATCTCGCCGAGCCCGGTGCACACCTCGTGCCGGTGGACCAGCACGACCACGGCGTCACCCTCGCGCCCGTCGAAGCCGAAAGCCACGACGTCGCCGGCAACAGCCCCCGCGGCCAGTGCCACGTGACGGACCGAGCCGCGGGTGGGTACCCCATCGTAGGCCAGAGCCACCGGCCCGAAGCGGGACGCGAACGTGCGCCGCAGCCCCTCGTGCATGCCGAGCGCCTCCACGAGCGGCAGGGGCACCGGCGCCAAGGCGCCGGTGAGGACCGGAGCGTTGACCTCGACGAGCAGCCAGCACCGTGCGCCCTCCGGTCCGGGGCGCTCGGCGACGGCCTCGGACGCCGGCGCACCACCCCACTCGGCGAGCTCGAAGCGGCCGGCGCCGACGGCGACGAAGCGCCGGTCGCGCCGCAGCGCCGCCTCCACCTCGGCCCGCCCGGGCTCCCCCGGTCCGGGCCAGACGGCGGCCACCAGCTCCTCGCCGGTCATCGCCCGCCCAGCTGCGAACAGCGCCCGCTCCGCCACCTCGGCGACGGTGCCGGCGGTCAGCACCAGCAACCCGTCGACGGCCTGCACCGCTTGGCGCTCCAGCCACAGCCCCGCGTGCTGCCCGGTCACGTCGAGCGTGGCCAGCTCCTTCGCGACCTGCTCGCGGGAGGTCACGCCGCCATCCTCACCGAGGAGCCGACGCGTCTCTGCCAGCAGCTCGCCCGGGTCGGTCGCGACCCAGCCCTGGTGACCCTTCACCGGGTGGTAGGGGCCCGCCAGCCACAGCGCCAGCAAGGACCTCGTGTCGGGCAGCGCAGGCAGCCCCGACGAGGTGAGCACCTCGTCCACCGCCGCGATCGGGGCGGCCGCACCGAGCCGCTCGGCGAGGTCGCGCGCGAGGTGGTCCAGCCCGGCGCCACCGGGCGCGCCAGGCGCGCCGAGCGCAGCATCGAGGCGCTCGGCGGCGCGGGCACGGATCTGACGGACCCGCTCGGTGCCCACGCCGAGCGCCGTAGCCACCTGCGCCAACGAGGAGCGGCCCTCGAGGCGCAGCACGCAGTGGTAGAGCACCCCGAGGTCGCGGGTGTCGCCCACGGCGGCGAGCGCCTGGTCGAGCACCGCCAGGATCGGGTGGCGAACGCGCTCGAACCGGGCCAGCAACCGGGTGGCAGCCGAGCGGACCTCCTCGGCTTGGTCCTCCCCCGTGCACCCCTCGAGCGCGGACCGCACCGCGCCTCCCGCGCCACGGGCCAGGAGGAGCGAGAGGTCGTCGGCTGCGGTCGGGGAGACCGCCGGGCCGGGGGTGGACGTCCGAGCCGACGATCCCGGCTGCGCCCAGACCGCGCCGGTGGAGCCGTCGATGCCGGCATCCAGCGCGAGGCCGACGAGACGAGCCAGGCCCTTGTGCCCCATGCCCGCCCAGGACGCGATCTCGCCCAGGGTGCGCTCGGCCAGCACCGCCCACGTCGATGCCCCGTTGCGCTCGAGCAGCGACTGCAGCCGCACCGGCGTGGGCCGGGCGGCGACATCGCCGGCAAGGGTGCGGATGACGGGGACTACCTCGCCCAGCCGCATCCCACCGAGCTCGACGAGCGCGGCGTCCCCGAGACCGGCCTCGACCGCCGAGCGCAGCTCAGCGCGCCCGCCGGCGCCGAGGGGCAAGGGCGCTCCCGCCAGCTCACCGGGGAACAGTGGTGGCGGTTGCCCCGGGGCGCACCCCACGAGGGACGACAGCCGCCGGCGCACGGCCGGGTTGAGGACCTCGCAGGGGGCGAACACATCTCCGACGCGTGCGACGGTCCCCGATCTCGGACCGATCTCCCTCACCACCTCGAAGACGCGGCGAGGATCGCCTCACGCGGGTCAGGGGTCGGCAGCACAGGAGCAGCGTACGCGTCGCCCTACCGCTCCGCTGGGCTCGCCCAGGCAATCGGGACCCCGAGGGCGTCGAGCGCACCCCACGGCGCCGGGGCCAGGTACTCCATCAGTGTCGCCGCATGCTCCTCGCCGATCAGCTCCCCCATGGCATCGTGCACCAGAGCTCGTGCCGGTTCGGATCTGGCGAGCAGCTCGAGGAGCTCAGGGCGCAACCAGTGCTCGGAGGGCACCACCTCTCGCCACGGTCGACGAGGGAGCAGCTGCAAGAACGAGGCCATGACCTCCGCCCCCATCTGCGGTTCGAGTGCCTCGAGCATCGCCTCGCGTGCTCCCGGTGTCAGCACCACGTCGCTACCCGGAACCTGGTGCTGGCGCCGACCACCGCCATCCGTGACCAGTGGCGCGACGCCACCGCGATGTTCGGCGCCGAGCCCGCAACCTTCACGAGCGCAGATCCGGACGCCCCGGCGCCCCCCCTGGCCGTGACCTACCAGCTGCTCGGCAACCCGGGTGAGGCCTCGGGCGAGCTGAGGCGCGCCGCGCGGAAGCGACCAGACGAGCTCGCCGCCTCCCTCCGGTGGCGCTGAGCCCGGTGGCGCTGACGCCCACCCCGCGGCACCCCCGCCCGAACTGGCGGCTCAACCCGACATCCACTGTCGGATCCAACCGCCAGAACGGAAGGGGGACGGGGCGACCCCGGGCGCGCAGGAGCAGGAAGGGCTAGGCCTGCTGGATCTTGATCTCGATGTCCACCCCGGCGGGCAGCTCCAGGCGCTGGAGGCTGTCGACGGTCTTGGGGGTGGGCTCGAGGATGTCGAGGAGGCGCTTGTGGATGCGCATCTCGAAGTGCTCCCGGCTGTCCTTGTACTTGTGGGGGGAGCGGATCACGGTGTAGCGGTGCTTGTCGGTGGGCAGCGGCACCGGGCCCCGGACCTTGGCCTGCGTGCGGACCACCGTCTCGACGATCTTCTTCGTCGACTGGTCGATGATCTCGTGGTCGTAGGCCTTGAGCCGGATGCGGATCTTCTGAGCCATGGTGTCGCTCTACTCGCTACTTGAGAATCTTCGTGACGCGACCGGCGCCGACGGTGCGGCCACCCTCGCGGATGGCGAACCGGAGGCCCTCGTCCATGGCGATGGGGTTGATGAGCTCCACCTTCATGGTCGTGTTGTCGCCGGGCATGATCATCTCGGTGCCCTCGGGCAGGGAGATGTGGCCGGTGACGTCGGTGGTCCGGAAGTAGAACTGCGGCCGGTAGTTCTGGAAGAACGGCTTGTGACGGCCGCCCTCCTCCTTGGTGAGGATGTACACCTGGCCTTCGAACTCGGTGTGGGGCGTGATGGAGCCGGGCTTGCACAGCACCTGGCCGCGCTCCACGTCCTCCTTCTTCGTACCTCGCAGCAGGGCGCCGATGTTGTCGCCGGCGCGGCCCTCGTCGAGGAGCTTGCGGAACATCTCCACGCCGGTGCAGGTGGTCTTGGTCGTCGGGCGGATGCCCACGATCTCGACCTCGTCACCAGTGTTGACCTTGCCCTGCTCGACCTTGCCGGTGACGACGGTGCCGCGACCGGTGATGGTGAAGACGTCCTCGATGGGCATGAGGAACGGCTTCTCGAGCTCGCGCTCGGGCTCGGGGATGTAGCTGTCGACGGCGTCCATGAGCTCTTGGACCTGGGCCGATGCGGCCTCGTCGCCCTCGAGCGCCTTGAGCGCCGAGACGCGGATCACCGGGGTGTCGTCGCCGGGGAACTCGTACTCGTTCAACAGCTCGCGGACCTCGAGCTCGACGAGGTCGAGGAGCTCCTCGTCGTCCACCGCGTCGGCCTTGTTGAGGGCCACGACGATGGAGGGCACGCCGACCTGGCGGGCGAGCAGCACGTGCTCGCGGGTCTGGGCCATGGGCCCGTCGGTGGCCGACACCACGAGGATCGCACCGTCGACCTGGGCCGCACCGGTGATCATGTTCTTGATGTAGTCGGCGTGGCCGGGCATGTCGACGTGGGCGTAGTGGCGGTTGTCCGTCTCGTACTCCACGTGGGAGATCGTGATGGTGATGCCGCGCGCCTTCTCCTCGGGAGCGTTGTCGATCTGGTCGAAGGCCATCACCTTGCCACCGCTCTTCTCGGCCAGCACCTTGGTGATGGCCGCGGTCAGCGTGGTCTTCCCATGGTCGATGTGGCCCATGGTGCCCACGTTGAGGTGCGGCTTGTTCCGCTCGAACTTCTCCTTAGCCATGGTGTGACTGCTTCCCTCTCCTGGATGACGCGAACGTTGGACTGTACTTCTGGTGGGTCACTCGCCCCGCACTCACTCGCCACGAACCCTGGCGATGATCTCCTCGGCGATGGCCTTGGGGACCTGCTGGTACGAGTGGAACTGCATCGAGTAGCCGGCGCGACCCTGGGTGCGTGACCGGAGGTCGTTGGCGTAGCCGAACATGTCCGACAACGGCACCTGGGCCTTGATGATCATGCTGTTGCCGCGCTGCTCGGAGCCCTCGACCTTGCCCCGGCGGGCGTTGAGGTCTCCGAAGACGTCACCCATGTAGACCTCGGGGGTGACGACCTCGACGGCCATGATCGGCTCGAGGAGGGCGGGCGCCGCCTTGCGGGCCGCCTCCTTGAACACCATGGAACCGGCGATCTTGAACGCCATCTCCGAGGAGTCGACGTCGTGGGCGGAGCCGTCGGTGAGGATGGCCCGCACGTCGACGACCGGGTACCCGGCGAGCACTCCGGTGTCGAGGCTGGACTGGATGCCCTGGTCGACCGACGGGATGTACTCGCGGGGCACCTTGCCGCCGGTGATCTTGTCGATGAACTCGTAGCCGCCACCGGGCCCGGTCGGCTCGAGGGTGACGACGACGTGGGCGAACTGGCCCGAGCCACCGGTCTGCTTGACGTGGCGGTAGACCACGTTCTCGGCGGTGGCGGTGATCGTCTCGCGGTAGGCGACCTGGGGCTTGCCGACGGTGGCCTCGACCTTGAACTCGCGGAACATGCGGTCGACGAGCACCTCGAGGTGCAGCTCGCCCTGGCCGGAGATGACGGTCTGGCCGGTCTCGTCGTCGGTGCGGACCCGGAACGTGGGGTCCTCGTCCGACAGCGAGAGCAGCGCCTTGGTCAGCTTGTCCTGGTCGGACTTGGTCTTCGGCTCGATGGCCACGTGCACGACGGGCTCGGGGAACTCGATCGGCTCGAGGACGATCGCCGCCTTCTCTTCGCAGAGGGTGTCACCGGTGGTGGTGCCCTTCAGGCCGATGGCGGCGACGATGTCGCCGGAGAACACGGCCTCGACGTCGGCGCGGGTGTTGGAGTGCATGCGCAGGAGGCGCCCGATGCGCTCCCGCTTGTCCTTCGTCGAGTTGTAGACGTACGAGCCGGCCTCGAGGGTGCCGGAGTAGACCCGGAAGTAGGTGAGCTTGCCCACGTGGGGATCGCTCATGATCTTGAACGCGAGGGCCGAGAACGGCTGCTTGTCGTCGGCGGAGCGCTCGAGCTCCTCGATGCCCTTGACGTCCATGCCGGTGACGGCCTCGAGGTCGAGGGGGCTCGGGAGGAAGTCGACGACGGCGTCGAGCATGGGCTGCACGCCCTTGTTCTTGAACGCCGAGCCGCACAGCACGGGCACGCAGTAGTTGGCGATGGTGCCGGTGCGCAGCGCCTTGCGGAGGTCGTCGGCGGTGATCTCCTCCTCGCCGACGTACTTCTCCATGATGTTGTCGTCGAAGCTGGACAACACGTCGAGCAGCTTGCCCCGGTACTCCTCCGCGCCGGCCAGGAGGTCGTCGGGGATGTCGAGGATCTCCCACTCCTCGCCCTTCTCGCCCTCGGCGTCGGCCCAGACGAGCGCCTTCATGCCGATGAGGTCGATGACGCCCTTGAAGTGGCCCTCGGCGCCGATCGGGACCTGCACGACGGCGACGTTGGCCTGGAGGCGGTCCTCGATGGACTCGACGGCGGCGTAGAAGTCGGCGCCGATGCGGTCCATCTTGTTGATGAAGCAGACGCGGGGGACCTTGTACTTGTCGGCCTGGCGCCACACGGTCTCGGACTGGGGCTCCACGCCGGACACGGCATCGAACACGGCGACGGCGCCGTCGAGCACCCGCAGCGAGCGCTCGACCTCGACGGTGAAGTCGACGTGGCC
>JBBDQT010000038.1:0-1735 GCA_040905815.1 Acidimicrobiales bacterium
AGCTAGTCGCGCTCGTCGGCGTCGAGCTGCAGCTTCGGCATCTCGGCGGCGAGCTCCGACACCGACCATCGGCCGTCGCGCTCGATCATCATCGTGCCGAGCTGCCACGGCTCCATCCGCCGGACGGTGCCTCCCTGGACGAAGAAGGTCGTGCCGGTCTCGGGAGCACGGTCGGTCGCGAGGTAGGCGACGAGCGGCGAGACGTTGGCGGGGTCCCACACGTCGAACGCGTTCGGCTCGGACGGCGGCTGCACGAGGTCGCCGAGGCCCGGGGTCGCCTCGGTCAGCCGGGTGCGGGCGGCGGGCACGATCGCGTTCACCCGGACCCCGTAGGACCGCAGCTCCTGGGCGGCGATGACGGTGAACGCGCCGATGCCGGCCTTCGCGGACCCGTAGTTGGTCTGGCCGGGGTTGCCGAGCAGGCCCGACGTCGACGAGGTGTTGATGACCGAGCGGTCGGCGGTGACGCCGGCCCGGTGCTGCTCGCGCCACCACTGGGCGGCGAAGTGCGTCGGCACGAAGTGGCCCTTCAGGTGGACACGGATCACGTCGTCCCACTCCGCCTCGGTCATGTTGACGAGGGACCGGTCTCGCAGGATCCCGGCGTTGTTGACGAGGACGTGCAGGTCGCCGAACGCCTCGATGGCGGCCTTGACGAGGCGCTCACCGCCCTCCCAGTCGGCGACGTCGTCGCAGTTGGCGAGGGTGCGACCACCCGCCGCCTCGATCTCGGCCACGACCGACTCCGCGGCGCTGCCGTCGGCGACGCCGCCGGTCCCGCCGTCGTCGGCTGCCCCACCCCGGTCGTTGACGACCACGGCTGCCCCCTCGGCGGCGAAGAGCAGTGCGTGCTCGCGGCCGATGCCCCGACCGGCCCCGGTGACGATGGCGACCCGTCCGTCGAGCGCTCCCATGTGCGGTCCATCTCCCCGTGCTCGCGTCTCGCCGCAACCTAACAGCGGCGGCGACCGGCCAGCCCCGTCAGACCGTGCGCGGGCCTCGGCGGCGCTCGCTACCGGCGGCGGTAGAGGTCGACCCTGCTGCCCCGCTCGACCTTGGTGCCGGCGCCGGGATCGGTGTCGAACACCCGTCCACCCGCGGGCCCTGTCGAGTCACCGGCCACGAGGCCCGCTGCCTTCAGGGCGGCGATCGCCTCGTCTTCGGTCATGCCGCTGACGTCGGGCACCGTGACCAGGTCGGGCCCCTTCGACACGACGAGCTCCACGGTGTCCCCACGGGCGAGCGTGGCGCCACCGCCCGGGTTCGTCGAGATGACGATCCCGGCATCGACGGTGCTCGAGAACCGTTCGGAGACGGTCACCTCGAGCCCCAGCTCGGTGATGTCCTTCTTGGCCTGGTCGACCGTTGCACCCACCACCGACGGGACGGTGCGGGGGGCGGGGCCCGAGGAGAGCACCACGTCGACCTCGGTGCCCTTGGGCAGCATGGGTGGGCGGTCCTCACCGCCGGCGCGCCAGGTGACGGCCCTGCCGGGATCGATGGTCTCGTCGGCCTGCGACGAGGTCGAGCCGACGGCGAGCTCGGCGGCCTCCAGGTCCGCGGTCACCTCCTCCTCGGTGCGGTTGAGCAGGTCGGGGACGATCCGCAGCGGTGGCCCGAGCGACACCCAGAAGCGGACCGTCTCTCCCTCGGCCAGCTCGGTGCCGGTCTCGGGGAGCTGGCGTATGACGAAGCCCTCCTCGATCGCCTCGCTCGGCTCATGGCGCACCGACAC
>JBBDQT010000039.1:0-1735 GCA_040905815.1 Acidimicrobiales bacterium
CGCCCGCCAGGGATGCCGCCCCCGACTCCCCGGACACGATCCCCACGCCGGCGAGTGAGCGCATGGCGTCACGGGCCTGGTCGTCGTCGACGGCGACGAACCAGTCGATGCCCGCGGAGACGAGGGGCCACGCGACCGGAGAAGGGGTGCCGCAGTTGAGCCCCGCCATGATCGAGCGCTGCTCGCCCGGCAGGGTGACGAGCTCCCCCGCGCGCGCCGACGCCAGCACGCAGGCAGCATCGACCGGCTCCACTCCGACGAGGACGATCCCCTCGTCGGACCGGCGGTAGCGGGTCACGACCGCGGCCGCGAAGGCGCCCACGCCGACGGGCACGACGACGACGTCAGGCAACGGTGCCGCCCGTTCGGCGAGCTGCACGTCGAGCTCGTCGAAGATCGTGGCGTAGCCGTCGACCACCCACTTCGGGACGACCTCGTAACCGGGCCAGGACGTGTCCGAGACGACGACGGTCCGTTCGTCCGCCGCGTCGGCCGCCGCCCGCACCGCGTCGTCATAGCCGCCCTCGACGACGGTGACGGTGGCGCCCTCGCCCTCGATCGCATCGACCCTGGGCCGCACCGTGCCCGCCGGCACCCAGATCTCAGCGGGCAGCCCGAGCAGGCGGGCAAAGCGGGCCACCGCCCGCCCGTGGTTGCCGTCGGTCGCGGTGGCGAGCGTGAGCGGCCGCAGCGGAGCGAACCGCTCAGCGAGCTCGGCGACGTCCTGCCACGGCTCTGGCTCGTCAGGGTCGGTGCCCAGACGCTCCACCAGGCTCCGGTAGCAGGCCCACGACGCGCCGAGCATCTTGAAAGCCGGCAGCCCGAGTCGCGACGCCTCGTCCTTGACGAGGACCCGCGCCACGCCGAGGCGCTCAGCGAGCGGTGGGGCGTCGCGCAGCGGCGTCGGCACGTAGCCGGGGAGGCGGCGGTGCAGCGACATGGGCGACGCCGCCTCCAGCGGGGGCTGGACGCTCCGGCGGAGCGGGTTCTCATACGACGAGGGCTGCACGCGTTCCTCCAGCCAGCAGGCGAGCGGGGACCATAGCAGTCCTTTACAGTCTGTCAACGCCCGGACCGCACCGACGGCAACTACGTTCGTTCCAACGGCCTGCCGGCCTCCAGAGAGATGGGACACACCATGCACGTGCACCTCGAGCTCTTGGTCGAGCCGTTCCGGGAGGGGCGACCCGGACCTCACGTCTTCGCGGCCGTCGAGTCGCTCCAGGCGGCCGGACTCGAGGTCGACCTCGGCCCGTTCGCCTCGACATCGGAGGGCGACGTGGCCGACGTGGCCGCCGCCATCGGCGAGATGGTGACCGCGTCGATGGGCGCTGGAGCCACGAAGATCACCGTGCAGATCAGCGCCGCCGGATGAGCGGCCAGCAGCATCCGTTCCTGCGCGCCCTGCGCCCGGTGGCGCAGGCCATCGGCGCCACGATCGTGCCCGTCCGATCGATGGCTCCCGGCGACATCCCCCTCGAGTGGGAGGGAGAGCTCGTGGGCGGCTTCCGGGTCGGGGACCTCCACGGAGCGCTCGACCGGCTCGTGCGCTCGGTCGAGCGTGCGCACGGCGGCAGCCTGGGTGAGCTGCCCCGGGAGCAGAAGCAGGCGGCCATCCGCATGCTCGACGAACGCGGGGCCTTCCTGCTTCGCCGGGCAGCGGACGACATCGCCGAGATCATGGGCGTCTCCCGCATCACGATCTACAACTACCTGAACGCCATCGCCGACCGGG
>JBBDQT010000040.1:0-1729 GCA_040905815.1 Acidimicrobiales bacterium
GGACGATGAACTTGGGCCCGGGTCCCGGCTTGAAGCACTCGGCGAGGATCTCGTCACGGTCGGCGTCGATGTCGGGTGGCTCGGGCCCCGCTCGCGCACCGGTGGCTTCGGTGCCGGCCTGGGCGGGCGTGTCGAACAGCGTGGCCGTCGAGGCGCACGTCGTGGCGCGCCCGGCCGCCCCGTTCCTTCGACTTGTGTCGGTGGGCGTGGAGCCGGGTGGGTCGCCGGCATGGCGAGGCACGGTCGGGGTCCCCGTGGTCGTGCTGGGGCCGGCGCGCCCGCCGGGCTCCTCGGTGGTGCTCGTGGCGCTGCGACCGTTGGTGTCGGGCGTCGCCCCGGTGGTCCCGGCGGTCGCGCCGCTCCCCGGCGACCCGGTGGATCCGGTCGACCCAGTGTTGGGGGTGGATCCTGTCGGCGGGGCGGTCCCGGTGGTCCCGGCGGTCGCGCCGCTCCCCGTCGAACCGGTTGAACCGGTCGTCCCGGAGTTCGGGGTGGATCCTGTCGGCGGGGCGGTCCCGGTTGTGCCGGCGCCGCTCGTGGCCGGTGCGCACTGGTGGGCGGCGTCGTGGCGGGCCATGGCCATGAGGGCGTCGTAGGCGTAGGCCTGGGAGGGTTCGTGGGCACCGGCGCGACGGGCGGTGTGGAAGGCGCGGTCCTGGTAGCGCTTCATGGCGGCGAGGAGGGCGGCGCCGTCCTCGGCCAGGCCCCGCCCGGAGAAGCAGAACGCGCCCTCGGCGTCGGTCCACCACTTGAAGCGGCGTTCCTTGCGGATCTCCTCCCGGGCGGCGGCCTCGTCGGCCTCCGCGGCGGCGCGCACCGCCGCGCAGCGCCGCTTCAACGCCGCCGCGTCGTCGACCTTGGCGCGGCGGAGCAGCTCGGCCTCGGCAGCCGGGTCGGCGGTGGCGGCTCCGGCGATCTCCTTGGCCTGGAGCTCGGAGAGCTCCCCGCTGGCCCGAGCGGCGGCGGTGGCGGGCAGGTGCTCGAGCTTGGCTGTGGTCTCGAGCTCGGCGTTGGCCTGGCCGAGCGTGGTGCCGGTGACCTTGGCCGCCCACGCGCCCGGAGAGCGCTCCCCGGCGGTGCGCCACTGGTTGGCGTCGGCCGCCCGCTTCACCGCCTCGGCCCGGCACGCGGCCAGGACCCGCTCGCAGGTCACGAGCCGCTTGGCGAGGCGCGCCGCCCCCGGCCCCGACAGGGTGGCGACGTCGAGGGCGTTGACCATCGCCTCCAACGAGGACGCCGCCCCGTCGATCGTCTCGAACGTCTGTTCCCCTCCCATGCACCAACCATACGGAGGGGGTGTGACAGCCATGATGAACATGCCCGGTCCGGACGGGTGGAGGAGACTCCCAGAGGTGGTCCCGCGGTTCGGGTCTGGTCCCCCGTCGACCGCTGGTGACCCGTATTTCGCGTTCTCCCCGCGTTCGCGCGTTCTCTTCGCGTTCTCCTCGGCTTGGCTCCGGCCGTTGAGCTCGACCACGTTCACGGTGGCCGGCCGGTGGTCCGCACGCGCCTTCCGGAAGGTGACGTCCAGTCCGTCGGCGACGACCTCATCGAGCTCGGGGAACAAGTGGCCGTAGCGGTCGAAGGTGATCTGGATCGTCGAATGACCCATCCGCTTCTTGATCGTCATCGGGTGCGCCCCCTGCGCGATGGCCAGCACGACTGACGTGTGGTGGAGGTCGTGAAATCTGACCCGCCGGGTGATCCCTGCCTCCGCCTTTGCCGCCTT
>JBBDQT010000041.1:0-2224 GCA_040905815.1 Acidimicrobiales bacterium
CCATCTCCGGAACCTAGGCGAGCGCCGGCCCTCCCGTTCTGGGTGCAGCACACCGCGCCTGGCGCGGTCTCCTGCACCCGAAACGCGGACGGTGTGGGGAAACGTGGCTAGCCGAGGCAGCCGCGGGGGTTCTTCGGAGTGCCGCCGTAGCGCGTCTCGAAGTGGAGGTGGGGCCCGGTCGAGTTGCCGGTGTTGCCGACGTAGCCGATGAGCTGACCCTGGCTGACGCGCTGGCCCTGTCCGGCGACGAGGCGGCTCTGGTGGGCGTACAGCGTGGTCATGCCCCCGCCGTGATCGATGACGATCGTGTTGCCGTAGCCGCCCTGGGACCCCGAGACGACGACCGTGCCCGCCTTGGCTGCCCAGATCTGGGCCCCGACGCGAGCCCCGATGTCGATGCCGGCGTGGAGGCGGCCCCAGCGGTTGCCGTACTCGGAGGTGACGGGACCGCGGGCGGGCCACACGCACCCGCCGCTCGTGACGCCCCCGGCGGAGCCCCCGGTGGCGGAAGCGGCGCTGCGGGCCTCCCGCTCGGCTGCCTCCCGGATCCTGCGCTCGATCAGGGCGCTCAGCTGCGCCTCGGTGCTGGACAGCTGGTCGATCTCGGCGAGGACGCCTGCCTGGCGTGTGTCGACGGCGGACTTGAGCTTGGCCTGCTCGGCCAGGGCGCCCTCGAGCTCGCCGAGCCGGGACTGGGTCTCGGACCGGCGGTCCTCGGCTCGCTGGCGTGCGGACTCCGCTGCCTGGCGGGCGATCCGCTGGTCCTCCTCGGCGGCCTGGTGCTGGTCGACGATGTCGGTGTCCTTGTCGATCACCTGGTCGAGGAATGCCTGCTTGCGGCCGGCCTCTGCCGGGTCCTCGGCCTGGAGGACGTCGTGGAAGCTCGAGTCGGCGGGAGCGACGAACGAGGCGACGGCCCGCTCGACGAGCAGGGCCTTGAGCGCGGCGATGGCAGCGGTGGTGGCGGCGAGGTCGGCCTCGGCCTGTACGACCTCGGCCTCGGCGGCGGCGACGGCCTGGCGGGCAGCCTGCACCTGCGCCCGCTGCCCTGCGACCTCCGAGGCGAGGGCGTCGACCGCGCGCTGGAGCTCCACCTCGGAGGCGTTGAGGGCGTCGAGGTCGGCGGCGAGGGCGGCCTTGTCGCGACGGGCCTTGTCGCGCTGGGCGCGTGCGTCGCCGTCGGCGGCACCCGCCGGGGCCACCAGGACGGCCACCAACGTCAGGATCAGGGCCCCGAGGGCCAGGCGGTGCTTCGTCATCCAGCTCTGGTCATCAGGGTCGGTCTCGTGGTCTCGCTCGGTCGGGGCGTCGGCTGACGTTGGCTCGAGGGTGGCCCATGGACGGCCTCTGAGGCCGTAACGCAACAGCAATGTGTGGCGGAAACGTAACACGGGGTATAGCGGCGCCGCCACTACCGCGGCGCGCGGCGTGCGGTCGGTCGCGCCCGGTCGGCCTCAGCCCCGGCCCGCTGCCCTCGGCCTGCTCAGCCCGCCGGCGCACCTGCCCGGCCGTCGTGGACGACCGCCACGGGGGTGTCGACCGTCCGTGGCTGGCCGGTGAGGACGAGCAGGACCAGCAGGGCGACCGCGAGCCCGGCGCCCGCCACGAAGGTGCCCGGTGCACCGATGCCGGCGACGAGCGCGCCCGCCATCACCGGTCCCGCGGTCTGACCGGCGCGGACGCCACCGACCCACACCGCCACGACCGACCCCCGGCTGGAGGCGGGCGCGGCGCCGGCCACGACGTCCTGGAGCGAGGGGATGGTGAGCCCCTCGCCCAGGCCGTAGAGCAGGGCCCCGGCGACGAGGAACGGCAGGGCGGGTGCCACGCCGATGGTGACGAAGGCCACGCCGAACAGCCCCATCGCGAACAGGATGAGCGGGCGCTGGCCGTGGCGCGCGACGAGGTGGCCGAGGCTCAGGGCGGCGATCGTCGAGGTGATGGCGGGCAGGCCGAGCATGACGCCTCGGGCCGTCGCCCCGAGGCCGAACTCCCGCTCGAGGTGCAGCGGCAGGGCGGTGAGGAAGAGGCCGAAGATGAGGATGAACACCACGACCCCGGTGCCCATCGAGAACAGGACGCGCGAGGAGCGGAGGAAGCCGCCCGCCTCCTTGACCTGGTCGGGGATGCGGACGTCGCGCCGGGACCGCGATCTCGGCAGCACGATCCAGACAGCAACCGCGGTCACGAGGCCGAGCCAGTACGGGAGGAACGTGGCCCGCCA
>JBBDQT010000041.1:2324-10368 GCA_040905815.1 Acidimicrobiales bacterium
GCGCCGATCCCGAGGTCGTCGAGGATGTCGGGGATCGCCGGTGAGATCAGCGTGTTCGCCATGATCCCGGTGAGGGTGATGGAGAAGATGATCGTGCGCGGCGGTCGGGGGCCGGGCGCGGCGGGGCCCGGGCCGCCAGCTGGGCCGTGGCGTACTTCCCCGAACGCCCCGGCCCCCCGGTCGTCCCGGGTCCCGGGCGTCACATTAGACATGAGACAGAATGAAAAGCAACGACATGTCAGGTGCAGCGGACGAGGTTGCCCGTCGACAGGTCGGCGTACAGGCGCCGCAACCGAGCGGCCGCGGTCGACCACGTGTAGCCCTCGGCCCTGGCCGCGCCGGCCGCGCCCATGGCCGCCGCAAGCGACGGGTCGTCGAGCAGCTCGTCGACGCGGGCGCTGTAGTCCGCGGGCGCGCGACCCTCGACCAAGAAGCCGGTGCGCCGGTCCTCGACGAGGGAGCGCAGGCCACCGACGGCAGACGCGACGACCGGCACCCCGCACGCCGCCGCCTCGAGGGCGACGAGACCGAAGCTCTCCGACCTGCTCGGCACGAGCACCACGTCGGCTGCCCGGTACCAGGTGGAGAGGAGGTGGTGGGGCTGGGCGGGGAACCACCGGACGCGATCGGCGACGCCGAGGTCGTGTGCCAGGTCCTTGACCCGGGCGAGCTCCGACCGGCCGTCGGCGCCGCTCGGGCCCCCCACCACCACGAGCTCGGCGTCGGAGCGTCGCAGGCCCGCCAGGGTGGCCACCGCGACGTCCAGTCCCTTCAGCGGCTGGATGCGGCCCACGAACAACAAGACGGGGTGCTTGTCGGCATGGCGACCGCCGACCGCGCTGATGCGACCCGGCGCTGACCACCCGAGGGCGGCGCGGGCGCCGTCGCGGTCGCCGGGCGAGAAGAAGGCGTGGTCGACCCCGGGCGGGACGATCTCGATCCGGTCGCCGGGTGCCGCGTAGTGGCGCTGGAGGTCGAGCGCCTCCTCGATGCCGTTGGCGATGATGGCATCGCTGCAGCCGATGACCGCAGCCTCGGCCGCCACGCGGGCATCGACGCCGCCGTGGTCGAGCGTGCCGCCATCCGCCTTCACCCGGGCGAGGGTGTGGAACGTCGAGACGAGCGGCAGCTCCAGCTCGTGCTTGACCGCGTGGCCGGCGACGCCCGAGAGCCAGTAGTTGGCGTGGACGGCGTCGACGCCGCCCGTGGCCCTGATGCGGTCGACGACCGCAGCGGTGAAGGCGGGGACGAGGGCCGCCAGGTCCTCCTTCGCCACGTCGGCGGGAGGGCCCGCGTGCACGTGGACGACCCGGAACCCAGGCTCGACGGGCACCTCGTCGGGCAGGTCGTCGGACCACCGGCGGGTGTACACGTCGCACGCCAGGCCGGCCTGGGCGAGGGCCGAGCCCAGCTCGCGGACGTAGACGTTCATCCCCCCGCTGTCACCGGTTCCCGGCTGGACGAGCGGCGAGGTGTGGAACGAGAGGACAGCCAGGCGGCGCACGGACGGGCCAACGCCGGCCCGGCGCCCAGGATTCCGGGCCCGGGATGATCCTCTGGTGGGGGCGGGGCCGGGGCGGGCTCAGCCGGCGTCGGCGAGCGGGTCGTCGTCACCTCCGGCGGGGGACGACTCGGCGCCGTTCTCGAACACGAACGACTGGTAGATCCGCAGCAGCGTCTGCTTCTGCTCCTCGTTGAGCAGCGGGTCCCGGAGCAGGGCCATGACGAAGTCCTCGTCGCCCTCCCGAGCCTCGAGGATGCCGGCCCGCACGTAGAGGGTCTCGGCGGAGATCCGCAGCGCCTTGGCGATCTGCTGGAGGATCTCGGCCGACGGCTTGCGCAGGCCCCGCTCGATCTGGCTCAGGTACGGGTTGGAGATCCCCGCCGTCTCGGAGAGCTTGCGCAGCGAGACGTGGCCTTGTTGGCGCTGCTCCCGGATGAACGCGCCGAGGTCACGCCAGCGGGACTCCAGCTCGTTCATGCGCCCAGGGTACGCGACCGCCGCGAGCACCCACGTGCCACCCGCGAGCAGGAGCGCTGCGGTGCGTCCGACGGATCACCGGCGGGAGGCGCCCTCCGTGAGGGTCGCCCCGTGGTCGCCGCTCACGGTGCCTCGACCTGCAGGAGCCCCTCGACGGCGTCCAGGAGCTCGATGGCGGAGAACGGCTTGCCGAGCAGCGCCCGGGCGCCGGCATCGAGGCAGGCACGCTCGGTCACCGGGTCGTCCTTGGCGGTGAGCATGAGGACCGGCACCCTGGCGGTGTCGATCTGGCGGCACACGTCGATGCCGTCCATGCCCGGCATCATGACGTCGAGGAGGACGACCGCTGGGTCCTCCTGCGCGATGAACGCGAGGGCAGCTGAACCGTCGACCGCCTCGGCAACGGAGAGGTCGTCCGCCTCGAGGACCGCCCGCACGACCGCTCGGATGCTCGCGTCGTCGTCGACCACCAGCACCGAGCGCCGCATCGCCCGAGCAGTCATCTGAGCAGCGTCTCGACGGATGCCTCGCCGGTGCGGTAGCGGCGAGCGATCTCGGCCTGGAAGGCGTCGATCCGTCCGTGCAGCTCCCGGCGGCAGTCCGACACGCGTCGCTCGTAGGTGGAGAGCGCCTCCACGAGCTGGATCAACGCCGCATCGTCGAGGTCACCGAGGGAACCGAGCACGCTCGGCGGGGCGATGGCGTCGAGCTCGGCGGTGTCGACGTCCTCGGCTTCGGGCGCCATGAGCTGGGGCATGCGGCCGAACCCGGGCGCGCGACCCCGATCGGCCAGCACGCCGCTCAGCTGCTCGACGAGGTCTTCGGTGAGGCCGCCGCCGTGCGGGGCGGCCGCACCGCCCTCGCGCTGGTTCCGCTCCGCACCGACGATGTCGAGGCGGCCCTGAGCCATCCGCCGTTGGTAGGAGAGGCCCACCTCGAGGGACTGGCACGCCGCCCGGCGCGCACGGAGCTCCTCCATGGGCAGCGACTCGAGGTCGGCGGCGTAGGCAGGGTCGAGCACGACGGCGATGCGGTCTTGGTCCACAAGTGGGAGGATACCGAACGGAGGCCGGTCAGGCCCGTCCCCCCTCCCGTGGCGGGTGGGGTTCAGCCCGCCATGGCCGCCACCGCCCAGGCGCCCACGGGCCCGACGACGAGCCAGGCGTCGAGCCGGCGCGCGAAGCGAGCCGGGGTGTCGCCGTCACCGATGAGCACCGAGACGAGCGGCGGACCTGCGGGCGCGCCCAGAGCGACGACGGCCGCGAGCACAAGCGGGCCGCCTCGACCGAGCGGCACGAGAGCGACGAGCGATGCACCGAGGGCCACGACCACCACGGCGGCGATCCCGGCGACCGGGCCCTCCCAGACCGTCGAGGAGCCGGTGCCGACGAGGAAGTCACCGGCGTCGTACAACGAGACGAGGAGGATCAGGGTCACCACCGCGGCCACGCCCTCCCCCCGCACGAGGACGACGGCGGCGGCGGCACCGCCGAACGCGACGGCGGAGGCGACCGTGACCGAGGCCCGCGCCACACGCGCACCGCGCACCGAGCCAGGCGGCGGCGGGGTGAAGAGGGCGACGACGAGTGCGACCGCCAGGGCGGCGGCGGCGGCGGCGGTGACCGTCCGAGGACCCGCCACCGCGGCGAGGGCGATCGAACCGGCGGCCAGCGCAGCGGTGAGCCGGTGCAGATCGGACAGGAGGGCGACGAGCGACGTCGCCGACGCGGCCAGGCGTCCGCCGAGGCCGGAGGGCGCACCGGTCGCCTCCCGAGAGCCGCCGCGGGCGCGCGCCGGAGTCCGGAGCCTCACCACCTGGGCGGCGGCGAGGGCTGCCGCCAGCGCGAGGACGACTCCGAGCGCGATCGACGCAGCGAGCGCCGCCCCGAGGACCACGGCGAACCAGACGAGGCCGAGCCGGACGTGGGGGCCCTCCGCCTGCCGGCGCACGGCCATCCGCGGGCGCGGCCGCGGAGGGCGGTTCGCCGTCGGGGACCGAGGCGCCGCGGCGTCGTGGTGCCAGGACCGTTGCGCCTCCGCCACCTCACCCATCGGCGCCACCGGAGACCGGGGGGAGCACCGCGACCTCGTCGGTCGGCCCGACGGCCTCGTCATCGGTCGCGGGCTCGCCGTTGCGCCAGACGCGAGATGCTGCGAGCACGTCGCTGAAGAGCGCCCCGTGGCGGGCGCGCGCCCCGGCGAGGACCTCCCCGACGGTCGCGCCGTCGACGTCCTCCCGGGCCGTCCCGGCCGCCTCTCGGGCAGCCGCGAAGAGCAGCAGCACGGCCACCAGACGCCTACCGGACCTCGGCCAGGCCGTGCTTGATGACCACGGCGCTGCCTGAGGCCGCCTCGAAGGGGTGCCGTCGCCGGCCGCCCTCGCCGGCGCCGCCGTCGAAGACCGTGGTGACGACGTCGTTGCCCGGGAACACGTTGGCGGCGAAGCGCACCGCGAGCCGCTCAAGGCGGCCGGGATCGCCGTCGGCGGTGAGCGCGAGCACCGACTGGCTCGCCATGGCCATGGTGCAGAGACCGTGGGCGATGATCCCGGGAAGGCCGACGGAGCGGGCGAGCGCGTCGTCGACGTGGATGGGCATCTGGTCGCCCGAGGCGTCGCGGTAGCGGAAGGTCTGGTCATCGTCGACGTGGACGGAGTGCTCGCCGACCACGGGGCCCCGGGCCGCCTCGTCGGCGTCGTGGGCAGGCTTGTCGGGGCCGCCGCTCTCCCCATCGGCCATGCCCCGGATGAACATCGTGACGTACTGCGTGACGAGCGGCATCCCGGCGACGTCGGTCGAGGCCACCTCGATCGTGAAGCGGGTGCCCGACGTGCCGACGCGCACCGAGTGGGCGGTCGCCGAGGTGGCCAGCGTGGCGCCCTTGAGGAGCGGCTGGTGGAGGTGGATGTCCTGCTCGCCGTGGACGACCATCATCAGCGCCTCGGGCGGGACGACGTCGGCCACGGCGAGGCCCATGGCGCCCCACGTCGGCACCACGGCGAAGACGGGCGGCGCGTAGGGACCCGACCGGTAGGCGTCGTTCGGGTCGTTGGTCGCGTCCGCGTAGGCGACCGCCCGCACCGGGTCGACGACCTCGGTGCGGCTCTCGTAGGTCGTGCCGAGCTTCTCGAGGGGCAGGGCCATGTCACGCTCCGGGGACGTCGCCCGACGGGCGCCTTCTGAGGCCGCAGACTACCCAGCGGGCGCCGGCGAGCCCCTGCCGAGGCGGTTCGCGCCCTCGGTGCGGCAGGGACTGTCACTGCTCCGGGGTACCGTCCGGCGATGACCCGGATCCTCCTCGTGCGCCACGGCCAGTCGGCCTGGAACGCCAGTGGGCGCTGGCAGGGCTGGGCCGACCCGCCCCTCACCGAGCTCGGTCGCCAGCAGGCCTGGGCGGCAGCCGCCGCGATCGGCACCGTCGGCGCCGTCGTCGCCTCCGACCTCGAGCGTGCCATCAGCACCGCCCTGGTGATCAGCGAGGCGATCGGGGTCGGCCCGGTCGTGATCGAGCCGGGCCTGAAGGAGCGTGACGTCGGCGAGTGGACGGGACACACCCGGGCCGAGATCGCCGAGCGGTGGCCCGACGTGTTCGCCGCCTTCCTCGCAGGCGGCACCGACCGGCGCGGGGCCGAGGACTCCCCGGTCGTCCCACCCGGTGGCGAGCAGCTCGGCGTGGTCCTCGAGCGCGTGACCGCCGCGCTGCGCCGGATCGCCGACCTCGTCGAGCCCGACGCCGAGGCGGTGGCGATCACCCACGGCGGCGTCGTCCGCTCGCTCGAGCGGCACCTCGGGAGGGAACCAGAGCCGTTCCCGAACCTCGGCGCGCTCTGGGTGGAGGTCGGCGAAGCAGGGAAGCCCCTCCTCGGTGAGCGGGTGCTGCTCATCGACCCCGCCGAGGTCGCCGTCACCATCCCCCGTCAGCTCTGAGGAGGAGTCGTGGAGGTCGAGGTCATCCGCAGCGCCCGCCGCCGCAAGACCGTGTCGGCCCGGCAGGTCGGTCAGGTGCTCCGGGTGAGCATCCCCGGGACGATGAGCGCCACCCAGGAGCAGCGCTGGATCGATGAGATGACCCGCCGCTTCGAGCGGCGGGCGCGGGCGGACCGGGTCGACCTGACGAAGCGCGCCGACACCCTCGCTGCGCGCTTCGACCTCCCCCGGCCGGCGTCGATCCGTTGGGTCGACAACCAGCACGCCCGCTGGGGGTCGTGCACGCCAGTCGACGGCAGCGTCCGCATCTCCTCCCGTCTCGCGGGCTTCCCGAGCTGGGTGCTCGACCACGTGATCGTCCACGAGCTCGCTCACCTCGTCGAGCCGGGTCACGGCCCAGGGTTCAAGGCTCTGATCGCCCGCGACCCCATGGCGGAGCGGGTCACCGGGTTCCTCATCGCCAAGGGCATGGAGGGCGACAGCCCCGACGAGGGCGCCGACCCCCCGCTCGGATGAGCCCGCCGTCGCGCGCGGCCGACGCACGGGGTGCGCCAGATCAGCGATGGGCATCGCAGGCGCGCTCGGTCGGGCGCTGCTCGAGCGTCACGGGATCGAGAGGCTCGTTGCACACGTCGCACGTGCCCCAGCTGCCGTCGTCGAGTCGGCCCATGGCGTGCTCGACGGCGGCGAGGTCAGCCTCGGCGGCCGCCAGGCGTGAGAGGTCGGGGGTGCCCTCTGCACGTGCCGGCTCTCGATGCTGCGCCGGGTCCTGATCGCCTTCCATCCCTCCATCATCGGCCACCGGAGCCGGTGCCGCGAGCATGCGTCACCCGCAGGGGGCCCCCACCTACGCTTCTGGCGTGCCCCACCACGAGCCCGACGACGCGCTCCGCGCCGCGCATCGGGACGCCGCCCTCCTCCGGGGCGACGGGCTCGAGGAGCGCGCCCGGCTGCTCCGCGAGGCTCGGGAGGAGGCGCGCGCAGCGATCAGCGCCGCCGAGGAGCTGGTCGAGGCGCTGCTCGAAGAGGTGGACGAGGAGCACGACCGCCTGACCGCAGCAGCACGGTCGGAGGCGGAGCACGTCCTGCGGGAGGCCCGTGCAGCGGCGGAGCGCCATCGCGCCGCCGCCAAGGCGGAGGCCGCAACAGCCGATCGCCAGAGCAGGGAGCGGACGTCGACGACCGCCGCCGCGCTCAGGGTGGCGCGCGACGAGGCAGCGCGCATCGTCACCGACGCCGAGGCAACCGCGGCACGCACCACCCGCGAGGCAGAGGTGCGGTCGACGGGGCGGCTGGCCGAGGCCGAGCGCCTCGTCGACGGGGCGCGCGCGGAGGCAGCGCGCGCGAGCCGCCAGGCCGAGGAGGCCGTCGCCGCCGCATCCGCCGAGGCGAATCGCCTGCTCGCCGTCGCGGCCGACGAGGCCGACGAGGTCACCGCCAAGGCCTCGGCCGACGCGCAGCAGCTCCTGGCCGAGGCTCAGCAGCTCCGGGTCGCAGCCGAGCGCGAGGCGCGAGAGCTCGCCGCCGCCGCTGGTGCGGAGGTCACCAGAGCCCGCGCCCAGGCAGACCAGGAGATCACCGCGGAGTCGACCCGGCTGCTCGAAGCCGCCGAGGCCGACGCTGCCCGGATCCGTGCCGAAGCGGCCGAAGCCGCCACCCGCCACCTCCAGACGGCGGAGGCCGACGCGTTGCAGCTGCGGGCCGAAGCCGCCGAGGCCGCCGCCCAGCGGCACCGGGAGGTGAGGGCGGAAGCCGACGTCGCCCTCGCGCAGGCCGCATCCGACGCCCAGCTGCTCCGGTCCGAGGCTGCGCTGGCCGCGGCGCGGAGGTCCGCCGACGCCGAGCGGGAGGGCGCGGCACGGCGCGCCGAGGTGCTCCGCCAGCTGGAGGACGACCGGGCGGCGGTCGAACGTGACATCGCCGCGGCCAGGGAGGCGGCCCGAGCCGACCTCTCCGGCACACGGACCGCCATCCACTCCCTGCGCCGCGAGCTCCAGCGGATCGCCGGCGATGCCGCCGCCGCGCTCCCCGCCGTCGAGAAGAGCGCGAGCGCCCTCGACCGCCTGTGGGCTGACGTCGTACCCCCGTCCGAGACCGAACCGGCGCCGACCTCCGAGCAGGCACCGGAGCCCGTCCC
>JBBDQT010000042.1:0-1695 GCA_040905815.1 Acidimicrobiales bacterium
CTGACGTCCGCCGCCCACAACCTCGAGATCAACGAGGAGATCGGGATGGCCTACATCGTCGGCGGCAACGCCGGCATCGTGGCGCCCGACCACTGCCTCTCCGGTCTCCACATGGTCGACATCAACGAGCCGAAGAACCCGACCTTCGCCGGGTGCTACGTGCTCGAGGGCGGTCCCGGCACGGCCGCCCGCGTGGTCGGGAGCCCGGCCACCGAGCTCTCGCCCGCCGCGTACGTCCACGACGCGCAGTGCGTGGTCTACAAGGGCCCCGACACGGAGCACCGCGGCAAGAACATCTGCGTGACGGCCGCCGAGAACAAGATCGTCACCGTCGACGTCACCAACCCGGCCCTGCCGACCACCCTCGGGACGGGCGACTACGAGAACATCGCGTATACCCACCAGGGCTGGTTTGACGAGAGCCAGACCTACTGGTTCGTCAACGACGAGCTGGCGCAGATGACGTTCCCCGACGAGGCGCCGAACACGCGCACGGTCGTCATGGATCTCACGGACCTCGACAACCCGAAGCCTCACCTCGACTACTTCCCCCGGGAGGACGAGGGCGGCATGAAGGCGATCACCCACAACAACTACGTGGACGGTGAGCGCCTCTACCAGTCGAACTACTCCTCCGGCCTTCGTGTCGCCGACATCAGCGGCGTCGCCGACGGGCAGATGGAGGAGGTCGCGTTCTTCGACACCTACCCGACGGACGACGACACGAACTTCGACGGGACGTGGTCCAACTACCCGTTCTTCGGGTCGGGCACGATCGCCGTCAGCGGCCGGGCGGAGGGCCTCTTCCTCCTCAAGCTCGCCGACGAGGGCGACCACCTCGGGGTCGAGGTCGCGTGCGAGGACTGCCCGGTCGAGATCCGAGCGGGCGAGACCGGCGCGGCGCACATCGGCCTCGAGAACACCGGCAACGTCGAGGACACCTACACGGTGTCGACCGCCGGGCTGCCGGACGGCTGGAGCGCGACCGCCGATCCCAACCCGGTCACGGTGGGCGCCGGCGAGCACGGCCACACCGACCTCGCCATCACGGTGCCGCGCAAGGCAAAGGCCGGGACCTACACGTTCACGGTGACCGCCACGTCCGGGAAGGACTCGACCGTGAGCGGCAGCGACGACGTGGTCGTCGAGGTGGTGAAGGGGAAGCCGTCGTCACCGGGTCGACCGGCGACCGCGGCCGGCTCCAGCTCGGACACCTCGGCGGCGCCGGCGGGGGCCAGCTTCACGGCCACCCCGGCGAGCGCGACGGGGACGTCCGGGAGCTCGACCGTGCCGGTGGCCCTGCTCGCGGGGCTGGCGCTGTCGCTCCTGATCCCGCCGGTGGTCCGCCGGCGACTCGCGCGGTGACCCCCACATGCCCGTAGCCGTCCCCGGGGCGGCCGCCAGCTCCCAGCCGGTGGTCGCCCCCGTGACGTGCCGCGGAGGCGGTGCGCGGGGCGTCCGGTGAACGGCTCAGTGCGGGGGAGCGGGGTCGTACTGGATGTAGTGGCGGACCTCGGCGGAGCGCGCCGGCGAGGACATCCGGCCGACGAGGTGGAGGGCCATGTCGATGCCGGCCGACACGCCGGCTGCGGTGACGACGTCGCCGTCGTCGACCCAGCGGTCGTGGGGCCGGACGTCGATCGTCGCGTCGAGCTCGGCGAGGGTGTCGAGCGATGCCCAGTGGGTCGTGGCCGG
>JBBDQT010000043.1:0-1695 GCA_040905815.1 Acidimicrobiales bacterium
TGGCCGGGCACCGCGCAGGAGCGCTTCGAGACCGATGTCAACGACCGCAGCACCCCCGTCGCGCTGGGCTGGGACCCGGCGCCCGTGCTCGGCTCCGAACGGGGTGTCGTCGCCGCCGATGACGCAAACCGGATCCTCGCGATCAGCGAGCCGCTCGCTGCGCTGCTCGGCTGGGAGGCCGACGCGCTGGTCGGGCGACGGGTCGTCACGCTCGTCCCGCCGGCCCTGCGGGAGGCCCACGTCGCCGGCTTCAGCCGCCACAACAGCACCGGCGAGGCGCACATCCTCGGCGTCCCCCTCGAGCTCCCGGTGCTGCACGCCGACGGCAGCGAGGTGCTGTGCCGGTTCCTCGTCGAGCGGGACGGGACCGGCGCCAGCCGCCCCGTCTACCTCGCCTGGATCGAGCCGGTCGCCCCGTCCGGCTGAGTGCGGGAGCCCGGCGTCACCTGCCGGTGGTGGACCAGTGCCACGGCTCGCTCGGCAGGTTGCGGAAGCCGAAGCGGCCAGCGTTCTCCGCCAGCCACATGAAGCCCGGGTTCGACCGGGTCGTGATGAGGGCGCCGCCGAACGTGAGGTCCAGGGCGAGGCCCTGCTCGTGCATCGAGTGCCCGGGGCGGGCGGTCGGAGGTCGGCACGACGAGGCCGGCTTCTCGTAGATGTCATGGTCGGTCGGGCCGCAGTGCGCCCGGCGCAGCTCGATCTGGGCGGCCGAGTCGCGGTAGCCCCCTCCGCCGAAGACGAGGCCGTCTGCGGCCGCAGCCGTCAGCATGGCGGCGAGGCTCTCGCCGATCGTGGAGTCGACCACGAAGGTGCCCACCCGCACGAGGGTGCCGGAGCCCATGGGCAGCGTCCTCGGCGCGCCGGTCGTCGGGCCGTGCTGGACCGGCCTGATCGTCCCTTCGGCCGCAGCGCGCTCCGCGGCTGCCCGCTCAGCGGCGACACGGGCCTGGGCTGCTGCCCGCGCGGCGGCCTCTGCCGCCAGCCGCGCCGCGAGCGCCGCTTCCTCGCGTCTGATCTCGTCAGCCAGCTCCCGGTCGAGCTGGTCGAGCCCGGCGGCCTCGGACAGCCGTCGCTCGAGCTCGTCTTCGACCTCCGCCACGAACCCGGCCTGGAGCGAGCGTGCCTCGTCCAGCGCCGTGAGCCTGCCGGTGAGCTCTTCGACCACGAGCAGGGCGTGGCGGGCGGCAGCCTGGGCCTCGACGTGCGCGGCGGCCTGCTCGGCTCGCACCACGCCGAGGCGGTCGACGACCGCGGCCTGGCGCTCGACCTCGAGGGCGGCGAGGTAGCCGACACGTGCGGCCGCGCCCACGTCCTCCGACGTGATGAACCGGGCGAGGTCGCCCACGCCGCTGTTGCCGCCGATGAACTCGTTGACGGCGAGGTCACGCACCTGGGCGTCGAGCGCGGAGAGGTCCCCGGTGGTGCGGGCCTCCAGGACCCTCGCCCGGCCTTCGCGCGCCCAGGCGGCCTCTGCTTCCGCAGTGGCGGATGCCAGCTCTGCCTGCGCCGCCGCCACGTTCGCCTCGAGCGAGTCGAGTGCGGCACCGACCGCCGCCTTGTCCGCCGTCAACAGGTCGAGCTGGGTGGAAAGGGCAGCGCGCTGCTGGCGGACCTCCTCGCGCCGTTGCTTGGCCGCTTCGTGTCCCTCGGCGCCCGCGGGAACCGTCGGGATGGCGGCGAGCACGAGGAGGGCCA
>JBBDQT010000044.1:0-2835 GCA_040905815.1 Acidimicrobiales bacterium
CTGCCCGTCGGCGTGGTCCTGCACGATGGCGGGCACGAGGCCGTCGTCGTCGTACGTCACGCGGCCGAGGTCCTCGGCCGACGCCGAGATGGGGGTGGCGACGGGCATGGCCCCATCGTAGGGCCGCCGACGCCGCGACCAGACCCCGGCGTTCCGGGTGCAGGCGACCGCGCCAGGGGCGGTGAGCTGCACCCGGAACGGGAGAGGGGCTAGCCGGTGACGGTGACCTGGCGGGTGACGGGCTCTGGCGCGGGGGCGGAGGGGACGCTCGCCTCGAGGTCGTAGTCACCGGGCGCCACGCCGAGCTCCCCCGCGAGCTCGAAGGTCACCTCGCCGCCGGCGGGGACGACGACGTCGGCGAGGGCCTGGGAGAACATCATCCCGTCGCTCCACCGGTAGGCCTCGGCGCCGTCCCCTCCGCGCAGCACCACGTCGCCCTGCTGACCGCTCGTGAACGTGAGGGTCACGTCGGTGCCGGAGCCGTTCGTGACGGTCAGGCGCCACGTGACCTGCTGGCCCGAGACGAGCGGGTCGGGCACGTCGACCGCGAGGGAGAGGTCCCCGCCCCCCTCGGGCGAGGTGGTCGAGCTCGTGGCGGCGTCACCCTGGAGTGCGGGATCCTGACCGGCGCCGCACGCGGCGAGCGCCATCGCGGCGAGCAGGGTGAGGGCCCGGAGCGTCATGACGCCGGCCGGACGGCGACGCCGCCGGTGGCCATGGCGTCCTTGGCCTCGGCGACGGTGTGCTGGCCGAAGTGGAAGATCGACGCCGCGAGGACGGCGTCGGCTCCCCCGTCGCGCACGCCTTCGACGAGGTGGTCGAGCGTGCCGACGCCGCCGCTCGCGATGACCGGGATCCCGCAGGCGCCGGTGACGGCGGCCGTGAGCTCGAGGTCGAAGCCCTCCTTGGTGCCGTCCCGGTCCATCGAGGTCAGGAGGATCTCGCCGGCGCCGAGGCGCTCGACCTCGACCGCCCACGCGACCGCGTCGAGGCCGGTCGGCTCGCGACCGCCGTGGGAGAACACCTCGAACCCGTCAGGTGAGCGGCGGGCGTCGATGGCGACCACGACGCACTGGGCGCCGAAGGTCTCGGAGAGCTCGGTCACGAGCGTGGGATCGTCGATGGCGGCGGTGTTCACGGCCACCTTGTCGGCTCCCGCCCGCAGCAGCGCGCGGGCGTCGTCGACCGTGCGCACCCCGCCTCCGACGGTGAGGGGGATGAAGACCTGCTCGGCGGTGCGGCGGACGACGTCGATCATCGTCGCCCGGTTCCCCGACGAGGCGGTGATGTCGAGGAAGACCAGCTCGTCGGCGCCCATCTCGTCGTAGCGTGCGGCGAGCTCGACCGGGTCGCCGGCGTCACGGAGGCCGATGAAGTTGACGCCCTTCACGACCCGCCCGGCGTCGACGTCGAGGCAGGGGATGACCCGGGCGGTGCGCACGACCCCAGCGTAGGTGCCCGTGCGAGGGGTCAGGCCATCGCCACGAGGTCGAGGAGGTCGTCGCTCCAGTAGTCGAGCGTGCCGTCGGGCATCATCAGCACCCGCTGTGGCTCGAGCTCGCGCACGAAGTCGGGATCGTGGCTCACGATCACCATCGAGCCCTCCCAGCCGGACAGCGCGTCGGCCACCGCCACCCGCGACGGAGGGTCGAGGTTGTTCGTCGGCTCGTCGAGGAGCAACAGGTTGTGGCGACCGGCGGTGAGGCACGTGAGTGAGAGCTTCGTCTTCTCCCCGCCGGAGAGGGTGCCCGCGTCCTGGA
Organism: Acidimicrobiales bacterium; assembly: GCA_040905815.1. Taxonomy (GTDB): domain Bacteria; phylum Actinomycetota; class Acidimicrobiia; order Acidimicrobiales; family CADCSY01; genus CADCSY01. Next base: position 1,761 of record JBBDQT010000044.1, read on the forward strand.
ACGCCATCTCGCCGGACAGCCCGAACATGCCGAGCAGGCTGCGGAGCTCGACGAGGGGGATGTCGGCCTGCTCCTGCACGTGGGTGAGCAGGTCCGTCCCGGCCCTGATGTTCTCGTGCTCCTGGGCGTAGTACCCGGTGCTCACCTGGAGGCCGAGGCGCACATCACCATCGTCCTGGGGGGTGGCGCCGGCGAGGATCCGCAGCAGCGTCGTCTTGCCGGCGCCGTTGAGCCCCATCACCATCAGCCGCTCACCACGGCCGAGGTCGAAGCTCACGTCGGTGAAGACGGGCGGCCCGCCGTAGCCCTTCGCGAGCCCGTCCACCTCGAGCACGACCTTGCCCGCATGGGGCGGCTTGGGGAGGCGCACCGCGAGCGTGCGCTCCTTCTTGGGACCGGTCACGGCTGCGTCGGCGAGGCGTTCCACCCGCTTGTCGAGCGACTTGGCGGTGCGGGCCCGCTTCGCGGTCTGGCCGCGCATCGAGTCGGCGAGGGAGGAGAGCCGGTGGACCTCGGCGGCCTGGGCGACCGCCTGCTTCTTCAGCCGCACCTCGTCGGCGGCACGGGCGCTGCGGTACTGCGAGTACGTGCCCTTGTACTCGACCATCGTCCCCTCGTCGAGGTGGAGGATGCGGTTGATGGCGTCGTCGAGCAGCTCGAGGTCGTGGCTGACGACGAGCAGGGCGCCCTTGTAGCTGCGGAGGAAGCCGGCGAGCCACACCTTGGCGTCGGTGTCGAGGTGGTTGGTCGGCTCGTCGAGCAGCAGCGCGTCGCTGCCGGAGAAGAGGATGCGGGCGAGCTCGACGCGGCGGCGCTCGCCACCGGAGAGCACCCGCAGCGGCAGGTCGAGGCGGTCGTCGGCCAGTCCGAGCCCGGCGGCGATGCCCCGGATCTCGGACTCGGCGGCGTAGCCCCCCGAGTGCTCGAACGCGTCGACGGCCCGGGCGTGGCGGGTGATGTTGCGCTCCGACGGCGTCTCCTCGATGGCGAGCCGCAGCTTCTCCATCCGGACCGTCAGCTCGTCGAGCCCCCGGCCCGACAGCACGTGGGACAGCGCCGTCGAGCTCGCCGCCGA
>JBBDQT010000044.1:2935-10290 GCA_040905815.1 Acidimicrobiales bacterium
GCGACGTGGGCGTCCTTGGCGACGTCGATCACCGGCCGATCGCCCAGGCCGGCGGCCGCCAGGCGGCGGGCGAGCTCGTTGGCGACGAGGGTCTCGGTCGCCTCCGGCGTGCTCCGGGAGCGGATGGCCATGCGGAGCAGGGCGTCGCTCGATCGGCGCTCGAGGGCCTCGGTGAGGAACAGCAGGGCAACCAGCGAACCGAGCGTCATGGGGATCAGCAGCAGGACCACGACCCCTCCTTTCCCAGATGGTAAGGGGATGACACCGAGCGTGCGGATCCCACGCTCAGCGCGCCGACCCGACCGCTGCGATGGCGTCGGCGAGGCCGAAGCGCCCCTCGTACAGCGCCTTGCCGACGATGGTGCCGCTGAGCCGCCGGCCGCCGGCCTCGAGGGCGGCGAGGGCGCGCAGGTCATCGATGCTGCCGACGCCGCCGCTCGCCACGACCGGCACCTCGGTGGACGCGAGGAGGGTTGCGTACCCCTCGAGGTCGGGCCCGCCGAGGGTGGCGTCCCTGCTGATGTCGGTGACAACGAAGGCGGCGACGCCCGGGACGGCGAGCTCGGCGACCAGATCGAGCAGCTGGCGCCCGGAGCCCTCCTCCCAGCCCCGCACCCTGACCTCACCGTCACGGTGGTCGAGGCCGACGGCGACCCTGCCGGGGTGGCTCGCACCGAGGCGGGTCACGAGCCCGGGGTCGTCGACGGCGGCGCTGCCGAGCACGACGCGGGCGACGCCGTCGTCGAGGAGGGACGCGTCACGGACCCCACCACCGGCCTGGACGGGCACGTGGACGGCGCGGGCGACGGCGACGATGGCGTCGCGGTTGGAGCCGTCGCGCCGGGAGGCATCGAGGTCCACGACGTGGATCCAGGGGGCGCCCGCCGCCGCGTAGGCCGTGGCCACGGCGACCGGGTCGTCGCCGTACACCGTCTCCTGGGCGAAGTCGCCCTGGTGGAGGCGCACGACCCGGCCCTGCCGGAGGTCGATCGAGGGCAGGAGCTCCATCAGAGGGAGGCGACGAACGTGCGCAGGAGGGCGAGGCCGCAGGAGCCCGACTTCTCGGGGTGGAACTGGGTGGCCTGCACGTTGCCGAGCTCCGAGGCAGCGGCGAGCGTGGTGCCGTACTCGCACGTGGCGACGGTGTGGTCGGAGACCTCCGCCGCGAACGAGTGCACGAAGTACATCCACGCCGGGTCGGGCAGCCCCGCCAGCAGGCGGCTCTCCCCCACCGGCTGGAGCGTGTTCCACTGCATCTGCGGCCGCTTCACGCCGTCGGGCAGCCGCCGGACCCTGCCGGGCAGGATGCCGAGGCCCTCCACGCCGGGGGACTCGTCGGACCCCTCGTGGAGCAGCTGCATCCCCACGCAGATGCCGAGGAACGGGGTGCCGGCGCCGGCGGCTTCCTTGGCGGCGACGTCGAGCCCGGTTGCGACCAGCGCCTCCATGCACGGGCGGAAGGCGCCGACACCGGGCAGGACGATCGCGGCGGCTGCGGCGATGACGCCCCGGTCGGCGGTGAGGCGGGCGTCGGCACCGACGTGCTCGAGCGCCTTCTGGGCCGAGCGCAGGTTCCCGATCTCGTAGTCGAGGACGGCGACGAGCGGCTTCGGACCACCGGTCACAGGGTGCTCTTGCTCACAGGGTGCCCTTGGTCGACGGCACACCGGTGCCCTCGACGCGCACCGCGTCGCGCAGGCAGCGGGCGACACCCTTGAACGCGGCCTCCACCACGTGGTGGGTGTTGCCACCGGCCTTCAGCCGCACGTGGAGCGTGATCCCCGCCGACGTGGCGAACGACTGCCAGAAGTGTCCGGCCATGTCCGGGTCGAACGGCGGCGTCCCCAGCGCCAGCACCTCGCCGAGGGGCACGTCGTACACCGAGTACGGTCGACCGGACAGGTCGAGCGCGACCTCGACGAGCACCTCGTCGAGGGGGTAGAGGCCGCTCGCGAAGCGCCGCACCCCGACCTTGGCGCCGACGGCCTCGCCGAACGCCTCGCCGAGGGCGATGCCGACGTCCTCGACGGTGTGGTGGCTGTCGACGTGGAGGTCGCCCTCGGCGTTGACCACGAGGTCGAAGCCGCCGTGGCGGCCGAGCTGGTGGAGCATGTGGTCGAAGAACGGCAGGCCGGTCGAGACGTCGGTCGTGCCGGAGCCGTCGAGGTCGATCGAGATCTCGATGTGGGTCTCGGCCGTCCTCCGGTCCCGGATGGCGGTCCTCGGAGCAGGCGTGGGGGTCATGGTCGGAGCACCTCGGTCAGGGCGGACAGGAACGCGTCGTCCTCGTCGCGGGTGCCGACGGTGACCCGCAGGCAGCCGTCGAGACCGGGCCACGACGAGCAGTCGCGCACGAGCACCGAGCGGTCGAGGAGACCCTGCCAGACCGCCCGGCCCGGGAGCTCGAGCGGCCGGAAGAGGACGAAGTTGGCATCGGAGCGCCACTGGGAGACCGGCAGGTCGCCGAGGGCAGCGACGAGCCGGCGGCGCTCGGCGACGAGGGTGGCCACCCGCGCCTCCATCTCGTCGCCGAAGCGGAGGGCGACGCGCCCGGCGACCTGCTTGGCGGCGTCGAGGTGGTACGGCAGCACCACCTTCTCGAGCTCGGCGACGAGCCAGGTGGGACCGATGAGGTAGCCGAGGCGGGCGGCGGCCATCGACCACGTCTTGGAGAACGTCCGGGTGACGACGATCGGGCGGTCCTCGTCCACGAGGTCGAGGGCGGAGCGGTCGGCGAACTGCCCGTACGCCTCGTCGACGACGACGACGCCGGGTGCGATGTCGGCGACCGCGGCGATCGTGGCGGGATCCTCGAGCGTGCCCGTCGGGTTGTTCGGCGAGCACACGAACGTGATCGCCGGCGCGCACGCCCGCACCACCCGATCGACCTCGGCGAGGTCGAGCGTCAGGTCGGCGGCCCGGCCGCCGACCGCCACCTCGGTGCCCGCGACCGACGCGATCTGGCCGTGCATCAGGTACGTCGGCGAGAACAGCGCCGCGGTCCGCCCGTGGCCGCCGTACGCGAGGCACAGGGTCTGGAGCACCTCGTTGGAGCCGTTGGCCGCGAAGACGTGCTCAGGCTCGACGCCGTGGGAGGCGGCGATCGCCTCCCGCAGGGCGCGAGCCGCCCGGTCGGGGTAGCGGTGCCAGGCGATGCGCGACAGCTCGGCGGCGAGCGCGTCGGTGAACGCGGGCGGTGGCGGTACGGGCGCCTCGTTGGTGTTGAGGCGGACTTCGACGTCGACCTGGGGCGAGTGGTAGCCCTCGAGGGCGACGAGGTCGCTCCGGACCTGGGGCCGGACCCGGTGGTCGGCGCCCATCACGCGCTTCGCAGCCGGACCGAGCGGGCGTGGGCATCGAGCCCCTCGGCGTCGGCGATGGTGGCGACGTGCTCGCCGACGCGGGCGAGGGTGGGTCCGTCGAGGGTCACGACGTGGACGTGCTTCACGAAGTCGTCGACCCGCAGGGCGCCGGCGAAGCGGGCGGATCCGTTCGTGGGCAGCACGTGGCTGGGGCCCGCCAGGTAGTCGCCGACGGAGGCGGGGGCGTAGGGCCCGGTGAAGACCGCACCGGCGTGGCGGACGAGCGGCAGGAGCGCGTCGGGGTCGGCCACCTGGAGCTCGAGGTGCTCGGGGGCGATGAGGTTGGCGACGGCCATGGCCTGCTCGGGCCCGTCGCACACCACGGCCCGGCCACCCTCGAGCAGCGTCGACTCGATCTCCGTCCGCCGGGGCGACGCCTCGACGATGCGCGCCACCTCGTCGGTGACGGCGTCGGCCACCGCCTCGTCCCACGTGACGAGCCAGGCGAGCCCGTCCGGCCCGTGCTCGGCCTGGACCACGACGTCGATGGCGGCATAGGTGGCCGGGCTCGACCCGTCGGCGATCACGACGACCTCGGACGGCCCGGCGAAGCTCGACGGCACGCCGACGATGCCGGCGCCGGCGACCTCCCGCTTGGCGACCGCCACGTACACGTTGCCGGGGCCGACGATCACGTCGACCGCGGGCACCGACTCGGTGCCGTACGCCATGGCGGCGACGGCCTGGGCGCCGCCGATGCGGAACAACCGGTCGACGCCGGCGATGGCGGCCGCTGCAAGGACCTCGTCGGGCACCGTGCCGTCGGGACCCGGGGGGACGCACAGGACGACCTCGGCCACGCCCGCGACCTTCGCGGGGATGGCGGTCATGAGCACGGTGGACGGGTACGTGGCCCGGCCACCCGGCACGTAGCAGCCGGCACGGTCGACGGGGCGGCGCAGGTCGCGGACGAGGATCCCGTCGCGCTCGTGGACGACCTCAGGAGCGACCGTCGCCTTCTGGTACGCCTCGATCCTCTCGGCGGCGGCCTCGAGGGCGCTGCGCAGGGCGGTGGGGATGGCCTGGAGCGCCGCCTCGAGGGCGGCGTGCGGCACCTCGAGGTCGTCGATCGCCACCTTGTCGAAGCGCTCGGTGCAGGCGCGGACCGCGGCGTCGCCGCCCTCGCGGACCTCGGCGAGGATCGCCCGGACGGCGGCCACCGGCCCCTCGCCCACCGCGGGCGGGCGGGGGAGCACCGCCGCGAGGTCGTCGGTCACACCGCGGAGGTCGAGCCTGGTCAACATGGCCGGGGGATCCTACCGGCGCTCCGGTGACCGCTCGGAACCGGTTCTCGGGGAGACTCGACCCCATGACCGAAGGCCCGCAGCTCTCCTCCATCGCCTCGGCGCTCTCCGAGCTCACCGACCGCCTCACCGCCATCGCCGAGACGATGGCCGGCACCGAGCGGGAGGACGTGGCCACCGCCCTGTTCGAGGTGGAGCGGTCGCTCACGACCGCGAGCCGCCGCCTCGAGACCGTGCTCCGCGACCTGGCCTGAAGCGGTCGACAGCGCGAAGCGGTCGACACGAGGCCCCGGCACGCGGAGACGGCGCCCCGAAGGGCGCCGTCAACGGGCGAATCGGTCGGCGGGGACCGACTCAGCCTGCCAGGTGGCGAGACCTGGCCTTGCTCTGGGAAACCGCCCCGGCGCCTGCGTTGTTCCCGATGCGGAACGCCGACGGGCAGATGTCGTTCAGGACGCAGACGTCGCAGCGCGGCCTGCGCGCCGCGCAGACCTGCCGGCCGTGGAGGATGAGGCGGAGGCTGAGCGCGCCCCGCTCGGCGGCGGGCACGAGGGCGCCGAGGGCGTGCTCGACCTTGACGGGATCGACCTCGTCGGTGAGGCCGAGCCGACCGCTCAGGCGCAGCACGTGGGTGTCGACGGGGAGGCCGGGCTCGCCGAGGCCGACGCTGCGCACGACGTTCGCCGTCTTGCGCCCGACCCCCCGGAGCGTCACGAGGTCCTCGATGGCGGAGGGGACCTCGCCGCCGAAGCGCTCGACGAGGGCGGTGGCCATCCCGATGAGGCTCTTCGTCTTCTGGCGGAAGAACCCGGTGGCGTGGATCAGGGCCTCGACCTCGGCGGGATCGGCGGCCGCCAGGTCGTGCGGCGTGGGGAAGCGCTCGAACAGGGCCGGGGTCGTCACGTTCACCCGCACGTCGGTCGTCTGCGCCGACAGGATCGTCGCGGTCAGGAGCTGGAACGGGTCGGCGAAGTCGAGCTCGCACAGCTCCGCCGGCGTCCCGGGGAGCTCTTCTCCCAAACGGGCCACCACCTCCCGCGCCCGGCCCTTGGGCGTCCTCGGCCTTCCCATGTGGCGAGGGTAGGGGCCCTGGGTAGCGTGGCGGTGTGAGGCGACTCGAGATCAAGCGGCAGCTGGATGCCGGCGACCTCGAGGCCGTCTCCGAGCTCCTCGACCTCGCCGAGGCGGCCGACGGTCACCCGCCGGTCGACGAGCACCGCTGGCTCGACATGGCCGAGGGCGGCCGTGAGGCGTTCGCCGCCCTCGTCGCGTGGGAGCCGGGGCACGACCACCCGGTGGCCTACGCACAGGTGTCCCGGGGCCAGAACAGCTGGGCCCTCGACCTCGTCATCGACCCCCACCACCGCTACGACGCGCTCGCCATCGGTCCTGAGATGCTGCACGCCGCGCTCGACGTCGTGAAGGGCGAGGGCGGCGGTCACGTCCACTGGTGGGTGCACCAGCCCGCGGCCGCCCACGACGCCCTGGCCGATGCCGTCGGTCTCGACCGTGGGCGCGAGCTCCTGCAGCTGCGGCGGCCCCTTCCCCTCGACATCCCGGCGCCCGACCTCCCGCTGCGGCCCTTCGTCCCCGGCCAGGACGAGCAGGCGTGGCTCGACGTCAACAACCGCGCCTTCGCGTGGCACCCGGAGCAGGGCGGCTGGGACCTCGAGGCGCTCGAGCGGCGGGAGGCCGAGCCGTGGTTCGACCCCGCCGGGTTCCTCCTGCACGAGCGGGACGGACGCCTCGCCGGGTTCTGCTGGACGAAGGTCCACGCCCACCACGAGCCACCGCTCGGCGAGATCTACGTGATCGCCGTCGACCCCGACCACCAGGGCCTCGGGCTCGGCAGGGACCTCGTCGTCGCCGGGCTCACCTGGCTCGCCGACCAGGACCTGCGCCAGGGGATGCTCTACGTCGACGCCACCAACACCCCCGCCGTCGGCCTCTACGAGCGGCTCGGCTTCACCACCGACCACGTCGACCGCGCCTACGTGGGCGACGCCGGAAGCTGACGCCGCCGGAAGCTGATGCCGCCGGATCAGCCCGCGAGAGCGCCGACCCCGACGAGGTTGCCGAGCACCCAGGTGACGGACGCCGCGAACGCAGCGATGCCCGCCTGGCGGAGCGAGGAGTGGACCTTGCTGCGACCGGTGAAGTGGGCGAGCGCGGCGCCCACGACGAGGGCGGCGATGACCGTGAGGACCACCGAGGCGACGACCGCGCCCGCCCCGTCGGCGAAGAACCAGGGGGCGAGGGGCACGACCGCGCCGAGTGAGAAGGCGACGAACGACGACGCTGCCGCCCCCCAGGGAGAGCCGAGCTCGTCGGGGTCGATCCCGAGCTCCTCGCGGGCGTGGGTCTGCAGCGCCAGCTCGGGGTCGCTCATCAAATGCTCGGCGAGCGAGGACGCCTGGTCCTCGTCCATGCCGCGCGAGCGGTAGAGCTGCGCGAGCTCACGCGTCTCGTGGAGCGGGTTGCGGTGCAGCTCGACGCGCTCGATCTCGAGCTCTCGCTCGAGCAGCTCGGCCTGGGCGCGCATGGACACGTACTCGCCGGCCGCCATGGAGACCGCCCCCCCGATGAGCCCGACGAGCCCGGCGAGGCGCACGAAGCCGGGACCAGGGCTGGCGCCGGCCACGCCGAGCACGAGCGCGACGTTGGACACCAGGCCGTCGTTGACGCCGAAGACGGCGGCGCGGGCGGTGCCTCCCTGGATGTCCCGGTGGTGGTGCTCGGGCGACGGCGG
>JBBDQT010000045.1:0-10228 GCA_040905815.1 Acidimicrobiales bacterium
GCTGACCGATCGGCAGCGGGAGATCCTCGAGTTCATCGTCACCCAGCAGCGCGAGCGGGGCTACCCGCCGTCGGTCCGCGAGATCGGCGAGGCGGTCGGGCTCACGTCGCCCTCCACCGTGCACACCCACCTGGCCACGCTGCAGAAGCGTGGGCTCCTGCGCCGTGACCCCACCAAGCCGCGCGCCATCGAGGTGCACTACGACCCGTCGGCAGGTATGACGGCAGAGCGCCGACCGTCCCGCCACATCCCCCTCGTCGGTGACATCGCGGCGGGCACCGACGTGCTCGCCAGCGAGAACGTCGAGGAGCTCGTGCCGATCCCGTCGGACTTCACCGGCGAGGGCACGCTGTTCATGCTGCGGGTGCGAGGCGACTCGATGATCGACGTCGGGATCCTCGACGGCGACTTCGTCGTCGTCCGCCAGCAGCCCGACGCACGGGACGGCGAGATCGTGGCTGCAGGCATCCCCGGCGAGGAGGCGACGATCAAGACGTTCACCCGCAAGGGCAGCCAGATCGTCCTCCTCCCGGCGAACAGCCGTCTCGCTCCGATGGCCTTCGAGGCCGACGAGGTCGACGTCTACGGCCGGGTGGTCACCGTGATGCGCCGACTCTGAGCCCCCTTCGCACCGGCCGATCCCCGTCCGCGCCGCGGCGCGGCGGCGCGGCGGCCGCTTGCCGAGGTGACGGCTGCACTCGAGCGCCCCAGATCGGGGATGATGCAGGGGATGCACCGCGCCGTGCCTGCCTCCCTCTGCCTCGTCCTGCTGGCCACGGCCACGCCGGCGGCGGCGGCTGACGACCCTGGTGCACCGCTCCAGTGGGGGATGGCCCGCATCGGCGCCGAGGCCGCCTGGGCCACCGGGCAGGGCGCGGGCACGACGATCGCGGTGATCGACACGGGCATCGACATCGACCACGAGGACCTCACCGGCCGTGTCCTGCCCGGACGGGATCTGGTCGACGACGACGACATCGCCCAGGACGAGGAGGGCCACGGGACCCATGTCGCCGGCGTCGCAGCCGCGGCCTCCGGCAACGGCCTCGGCGTGATCGGCGTTGCGCCGGAGGCGCTGCTGCTCCCCGTGCGCGTCCTCGACGCGTCCGGCCAGGGCACGTTGGAGGACGTCGCCGCCGGAGTGCGCTGGGCGACCGAGCAGGCCGCCGATGTGATCAACCTCTCGCTCGGACCGGAGCGGCGCGATCTCGAGCCGCATCCCACGAGCGCGGCCGCGCTCCGCGAGGCGATCGACGACGCATGGGCGGCAGGGATCGTCATCGTGCTGGCCGCCGGGAACGACGAGACGCTCGGCCTCACCGACTCCTCCCCCGCCATCGTCGTGGCCGCCACCGATCGCGCGGACCAGGCATCGAAGTTCGCCGCCGACGCCGACAACGACCTCGGCGATGCCGCGTTCGGCATGGCCGCGCCGGGAGGGCAGGCCGGCGACACCGTCGAGACGTGCGCCACCGCGCCCTCCGGGATCCTCTCGACGTACCGCGCCGACGGCGGTGGGAGCTACGCCTGCCTCGCCGGCACCTCGATGGCGGCGCCCCACGTCGCCGGCGCAGCCGCGGTGCTCCTCGGCCTCGGCCTCGACCCCGTCGCCACCCGCGACCGCCTCCTCGCCACCGCCGTCGACCTCGGGGCTCCCGGCCCGGACCCGGTCTACGGGGCGGGACGACTCGACGTGACCGCCGCGGTGGCCGGTGGTGGGATGGCGCCGCCGCCGGCCGACCGAGCGCCTGGCCCACCCGTGCAACCGGGGGTGACCGGCTCGAGCACCGGCTCGGCCACCGTGGTCCCCGGCGAGCAGGTCGGCACCGACGGCGACCGCCTGCGACGAGACGGCGGTGCCCCCGCCGGCGCTCCCGTCGCGCTCGACGGCCTCCCCAACCAGGAGCCGGACGGCATCCCCCCGGCACCGGCGCTGGTGGCGGCGGCCCTCATCGTCGTCGTGGCCGGCGGCGGCATCTGGTCGCGCCGGGCCAACAGCAGCGCCTGATCGCGGGGCGAGGCGCCAACTCGGCGGGAACCCGGCACAATCGGGGCATGCGCCGTGCTCTGGCCACCCTCGTCGGCGCCGTCCTCGGCGCCGCCGTCCTCGTCATGCCGGTGGCGGCGCTCCCGAACGACCCGCTCGCCGACCGCCAGTGGGGCACCGATGTCATCGGCGCCGAGACGGCGTGGTCAGCGGGGCGCGGCGCGGGCACGGTCATCGCCATCGTGGACACCGGCGTCCACCTCGACCATCCGGACCTCCGGGACAAGCTCGTGGCGGGCCGGGACTTCGTCGACGGTGACGCCCACCCCCAGGACGGGCACGGACACGGCACCCACGTCGCCGGCACGGCCGCAGCCGCCACGGGCAACGGGATCGGCGTGGCGGGCGTGGCGCCCGACGCCCGCATCATGCCGGTGCGGGTCTTGGCCGACGACGGCAACGGGAGCGGGGCGAACATCTCGGCCGGCATCCGTTGGGCTGCCGACAACGGGGCGACCGTCATCAACCTCTCGCTCGGCAGCGACACCCAGGCGGTGCTCGGGCCCAGCTTCAGCGAGGCGATCCGCCACGCCTGGTCGAAGGGCTCGATCCCCGTGGTCGCCGCGGGGAACCAGTTCGTCACCGGCTCTGGCTTCGCCGACCAGCCCGCCATCGTGGTGACCGCCACCAGCCGGGAGGACACCAAGGCGTACTTCTCCAGCACCACCGGTTCGGCTCGGTGGCCGATCTCCGCGCCCGGTGGGGCCCGCAACCTCACCGATCCCGTAGAGGACGACATCCTCTCGACGTACCACACGCCCGGCCGACCAGCCGACGAGTACGCCTACCTGGCCGGCACGTCCATGGCAGCGCCGCACGTCGCCGGCGCCGCCGCCGTGCTGCGCGGCCTCGGGCTCTCTCCTCAACAGACCGTCGACCGGCTGCTGGCGACCGCGAAGGACCTGGGGCCGAGGGGCCGTGACTCCACCTTCGGCGCCGGCCGGCTCGACCTCGCCGCCGCCGTCGCCGGCCTCGGTCCTGGCAGCGCCCCGCCCACCACCGCGCCTCCCGCGCCACCACCCGCCGGCAGGGCAGCCCCACCGGCCAGCGAGCCCGACCCGACACCAGGCGCAACGCCACCCGGCGAACCGACGGCGAGCACCGCCACGCCGGAGGCCGAGCCCGCCCCAGCCGCGGGCCCCGTCGTCGAGGGCGAGACGACCACGACCCTGGCCGGCCCCGAGGCGGTGGAGGAGGCGGAGGAGCCCGAGCCCGACGACGCCGTCGCGCTGACCGGAGACGGAACGCCCTCCGGACGGGAAGCCCCAGACGGCGGCGACGCCGGGCCCGCCGCGCTGCTCGCCGGCGCGCTCGCCGCGGCCGGAGGCGTCGGCGCCCTCGTCGTGCGCCGCCGCGGCACCATCTAGGAGACCGCCTCCAGGAGGCCGTCCCCTCGTCGGGCGATCGGCTGTCCCCACCGGCCGTCGGCGACGGGTCAGCCGGCGCCGTTGGTGAGGAGGTCCACGAGGGCGGCGTGGGTGGCCTCGACGGGACCGCGCTCGACACGCTCCTCGCGGGTGTGGGCGAGGGTGGGCTCACCCGGCCCGAAGTTCACCGCCGGCACACCCGCGGCGGCGAAGCGCGCCACGTCGGTCCACCCGAGCTTCGCCCGCACGGTGAGCCCGTTGCGCTCGACGAGGGCTGCGAGCAGCGGGTGGTCGAGGCCAGGCGCGGCCGCGGGCGCGGCGTCGAGCAGATCGACCCGGTCACCCTCGCCGAGGGCAGGGGCGAGAGCGTCGCGCACCACCTGCTCGGCCTCGGCGGCGTCGCGGTCGGGGGCGAAGCGGTGGTTCACGACCAGGGTGACGGCGTCGGGGACCACGTTGCCGGCGACCCCGCCCTCGACCGCCACCGCCTGCAGCGCCTCGCGGAACTCGCAGTCGTCGAGCACGGGACGGCGGGCGTCGAAGCCCTCGACGGCGGAGAGCACCGGCCCGAGCCGGTGGATGGCGTTGACGCCCATCCACGCCCGAGCGGTGTGCGCCCGCCGACCGGTGAGGTGCACGGCGAGGCGGAGCGTCCCCTGGCACCCGGCCTCGATCGTGGCGTCGGTCGGCTCACCGAGGATCGCCGCGTCCCCCGCGACCAGATCGGGGCGCTCTGCGAAGAGGGCACGCAGGCCGTTGTCCTCGGCCGCCACCTCCTCGGCCGCGTAGAACACGTACGAGACGTCGCAGGCCGGCTCGGCGATCGTGCGCGCCAGCTCGAGGAACACCGCCACGCCCGACTTCATGTCGGCGGCGCCGAGGCCGTGCAGGGTGTCCCCCTCGATCCTCGCCCGGGCGTTGCCGTTGACCGGGACGGTGTCGGTGTGGCCCGCGAGGACCAGGCGGTGGGGCCGGCCGAGGTCGGTGCGTGCCACCACGTTGTGTTCGTGGCGGTCGACGGTGAGCCAAGGCACCGCCGACAGCACGACCTCGAGGTGGTCGGCGATCGCCGCCTCGTCGTGGCTCACCGACGGGATGTCGACGAGCTCCGCGGTGAGGGCGAGGAGGTCCGTCACCCGTCCGACGCCACCGGATCGTGCACGCCTCAGACCGCCGAGCCGTGCGTGCGCAAGATGTCGTTGAGGCCCGACTTGTCGTGGCGCTCGCCCTCGGTCAGGCGCTTGATGACGAGCACGCAGGACATGCCGTAGGTCCCCCCGGCGAAGTCGCGGGGCCGGGTGGCGGCGACCGCCACGCACCACGACGGGACGACCCCCCGGCTGAGCTCCTGTCCCGTCTCGGCGTCGATCACCGGGATGGTGGCGGTGAGGATCGACCCTGCGCCGAGCACCGCACCATCGCCGACTCGAGCGCCCTCGGCCACGATGCAGCGGCTGCCTATGTAGCACTCGTCGCCGATGAAGGTGGGGGCGGCCTGGGCAGGCTCCAGCACGCCACCGATGCCCACGCCGCCGGACAGGTGCACGTTGCGACCGATCTGGGCGCACGACCCGACGGTGGCCCACGTGTCGACCATCGTCCCCGAACCGACGCGGGCGCCGATGTTCACGTAGCTCGGCATGAGGATGACGCCACGGTCGAGGAACGAGCCGAAGCGGGCGGACGCCCCGGGAACGACCCGCACGCCCGCCTCCTCCCACCCGCCCTTGAGCGGGATCTTGTCGGCGAACTCGAACGGGCCGACCTCGACGGTGTCCATCCGGCTCTGGCGGAACAGCAGCAGGATGGCTCGCTTGAGCCACTGGTGGACGACGACCTCGTCGGTGCCCGGCTCGATCTCCGCCACCCGGGCCTCACCCGTGTCGAGCAGCCCCACCGCCTCGAGGACCGCCTCCCGCGCGTCGTCGTCACCGGGATCCAGGGTGTCCCGGCGCTCCCACAGGTCATCGATGCGTGCCTCGAGGTCGGCCATGGTCGCCGAGGCTACCGCCGGCCCGACGTCAACCCGGAGGACGCGACGCCTCCGTCGATCGAGCAGCGACGTCGGTCGCGCCGCGGCGACCGATCGCGCCAGCCGCCCAGGCGAACGTCCCCACCCAGAGGCTGCCGAGCACGACGACGATGGCGAGCACGGCCGTTGCGAGGCCGCCAGTGCCGTCCGAAGCCTCCCGCTGCAGGAACTGCTGCTCGGGCAGGAAGGCCACCTCCCGGTCCTCGGCGGCGACCTCGGGCAGGTCGTACTCGGGGTCGGCCGGCAGCCGGAGCGGGACGGCCATCATCTCGGCGCCGCGGTGCAGCCGCAGGAGGGCCTTGGCCCGGCCGGTGAGGAGGAGGGGCTCCTCGCTCTGGTGGCGACCGGGCGCCATCTCTTCCATGTGGGCGATCGTCCGCCCACCCCACTGCCAGCTGCCGGCCGTGAACCACCGGGCGCCCTCGGCGGCGTCAGGCGGGTCGAGCGCCACCTCGACGGTCGCCCGGTCACCATCGACCCAGGTGAACGTGACGTCGGCCACGACGTCGCCGGTCTGGCGGGGCGCGGGGATCGCCAGCGCGACGAGGACGCCGAGCACCCCGAGGGCGACGGCGGCGGCAGGCAGGCGCGAGCGGCCGGGCGCCCCGCTGATCGCACCGCCCACGGCCGTGCCGATGAGGGCGGTGGCGACGGCGCCGAGCGCGCCGACGAGGACGGCCTCGGGCAGCAGCGCCGCGGTCCACGGCTGGTGGGCCCCTGCGTTCCACCCCCACTCCCCCGCGAGCCCGAGGGTGCCGACGCCGATGCCGCTCAGCAGGGCGAAGCGGATGCGCCGGTCGGTGCCGGCGAGGTGGGCCACGGCCTCGACCACGAGGGCGGAGACGAGGTAGATCGCGCCGGTGCGCGTCTCGATCGGCTCGCCGTCGCCGAGGAGACCGGATGCGTCGAAGGCGAGCAGGCCGACGGCGATGCCGAGCGCCCACCCGCGACCGTGGACGAGCCGGATGGCAACGAGGCCCAGCCCCGCGGCCAGGCAGACGAGGACGGGGTGGTACAGCTGCTGCCACTGCGGCACCCCGAAGCTGAACTCCCCCTGGACGCTCGACAGCCCCATGAGGCTGAGCGCGGCGGTCGCGACGTGGAGGCCTCGGGACCAACGTCGCCTCCCCGGGGTCTCACCGGCGCCCGGCCGGACGCCGGCGTCGGCGAGCACGAGCCACGAGGCGAGGCCGCTGAACGAGGCGGCGAGGATCATGATCAGGTGGGGTGGGCTCCACATCGTCACGTCGACGCCGTAGGCGCGGTGCCACAGCTCGTCGATCGGGAAGCCGGTCACCGCGGCCACGCCGAGCACGCCGAGGGGCACGAGTGACCGGGGGATCCGCAGGCCGCCCCACCGCAGGGCGTTGGGCACCCGCTCCACCGTGGCGACGAGGATGCCGAGCAGCGGGGCGGCGGCGATGATCACGAGCCCGGTGAAGATCGCCGTGTGTGGCGGGGTGAAGATGTCGTCGTCCCGGCCGAGGGCCACGTGCCAGGCGACGTCGGTGTAGAACCCCTGGCCGGCGAACACCAGGCCGTAGATGCTGGACAACACGGTGGTGGCGGCCCAGCCCGGCACGCCGGTCAGGCGCTCGAGGGCGCGGGGCACCCGCAGCACGGCCCGTTCGAAGCCGCGCCCGCCGTCGGGCGCCCGACCCGTCACCCCGAGGGCGACCAGGATCAACGTGAGCACGATCACGAAGCCCCAGACGGGCTCCCAGGCCGCCAGTGCGCTGCCCCCGGGGCCGTCGACGGGCACGATCGGTTGGAGGAGCATGCCTTCAGTCTACCGTTACCAACGGTAACGGCAAGAGCTCTCCGGGACTGGCGGTGCGGAGCGCGCCAGAGCCGTCACGTCCACCGCCAGCTCGGCGGTTCGGTGCTCGCTACGGGCGGATGCCCCCGGGGAGGTCGACCTCGTCCTCCATCGCCTCGACCTGCTCCTGCGGCCTCGACGTGTTCGGCCTGGTGGCACCGCGGGGCAGACCCTGGTTCTGGGCGTGTCTCTGGGCGGCGTTGCCCTTGTACTTCCTCCACAGCCAGCGGCCGACGGCGGGAGCGAAGAGCATGAGGATCCTGGGCATGGGCGCAGCCCTACCCCACTCCGCTCAGGCCACGCCGAGCCGGGACGCAACGAGCTCGATGCGCTCGTCGGGGACGACCATCGCCAGGCGGACGTAGCCGGTGGCGTCCGGCCCGTAGAACTCCCCCGGGGTCGCGAGGCAGCCTGCGTCCGCAGCGAGGCACTCGACGAGGGCCCACGCGTCGCCGTCGGGGGCCGGCGCCCAGAGGTAGAACCCGCCGCCGGGGAGGGGGACGTCGACGTCGTAGGCGTCCCGGAAGACCTGCTGCATGCGGGTGAGCCGTGCCAGGTACCGCTTCGCCTGCTCCTCGACGTGGACGTCGTCCCCGAGGGCGACGCCGGCGGCGTGCTGCGCGGGGCCCGGGACCATGAAGCCGGCGTGCTTGCGCACCTCGGAGAGGTAGGTGACGAGCTCCTGGTCACCGGCGTAGAAGCCGACGCGGACGCCGGCCAGGTTCGAGCGCTTCGAGAGCGAGTGCACCGCGAGCATGCCGTCGCTGCCCGTCTGCAGCACGGATCGCCGCGGGCCGTCCCAGGTGAACTCGACGTAGCACTCGTCGGAGAGGATCGGCACGCCGTTCGAGCGGCCCCACGAGGCGACCGCCTCGAGGTCGTCGAGGCCGCCGGCCGGGTTGCCGGGGGTGTTGGACCAGAGGCACAGCGCCCGCTCGGCGTCCGCCGGGTCGATGGCCGAGACGTCGAGGCGCCAGCGGTCGTCGACCGGCACCGGCACCGAACGGCACCCGGCGAGGATCGCTCCCATCTCGTAGGTCGGGTAGCTGACGGCTGGGTAGAGCACGGTGTCCTTGTCCGGCGTCCGCAGCCTCAGCCAGTGGGGGATGCCCGCGACGAGCTCCTTGGAGCCGATGCACACGGCGACGGCGCCTGGCGCCACCGTCACGCCGAGGCGGCGCTGCAGCCACGCAGAAGCGGCCTCCCGCAGCGGCGCCGAACCGATCGAGGGCGGGTAACCGCGCTCGACGCCCGACGAGGCCAGCGCCTCGACCACCGCGGGCGGGGGAGGATCGCCCGGCGTCCCGATCGACAGGTCGACGATCCCGCCCACGTGGGCGCCGGCGACCTTCGCCAGCGGCGCCAGTCGCTCGAACGGGTAGATCGGGGGCACGAACCCGGCTGCCATCGGCCGACCGTACCTCCGGCGCTTTCTGGACGCCCGCACCGGCGGTACCGGGTCCAGCGTCCAGAATCGAGGTCACACCAGCCGGCGGCGGGCTTTCTGGACGCCTGCGCCGGCGGTACCGGGTCCAGCGTCCAGAATCCGCCGGGCGGTTCAGGGGTCGTGGACGACCCACTCCTGGAGGCGGGAGGCGGCGGCGGCGTCGAGGCGAGCTCGGATGCGGGTCGCGTCCTCCTCGTGGGCCTCGACCAGCACCTCGCCCTCACGGTGGAGGGCGGCGACCACGTCACCGCGGTCGTACGGCACGAGCAGCTCGACGACCTTCTCGACTGCCCTCAGGCGGTCGGCGACGGTGCTGAGCAGCTCGTCCACGCCCTCCCCCGTCAGCGCCGACAGGGCGATCGAGCCGGGGTGGGTCGCGAGGAGCGTCTTGGCGTCGACCCGGTCGTCGTCCTCGGACCGCTCCTCGTCGCCGGGCAGGCAGTCGACCTTGTTGAACGCGAGGAGCTCGGGCACGTGGTCGGCTCCGATCTCGGCGAGGACCGTGCGCACTGCCTCCATCTGCTCGTCCGGGTCGGGCGCGGACGCGTCGACGACGTGGACGAGCAGGTCGGACTCGGTCACGATCTCGAGGGTCGACCTGAACGCCCCGACGAGCTGGGGCGGCAGCTTCCGGACGAAGCCCACCGTGTCCGACAGCAGCACCGCCTCCCCGCCCGGCAGGTCCAAGCGGCGCACCTTCGGGTCGAGCGTGGCGAAGAGGCGGTCTTCGACGAGCACGCCGGCGTCGGTGAGCCGGTTCAACAGCGTGGACTTGCCGGCGTTGGTGTAGCCGACGATCGACACGGTGCGGTTGCCGGCCCGCGCCCGACTCCTTGCCTGGGTCCTGCGCACCTGGGCAAGGGCTCGCAGGTCGGCCTCGAGCCTGCTCATCCGGCTGAGCAGGCGCCGCCGGTCGACCTCGAGCTGGGTCTCGCCGGGACCTCTCGACCCGATCGGAGCCCGGGCACCACCGGCGCCCATCGCGCCGGCCTGGCGGGAGAACGCGACGCCCCGGCCCCGAAGGCGCGGGAGGCGGTGCCGGAGCTGGGCCAGCTCGACCTGGGCGCGACCCTCGGCCGTGCGTGCGTTCTGGGCGAAGATGTCGAGGATCACCTCGGTGCGGCTGATGGCGGTCCGTCCGAGGATCTTCTCGAGGTTGCGCTGCTGGGCCGGCGAGAGGTCCGAGTCGAACACCACGGTGTCCGAGTCGACCTCGACGCTGACCTCCCGCAGCTCCTCGGCCTTGCCCTTGCCCACGAACGTGGCGGGGTCAGGTGTGTTGCGCCGAGCCAGCACTCGGGCGAGCACATCGGCGCCGGCGGTGTCGACGAGCAGCTCGAGCTCGTCGAGGTGGGCCTCGGTGTCGTCGGGCCGGTCGGGCGGGATCGTGACGCCGCACAGCACGATGCGCTCCCGGAAGGACCGTTCGATCAGCGACATGGGGTCACCTCCACGCCAGCGTGTCGTCGTCGACGACGCAGTCGGCGACGTGGACGGCGGGACCCGACAGGGTGAC
>JBBDQT010000046.1:0-10217 GCA_040905815.1 Acidimicrobiales bacterium
GGTCGCCGCTGCGGGGCGCGGTGCCGGCCATCGGTTGGGAGCGCACGATGTCGCCGCCGCGGCTCACGAGCAGCTCGGGGCTGGCCCCGACGAACCCGTCGATCGAGAACCGGTAGGCCGACGGGTACCCCTCGCGCAGGCGACCGAGGATCTCGGCGGGCGAGAGCACCTCGTCGGCCTCGACCACGAGCTCCCGGGCGAGCACCACCTTGGTCAGCGCCCCCGAGCGGATGCGGTCCCGGGCGGCGGCGACCGAGCCGCACCAGTCCGCAGGCGCCCGGCTCGACGTCACGCTGAAGCGGGACGGGCCCGCCCCGTTGCTCCCACCGCCGCTCGGCTCCACGCCGCCCCCGTCTCCGGAGTCAGCTCGGGTGCCGATCCGGGTGAGCCAGCGGGTGCCGTCAGTGGACCGGCCGACGAGCAGGGAGGGCACGAGGGCGCACGCCTCGGCGCCATCGTCGAAGGGCAGGGCGGCGAAGGCGACGGCACCGGTGCCCGGCCGGCCGACCTCGTCGTCCACCTCGATCTCCCCGAGGGCGGCGGCCACCACGTCGGCGGTGTCGGTGGGACGGGCCGCACCGGTCGGGAGGGGCATGCGCAGCGCCTCGCCCCGGCCGGCCACGCCGTGCTCGGTGGACTCGAAGAGCAGGCCGTCGTCGCCGGCGAAGCCGAGCAGGTCGACGTCGGTGTCGAGGCGCGTCGTTCGGGCCACGAGGCCCGCCCCGGTCGTCGCCACGCTTCAGCTGCGCCGGGTGCCGAGGACGAGCTGGCTCACACCACCGGACAGGAGCGTCCGGCTCACGTCGCCGAAGCCGGCTGCCTCGACGGCGGCGACGAGCTGCGCCGGCGGCGGGAGGTACGCGACGGAGCGGGGGAGGTAGCGGTAGGCGGCGGCGTCGGAGAGCAGGCCGCCGATCTTCGGGACCACCTTGCCGAAGTACACGCCGTGCCCAGCGCGCAGCAGTGTGTTGGAGGGCGTCGCCACCTCGAGCAGCCCGATGCGGCCGCCGGGCCTGACCACCCGCGCCAGCTCGGCGAAGAAGGCAGGCAGCTCGACCAGGTTGCGCAGGGCGAAGCCGCACACCGCGCCGTCGACGGAGGAGGTAGGCATCGGGAGGCGGAGGATGTCGGCGTGCACGAGGGGCGCGTCGGTCCTCGCGTTCGCCAGCATCCCGTAGCTGAGGTCCACGCCGACGGGGTGGTGGCCGGCCGACGCGAGCTCCCGGCAGAGGTCACCCGTCCCGGCGGCGAGGTCGAGCACGGTCGAGCCGGCGGGGAGCGAGAGGTTCCGGACCAGGCGTCGCCGCCACCGGACGTCGAGGCCGAACGTCATGATCCGGTTCACGAGGTCGTAGCGGGGCGCGATCGCGTCGAACATCCCGCGCACGGCGGTGACCTTGGCCTCCCCCTCGGGCAGCGAGTCGGACATCGGTGTCGGAGGGGCAGGCACGGCGACATCGTACGGAGCCTTCGCCCCCGCCTCCCAGCTCAGACGGCGTCGGGCTGCTCGGCGTCGCAGTGCTTGCAACGGGGGTAGGCGCGCGACGTCGGCCGGTCGCAGAAGAAGCACCGGTAGACGCGGACCTCCCCCCGCCGCAGCCGCCCCACGACCGCCGCCAGCATCCCGCCGACGGCGATGACGATCAGCACCTCGAGCCCGTCACGCACGACCACGCCCACGCCACCAGTGTGCCGGGAACGTGCGTCCAACTGCCCGAAAGGGGCGCCGTTGGCGTACCCTGTGTGGAACGACGCACGGAGGGTAGGCACTCCCGCCGGCCCACCACATCCATGTCAGAGGAGACGGACGTGCCACATCCTGTTCACGTGCTGCGCGGTCAGAAGGGTCTCCCCGCGTGAGCGGCGACGTCGAGAGCCTCGTGCTCGAGTTGCTCAACGGTCGGCGTCAGGCGCTGCTCGAGGCGTGGATCTCCTCGCAGGAGGCTGCCGCGGGCTCCGGTTGGAGCACCGCCAGCGACCCTGACTTCGTGCGCCAGTCGACCGAGCTTCTCGATGCCCTCGCCGCCGCCGTCGAGGCGGACGGCTTCACCGTGACCGCCCCCGGCTACAAAGAGGTGCACCGCCTGCTCGCCGAGCTGTCCGGCACGCACGTGCGCCTGGGCCACACCCCTTCGGAGACGGCCGCAGCGGTGTTCTCCCTCAAGGACGCCATCGTGGCGACCCTCGGGTCAGACGGTGGCCCTGACGGTGTGGAGGACGGCCAGCTCGGTGGCGTCGACCGCCTCGTCCAGGGTCTCGGCCTGATCACGTTCGACGCTTACGTCCGCGGCCGGGAGCAGGTGATCCGGAACCAGCACGAGGAGCTCCTCGAGCTCTCCACCCCCGTGGTCGAGCTCTGGGAGGGCATCCTCGCCCTCCCCCTGATCGGGACGCTCGACAGCCAGCGCACCCAGATGGTGATGGAGAACCTCCTGTCCAGCATCGTCGAGCACGAGGCCAGGATCGCCATCCTCGACATCACCGGTGTGCCCACCGTCGACACGCTCGTCGCCCAGCACCTCTTGAAGACCGTGGCCGCGGCGCGGCTGATGGGGGCGGAGTGCATCATCAGCGGGATCCGCCCCCACATCGCCCAGACGATCGTGAGCCTCGGGGTGGAGCTCGGTGAGGTGATCACGAAGCCTTCGATGGCGGGCGCCTTGCAGGTCGCCCTGCGGCGGCTCGGGTACACGGTCCGACACGCCGAACCGGCGAGCTGAGCCGTGGAGCGCATCCCCGTCCTCGAGATGGGCGAGTTCTTGATGGTCACCATCCAGGTCGACATGCACGACCGGCTGGCGAGCGCCCTCCTGGAGGACCTGACCGAGGCCGTCTCCGCCCGCGGCATCCGGGGCGTGCTGATCGACATCTCCGCCCTCGACGTGGTCGACTCCTTCATCGGACGGACGCTGTCGATGATCGCCAGCACGGCCCGGGTGCTCGACGCCGAGACCGTCGTCACGGGCATGCAGCCGGCGGTCGCCATCACCCTCGTCGAGCTCGGCCTGTCGATGCCCGGCGTGCGCACCGCGCTGAACGCCGAACGTGGCATGACGGAGCTGCGGTCCGCGCTCTCGGACGGTGCGCAGGGGGGCATCCGTGGCGGCGGCCGTGGTCACGACACCTAGCTGGACCAAGTCCTTCGACATCTCGACGGACGAGGACCTCGTCCGCGTGCGCCACGGCGTCCGGGAGGCGGCCGTCAGCATCGGGATGCGACTGGTGGAGCAGACGAAGCTGGTGACGGCGGCGAGCGAGCTGTCCCGCAACGCCCTCGAGCACGGCGGTGGGGGCAGGGCCGAGCTGGCGGTGCTCGAGGACGGGACGCGCCGAGGCGTGCGCCTCGTCGTGGAGGACGACGGGCCCGGCATGCCCGATCTCGCTCTGGCGCTCACCGACGGCTACTCGAGCGGGGCGGGGATGGGGCTCGGGCTGGGGGGCGCCAGGCGGTTGGTGGACGAGTTCGAGCTGTGGAGCGAGGCGGGGGTCGGGTCGCGCGTGACCGTCACCGGGTGGGTCTCGTGACCACCCAGGACTCGATGGGCGCGGCGGGCCTGGAGCTGCGGGTGGCGGAGCAGGCCGACGTCGCGGTTGCCCGGCGCCTGGCCGGCTCCCGGGCTCGGGAGCTGGGGTTCCCGGAGCTGCGCGAGCACCAGGTCGAGCTGGTGGTGACCGAGATGGCCACGAACCTCGTGAAGTACGCCAGTGACGGCCGGCTCCTCGTCAGCGCCGGGCGATCTGACGGCACCTCGTGCATCGACCTCCTCTCGCTCGACACCGGGCCGGGGATGGACGATGCTGCCGGGCACCTGGCGGATGGCTCGTCGACCGGTACGTCGCTCGGGGTCGGCCTCGGCGCCATCGACCGGTTGTCGGACGTGTTCGACATCTACTCGGAGGGGTCGGGCGGCACTGTCGTGATGGCGCGCGTGGCGAGGGGGGACGCTCCCCGGTCGGGCGGATCGACGGTCGGGGCCGTCTCGAGACCGCCGGCGAGCGAGACCGTGTGCGGCGACGCGTGGGCGGTGGAGGAGCGCGACGGACGGCTGATGGTGATGGTGGCCGACGGGCTCGGCCACGGCGCCGGCGCAGCGACCGCCAGCACGCAGGCAGTGGAGGTGTTCCGCCGCCAGTCCCACCTCTCCGTCGAGGAGCTCGTCGCCAGCATCCACGCCGAGCTGCGGGCCACGCGAGGGGCGGCGGTGGCCGTCGCCGAGGTCCGCCCCGACGCCAGCGTCCGGTTCTGCGGGGTCGGCAACATCTCGGGCATGGTGGCCACCGCGGCCGGCCGCCGCGAGATGGTGACGCACCACGGCACCGCCGGCCACCAGGCCACGAGGATCCGTTCGTTCGACTACGCGCTGGAGCCGGGTGCGCTGGTGATCCTGCACTCCGACGGCGTGAGCAGCCGGTGGGATCTCTCCGACCACCCCCAGCTGGCTGCCCGTCACCCGCTCCTCGTGGCCGGCGTCCTCTACCGCCACCACGGTCGGACACGCGACGACGCCACGGTCGTCGTCGTGGCACCGGACCGGGGGACGCCGTGAACGAGCCGGTCATCACCGTCCCGCTGCACCGCGACCAGGACCTCGTGGTGTGCCGGCAGCGCGCAGGCCAGATCGCCGAGCTGCTGGGCCTGGAGCGCCTCGACCAGACGCGCCTCGCGACCGCCGTCTCTGAGATCGCCCGCAACGCCTTCAGCTACGCCGGATCCGGCAGCGCTGCCTTCTCGTTGGAGCACGTCGGGAGCGAGTCCTGGCTCACCGTGACCGTCACCGACGAGGGGCCGGGCATCGTCGAGCTCGACCGGGTGCTGTCGGGCGCCTACCGCTCCAGGACGGGGATGGGTCTCGGGATCGTGGGCAGTCGCCGGCTCATGGACCGCTTCGACATCGAGACGGCACCGGGCGCCGGCACGCGCGTGACGATGGCCAAGTGCATCTCGCCCAGCTCCCCGGCGACGGGCGCCGAGATCGCGTCCGAGCTGCTCCGCCGCCAGCCCCCCGAACCTGCCGACGAGGTCGCGCGCCAGAACCGGGAGCTGTTGGAGGCGCTGGACAGCCTGCGCAGCCGTCACGAGCAGGTCGAGCGGCTCAACGGCGAGCTGAGCGACACCAACCGGGGGATCGTCGCGCTCTACGCCGAGCTCGAGGACCGGTCCGAGGAGGTCCGTCAGGCGAACGAAGGCAGAGCCCGGTTCTTCTCGAGCGTCGGTCACGAGCTGCGCACGCCGATCAGCTCGATCGTGGCGTTGGCCGGGCTGATGCTCGCCGGGCACGACGGAGGGCTGTCAGTCGAGCAGGCTCGTCAGGCCGAGCTCATCCTCAGCGCCGGCAACGACCTCTCGACGATGGTCGACGACCTGATCGACCTGGCCCGGGCGCGGACCGACAAGCTCGAGATCCAGGTCGCCCCCGTCGACGTGGCGGAGCTGCTCACGACGCTGCGGGGCGCGCTGCGGCCGCTGGCCACGAGCGAGGAGGTCGACCTCGTCGTGGAGGAGGCGACGGACATCCCGATCGTGCACACCGATGGCGCCAAGGTGAGCCAGATCCTGCGGAACCTCGTGATCAACGCGTTGAAGTTCACCGAGCGGGGAGAGGTGCGGGTGAGCGTGAGCGCAGATCCTGCTGACGCCTCGGTGAGCGTGACCGTCGCCGACAGCGGGATCGGGATCGACGCCCGCGACCAGGAGCGCGTGTTCGAGGAGTTCTCCCAGGTCACCGGGCCGCTGCAGGCGGGAGCGAAGGGCAGCGGCCTCGGCCTGGCGGTGTCACGGGCCCTGGCCGAGGTCCTCGGAGGACACCTCGTGCTCGAGAGCTCGCCGGGCACGGGGAGCAGCTTCACCCTGACGGTGCCCGTGGGCCAGCCGGCTGGGACCCTGCCCCGGGAGGAGCCCACGCCGGGAGCGACCGCCGGCAGGTTCACCAAGGCGCTCGTCATCGACGACGACCCCGGGTTCCGGTACCTGCTTGGACAGCTGCTGGCGCCGCTCGTCCCGTCGGTGACCGAGGCGGCAGGTGTGGCCAAGGGGGTCCAGGCCGTGATCACCGGGGAACCCGACCTCGTCTTCCTCGACCTCGTCATGCCTGACGGGCGGGGCGACGAGATGCTGGAGCGGCTGCAGGAGGACGGGCACCTGGACGGGGCGACGGTGTTCGTGTGCACCTCCTTCGAGCTCGAACCCGCCCAGCGCAGGGCGCTGGAGGACCGCGTCGCCGCCGTGCTGCCGAAGGACGCGTCATTGCCCGAGCGGGTGCGGGCCGCGCTCGTCGAGGACGAGGCGAAAGGCGAACGGAAGGGTGAACGGAAGAGCGTACGAGGGATGAGAGCGTAGAGGGTGGTGAAACAGACGGTGGTGCAACCGGAGGATCGGATCCTCGTCGTCGACGACAACGCGGCGGGACGCTACGTCATGGGCCACGCGCTGGAGCGGGCGGGATTCTCCGTGATCGAGGCGGGGACGGGCGAGGCCGCCCTCCGGCTCGTCGCCACCGACGGACCCGACGCCGTGATCCTCGACGTCAACCTGCCCGATCTGCACGGCTACGAGGTGCGGGCTCGGATCAAGGGGGACGCGCTCACCCGCCACATCCCCGTCGTCCACGTCTCCGCTTCCTCGGTGAGCGCCGGCGACCGGGTCACCGGGCTCGAGGGAGGTGCCGACGCCTACCTGATCCAACCGATCGAACCGGAGGAGCTGGTGGCGACGGTGCGGGCGCTCCTCCGCCTGGGGCGCTCGGAGGAGCAGGTGCGCATCGCCGCGCAGCACTGGGCGCTCACGTTCGACAACGCGGTGGTCGGCATGGTGACCCACGACCTCGACGGGCGGATCGTCCAGGCCAACCCCGCCTTCTGCCGGATGGTGGGCCGGGACGCCGAGTCGCTCCACCACCTGTTGAGCCTCGAGCTCATCCACCCCGACGATCGGGAGGAGCGAGCCCGCAACCTGCGGCAGGCCGTCGCCGGCTCCGCGTGGGCGCGCTACACCGACGATCGCTATCGCCATGCCCGGGGCCGTGACATCTGGGCCCAGACGAGCTCGATCCTCGTGCGCGACGCCGCCGGACGGCCCCTGTACTTCCTCAGCCAGGTCGTCGACATGACCGAGCCGCGGTCCACGGCCGAGTTCTTGAAGGCGGTGCTGCACAACATCAGCGACGCCGTCGTCGCCTGCGATGTCGAGGGCCAGCTCGTCTTCTCCAACCCCGCGGCAAGCGGGCTCCTACCGGGCGTGCCCGTGGAGTCGCTGACGCCTGCCGGTTGGACGGAGCAGCCGGCGCTCCACCTGCCGGAGTCGACCCGGCCGCTCGGGCGCGAACAGCTGCCGTTGCAGCGGGCCCTCGAGGGGGACGAGCTGCGCGACCTCGAGCTCGCCGCCGTCCTGCGTGACGGTGAGCGCCGGATCCTGCTCAACAACGGCCAGGCGATCGTCGACGCCCGGGGCAACCGCTTCGGCGCCGTCGTGGTCATGCGCGATGCCACCGTGAGCAAGCGGGCGGAGGCTGCGCTCGCGCACCAGGCGCTGCACGACCCGCTCACGGGCCTGCCCAACCGGGCCCTGCTCCTCGACCGGATCGGACAGGCGCTGTCGCGCCGCCAGCCGAGCGGTTCGGTCGCGGCTCTGTTCCTCGACCTCGACCGCTTCAAGGTGGTGAACGACAGTCTCGGCCACGAGGTGGGAGACGAGCTCATCGTGAGCATCGCCCACCGCCTCCGCTCGGTCGTCCGCCCGAGCGACACCGTCGCCCGCCTCGGCGGCGACGAGTTCGTCGTGCTCTGCGAGGGCGTCGGCGACCCGCAGGACGTGATCGCGCTCTCGGAGCGGATCGAGGCGGCGGTGGCCACGCCCGTCAACGTCGGCGCTCGAGGGGTGGATGTCGTGGTGGCGGTCTCGGTCGGGGTGGTCATCGCCGACGACAACCACGTCCGGCCCGACGACCTGCTCCGCGATGCCGACACCGCCATGTACCGCGCGAAGCAGCGAGGTGGCTCCCGCCACGAGGTGTTCGACGACTCCTTCCGCGTCGAGGCGGTCGGACGCCTCCAGGTGGAGAACGAGCTGCGCCACGCCATCGAAGACGACCGGGTCCGGGTCCACTACCAGCCCATCGTCGACCTCACCACCGGGCGGATCTCGGGCGTCGAGGCGCTCGTGCGCTACGAGGACCCCGCGGGCGGGCTGGTCCAGCCAGTCGAGTTCCTCACCGTGGCGGAGGAGTCGGGCCTGATCGTGCCCCTCGGCGCGCGGGTCCTCGATGAGGCGTGCCGGCAGGCCGTCCGGTGGCGGAGAGAGGGAGGATACCTCCTCCAGATGTCGGTGAACCTGTCCGCTCGCCAGCTGACCCGTCCGGGCTTCGTCGACGTGGTCGAGAAGACGCTCCTCGAGCACGGACTCGAGCCCGGGACGCTCTCCCTCGAGATCACCGAGAGCGCCCTGATGGACGCTGCCCTCTCGAACCCGAACCTGCTCGAGGGGCTGAAGGCCGCCGGCCCCCGGCTCGGCATCGACGACTTCGGGACGGGCTACTCGTCGCTCACCTACCTCCGGCGCTTCCCGGTCGACTTCATCAAGATCGACCGGACGTTCGTGGACGGGCTCGGCAAGGACGCGGGCGACACCGCCATCGTCAAGGCCGTCATCGGCCTCGGCACGGCGCTCGGGCTGATGACGATCGCGGAGGGCGTCGAGACCAGCCAGCACCTCTCGGTGCTGCGAGAGCTCGGGTGCGACCTGGCCCAGGGCTTCCACTTCGCTCGGCCGCTTCCGGCCGACGCCCTCACCGAGCTGCTCGCCTCGCAGCCTCGATGGTGACTCGAGGTCGGCTCCGACGAGGTCGCTACGCCGTGGCGGTCGCCTTCGCCCATCGGATGTCGGTCTTGCCCGACGCCGTGCGCACGACCTCGTCGACCACCACGAGGCGGCGCGGGAGCTTGTAGCCGGCGAGGCGGGACCGGCAGTGGTCGGCGGCGTCCTGCACCGTGAGCGTGGTGCCGGGCCGCAGGGAGACCACGGCGGTGACGACCTCCCCCCACCGGCGGTCGTCCACCCCCACCACGACCGCGTCGACCACGTCGGGATGGGCCCGCAGGGCCACCTCGACCTCCTCGGCGTGGACCTTCTCGCCGCCGGTGTTGATCGTGGTCGCTCCCCGGCCGTGCACGACGATCGTCGTGTCGGCGTCGATCGACGCCCGGTCACCAGCGACCGCCCAGCGCACGCCGTCCACCACGGGGAACGTGCGGGCCGTCGCCTCGGGGTCCCCGAGGTAGCCGAGCGGCACGTGGGCTCGGCGGGCCAGCCAGCCGACCCTGCCGTCGCCGGGTGCGAGCGGGCGCAGCTCGTCGTCGACGACGGCGGTGTCCGGACCCATCGTGAAGCGGTCGTGCCCGCCCCGTGTCGAGCCGGGGTAGCGGACGCGTTGGCCCTGGCCGCCGGTCTCGGAGGCCCCGAAGCCGTCGACCACGACGGCCCAGGGGAGGAGCCGGACGAGGTCGGCCATGGTGCTCGGGGAGAGGGCGGCGCCCCCCGACAGGACGACGCTCACCGAGGAGAGGTCCGAGGCGCCGGCTCGCTGCTCGAGGGCCTCCACGATGGGCCGGCCGAAGGCATCACCGACCACGGCGAGGATCGTGACCGACTCTGCTGCCGCCACGTCGAGCAGGCGTCCGGCGTCGAAGTGGGCGTCCCGGAGGGTGATCACCGTCCCGCCCCTGAGCAGGGTGGTCAGTGCGATCCAGTGGCCGGTCCCGTGCATGAACGGGCTCGCCGGCAGGCAGCGGCTCCGGCTCTGGCGGGCGAGGACCGCCACCTGGCGCGGATCCCTCACCGGATCCCTCACCGGATCCCTCACCGGATCGCCGCCGGGCTCGCCGCCGCCGGGCTCGCCGCCGCCGAGCGCGGCGAAGAACAGGTCTTCGTGGCGCCAGACGACTCCCTTCGGCCGGCCGGTCGTGCCCCCGGTGTAGAGCACGTAGCGGTCATCGCCGGAGCGCTCGAAGCGCACGGGCGCGGCGGGTGCTGCGGCCAGCGCCGCCTCCCATGCCGGCCCCCGCGTGAGTGCCGGCAGGGCCGGTGCCGCCGCGGTGACGACGGCGGCGAGGTCCTGCTCGTGGAGGACCACCTTGGCGCCGCTGTCGTCGAGCACCGCGCCCATCTCGTCGGCGACGGCGCGGTAGTTGACGTTCACCGGGGCGGCCCGCAGCTTGAAGCAGGC
>JBBDQT010000047.1:0-3690 GCA_040905815.1 Acidimicrobiales bacterium
GCGGCGCGGCGTTGCCGAGCGCGAGCTCCCCGTCCAGCCAGTCCTGTTGGACGGGGACGCGGTTGGGGTGGTCGCGGGCGATCGCGTCTGCCGCGTAGGCGAACGACGCCTCGACCGAGCCCGGCGCGTCGCCACCGACCATCGCCCTGCGGACCATGTACTCCACGAGGTACGAGCGCCCGTAGTCGACGTTCTCGTACGCGAGGTCGTCGGCTCCCGCTGCCCCGGTGAGGATCCGGCCGGGAGCGAGCACCTCAGTGAAGCCGCCGCCGTAGCAAGCGGCGATCGCGATCCACGCTCGCGGGGCGGCGAGTGGGGCGAGCAGCTCGGCGACGCGAGCGTCGGTGACGAGGCGACCGTCGGCGGCGACGATGGTCTCGGTGGCCCTGTGCACCTTGCGGACGTGACCGGCGTAGAAGAGCACGGCGTTCGCCTTGGGTCCGGCGTGGGCGACGAGCCACTCGATGGACCGCTCGATCGTCTCGGCGTTGGCGGCGCGGTCGGTGATGAGCAGGCGCTGGTCGACGGGCACGCCGTAGCGGGAGAGCGCACGGTCGACCTCGACGGCGTCGGCGACCGCCGAGCGGAGGTCGTACCGGCTCCCGGGGTAGTCGTCGATGCCGATCGAGACGGCCCAGGTCCCCTCTCCGGGCGTGACGTCCGCGGAAGCGCCGTGGACCAGGGGGGCGGGTGGCGGTTCCGCGGGCGCGGCCGCTTCCTCGAAGGTCTCCGGCGGCGGGGCGATGGCCACGTCGGCGACCGGCGGCTCGTCCGCCACCAGGTCCGGAGACGGGGACGGGTACGGAGCAGGAGGCGCCGAGAGGACCGGGGACCACGAAGCGGCAGTGACCGAGCTGGCGACCACGGTTCCCGATGCCCCGATGACGCTGCTGGCAGGCCCTGGGGTGGCCGCTGTCGCGATCGGCGGGGGCAGGCGGCGAGGAACATCACCACCTGCGGTGCTCGCGACGACGGCGGTCGCAAGCAGGAGGAGCGCGGGTCGGCGCCGCCCTCCGTGGCGCCCTCCGCGAACTCCCCGACGACGCATACCGAACCCGCGTGCATGGCTCCAGAGCCGCGCGGGCGCGGCCAGCTGGTCCGACCCCAGTGCACCCATCCACTGCTCATTTCGCCGCAGCGGTCCGAACCTCCTGCCGTTTTGTCCAGATCTTGTCACAACGCGTGGCAGGGCCGTGCCGGCATCCCACGTAGGGTGCCGCGATGACCGATGACGAGGCCATGGCCCTCGCCCTCGAAGAGGCCGTGGCGGCAGCGGCGGCGGGGGATGTCCCGGTCGGTGCCGTCGTCCTCGACGCCGGCGGCTCCCTGCTCGCCCGGCGCCGCAACGAACGTGAGCTCAGCGGTGACCCGACCGCACATGCGGAGGTGCTCGCCATACGGGACGCGGCCGTCGCGACCGGGTCGTGGCGCCTGAGCGGTGCGACCGTCGTGGCGACGCTGGAACCCTGCCCCATGTGCGCGGGCGCCCTGGTGGCGGCCCGGGTCGCCCGTGTCGTGTTCGGCGCCGCCGATCCGAAGGCAGGGGCCTGCGGCTCGCTCTACAACCTGTGCGCCGATCCCAGGCTGAACCACGAGGTGGACGTCGTGGCGGGCATCGGCGCCGCTGCCTGCGGGGAGGTGCTCACGGCCTTCTTCGCATCGAGGCGCCTCCGCTAGCCTTGTCCTCCCAGGAGAGATGCCAGAGCGGACGAATGGGACGGTCTCGAAAATCGTTGTGGGTTTCGGCTCACCGTGGGTTCGAATCCCACTCTCTCCGCCAGTGATCCCCGGGCCCGCCCGACTACCAGTGCGCCCCCGCCTGCCAGCCGGGCCCCGGTCGCCCGAACAGGTAGCCCTGAGCCCGGTGGCAGCCGAGCGAACGGAGCACGGCCAGCTGTTCCGGCGTCTCCACCCCCTCGGCGACCACCTCGAGACCGAGCGCCGCGGCGAGGCCGACGATGGCCCGCACCATCACCTCGTCGCCACGGTCCACGCCGAGACCGCGGACGAAGCCCTGGTCGATCTTGAGCTCGTCGACCACGAAGCGCTTGAGGTAGCTGAGCGACGAGTAGCCCGTCCCGAAGTCGTCGACCGCGAGCTGCACGCCGAGTCGCCGGA
The DNA here is from genome assembly GCA_040905815.1 of Acidimicrobiales bacterium. Lineage (GTDB taxonomy): Bacteria > Actinomycetota > Acidimicrobiia > Acidimicrobiales > CADCSY01 > CADCSY01. Next base: position 2,119 of record JBBDQT010000047.1, read on the forward strand.
GATCGCCGAGGGTCGCGAGCGTCGCGTCGGCGTCGTCCATCAGGACAGACTCGGTGAGCTCGAGGCAGAGTGCCCCTCCCGCGAGCCCGGAGGTGCGCAGCGCGGCCTCCACCGCCGCGAAGAGGCCCGGGTCGGCGAACTGGCGGGCGGACAGGTTCACGCTCACACGGTGGCCAGGACCGCAGAGGCCCGTTGCCTCCCATCGTGCCCGCTCGCGGCACGCCTCCTCCAGCACCCACGCGCCGATGCTGACGATGAGGCCCGCCTCCTCCGCCACGTGGACGAACGAGGACGGCATCACGAACCCGTGCTGGGGGTGCTCCCAGCGCACGAGCGCCTCAGCACCGATGGTCGCCCCGGACGCGACCTCCACCACGGGCTGGAAGTGGACCCTGAGCTCCTCGCGCTCGAGCGCCCGGCGCAGCGATTGCTCGATCTCGAGACGCTCGAGCATCTGGACCCTCACGTCTTGGTCGAAGACCTCCATCCGACCCGGCCCCGCAGCCTTGGCCTTGTACATGGCCACGTCAGCGTCCCGGAGGAGGTCCTCGGCCTGGTGGGGCCCCACGGCCCGGGCAATCCCGATGCTCGCCGTGAGCACGACGCTGCGGCCGTAGACGGGGAGCGGTTCGGCGATGGTCCGCAGCACGGACTCCGCGATCTCGCAGCTCGCTCGCTCGTCGAGACCCTCGCAGAGCACCACGAACTCGTCACCGCCAAGTCGGGCCACCACGTCGTCGGGCCGCACCGCCCCGAGCAGTCGGTCGGAGATGCGGATGAGGACCTCGTCACCGACGGCGTGACCGAGGGAGTCGTTGATCTTCTTGAACCCGTCGAGGTCGACGAACAACACGGCGGGGGCGGCGCCGGTGGCCTCACCGCGCGCCACGGCCTCCCGGATGCGGTCGAGGACGAGCGAACGGTTCGCGAGATCGGTGAGAGGGTCTCGCGTTGCCTGTCGCAGGGCGACCGCGTAGGCCTGACGGATCGCCTCGGCTGCGCTCGCGTCGTTCAGAGCGAGGGACGCGTGCTCGGCGAACGCGAGAAGCACCTCCTGGTCGCCCGGCACATAGGACCTGTCGTCGTCGTAGGAGGCGACGAGCAGGCTCCCGACCACGCGCCCGTCACGGTGCACCGGGACGGCCATGGCGGTGTGGAGCCCGGCCTGGAAGAGCGGGTGCAGCGGGCTCGACGCGCCGTGCAGGTCGGCGATGACGGGCTGGCCCTCCGACATCGCCTGGCCGCCGACGCCCTCACCGACCGGGGTGCGGCTGATCGCCTCGCGGAGGAGCGGGTCGACCCCGACACTCGACACGAGGCGCAGGTACCCGGCGTCGGCCTCGGCGTCGGGGTCGACCAGCCTGAGGGCCACGACCTCGGCACCGAGGAGCTTGGCGGTCCCTGCCGTCACCGCGTCGAGCAGGGTCTGGATCGGCTCCCGGCGGGAGATGGCGCGCTGGATCTCGAACAGGCACTCGAGGAGCACCTGACGCTCCTGGAGGCTCGCCAGCAGGGTCTCCTTCTCCCCCGCCTGCTCGTCCCAGCGAGCACGCTGGTCGAGCTCGGCGGCGC
>JBBDQT010000047.1:3790-10047 GCA_040905815.1 Acidimicrobiales bacterium
CCGCTCGCTGGTCCAACCAGCGGCGGAGGCCGGCGGCGTTGCTGTGCACCCCGTTGAGGGTGTCGAGCTTGTCCTGCACCGCCTCGTCGGTCCCCTCGAGCTCAGCGGCGAAGGCGTCGTCGAGGGCCGCGGCGATGTCGCCGTCCCGTCGCCAGGCCTGTTCGGCGACGTGGGCCCACCGCTGCAACGTGTCCGCTGCCTCCTCGAGGATCGTGCCAGGGTCGGGCACGAGGCCGTAGTGGGCGAGGGCGATCCCGGCCGGGCTGCGGTCGGCGAACCTCGTGAGGGAGACGAGGGCGGCCTCGAGGTCGAAGTCCGGCGGCGGTGTGGACGGCCGGAGGACGCCGGCGTCGGGCAGCCGCACGCCGACGGCGTCCCCGGCGAAGAGCAGCCCGGAGGTGGCGTCGTGGAGGGCGAGGTGGTGCTTGGCGTGGCCGGGCGAGTCCACGGTCGTGAGCGTGCGGCCCGGACCCACCTCGACCTCGTCTCCGTCGGCGAGCACCACGATCCGCTCGGCAGGTGTCGGGTCGAGTCGTCCGTAGAGGGTGTCGAGGAGGTCTCCGTAGACCTGCGCCGCCGACGCGACCAGGCGACTCGGGTCGGCGAGGTGGCGGGCGCCCTTCTCGTGCACGTACACCGTCGCCTTCGGGAACGCCCGGGCGACGTCACCAACGCCGCCGGCGTGGTCGAGGTGGATGTGGGTGACGGCGACCCCGGCCAGGTCGTCGGCCGACAACCCGAGCTCGTCGAGCGCGGCGAGGAGCGCGGGGACCGAGCTCTGGCTGCCGGTCTCCACGAGCACGGGGGCGGGCCCTTCGATCAGGTAGCCGGCGGTGACCCGCTCCCACCCCCCGAGCAGGGTGTCGATCTGGAGGACGCCATCACCGATGCGCACGGCCACCCGTCGAGTCTGGCAGAGCACCTCCCTGCGGTGCCGGCTGGTCGGGGGCCCGGGTGTCGCACGGGGGGGCCATCATGGGACGGTGGCCGCTGACCAGGGAGCGCTCTTCGAGCAGGAGGAGACCCTCACCGTCGGACAGGTCACGACCCGTCTGGGCCGGGCGGTGTCCGCGGCGTTCCCGGCCGAGGTGTGGGTCAGGGGCGAGGTCGACGGGCTCCGGCCGCCCAACGCCCGGGGCAACGTCTACCTCTCGCTGTGCGAGAAGGCTCGCGGGCGCGACACCGCCACGATCAGCGCCGTCGTGCTCCGGGGGAGCCGGCCCCGGATCGAACGGGCTCTCGCCGAGCACCCGGGCTTCCGCCTCGCCGACGGGATCGAGGTGCGGGTCCGGGGACGCATCCAGTACGCCTACGGCCGCATCCAGCTCGCCATCTCCGAGATCGACCCGGTGCACACGCTCGGACGCCTCGCCGCCGAGCGCGACCGCGTCCTCGCCGCCCTCAGCGAGGACGGCCTCCTCGAACGCAACAGCCGCATCCCGATGCCAACGATGCCGCTGCGCATCGCCCTCGTCACGAGTGACGGCTCCGCCGCCTGCCACGACGCGCTCCACGAGCTCGAGGTGAGCGGCCTCGGCTTCTCGGTGGTGCTCGCCGACGCCCGCGTGCAGGGCCGAGGCGCCGAGCCGTCGATCCTCGCCGCCCTGACGTGCGCGGTCGCATCTCGACCGGACGTCGTGCTGCTGGTGCGCGGCGGCGGGTCCCGAACCGATCTCGCCACGTTCGACGGCGAGCGCATCGCTCGTCTCATCGCAGGGGCTCCTGTCCCTGTGCTGACCGGCATCGGCCACGAGATCGACACGAGCGTCGCCGATGCCGTCGCCCACGCCGCCTACAAGACGCCGACGGCGTGCGCCGCCGCGATCGTCGCCCTGGTCCGAGCTGGCGCCGCCCGCAGCGAGGCGGCGTGGAGCGGCCTCGCCCGGCAGGCGGCCGCGGTGGGTCGGCGCGCCGAGCGGGTGCTCGAGGGCCACGGCGCCGACCTCGGGGGCAGGGCGAGCGTCGCACTCCGCCATGCCGAGGGACGGCTCGACGTGCGAGCCGCCCGCGTCTCCCACCAGGCCACCCTCGGCCTCGCCGCTGCTCGTGGGCGGGCACTGGAGGCCGACCGGCGCCTACGGCGGGGGGCCGACGCTGCACTGGGTGCCGCCGAGGCCGACCGGCGCCGGCACGATCGCCGCCTCGACCCAGACCGGCTGGAGCGGGTGCTCGCCCGACACGAGGCCGGCCGCCGCTCGGCAGCCGCCCGGCTCTCCCGCAGCGCCGCGGCGACCAGCGCCCGCCACGCCGCCGCCCTGGACGTCCTCGCGGCGCGGGTATCCGCCGCCGACCCGGCCACGGCGCTCGGGCGCGGGTGGTCCATCACCCGCACCACCGACGGCGAGCTCGTGCGCCGGGCCGCCGACCTCGCAGCAGGCACCGTGCTGCTCACGACCCTCGCCGACGGCACGGTGACGAGCACCGTCCGGGCCGTCGCCCCCGACGCAGCTCCCGACCCGGAGACAACGACATGACCGATGCACCCATCCCTGCCAAGGACCTCCCCTACGCGGCGGCGGTCGAGGAGCTCGAGGCGATCCTCGACAGGCTCGAGAGCGACGACCTCGACGTCGACCACCTCGCCGACGAGGTCCGCCGCGCCGCCGAGCTCATCCGTGAGTGCCGTGAGCGCATCGCCGCCACCCGGTTCGAGGTCCAGCGCATCGTCACCGAGCTGCACCCCCAGGACCCCGCCGCGGCCGAGGAGCCCACGGGCAGCACCGAGCACGCCTCCTGACGCAGCGCACGGCGGTCCGGTCCGAGCGCCCGCGCCGGAGACCGTCGTGCCACCTATCCTCCATCCATCGCCTCGACTGGTCCGAACACCTCCGTGCACGCCGCCGACACCGCCCGCGCTCCCGCCAGCCTCGGAGAGATCGCGGACCGGGTCGAGGCCCGCCTCCGGGCGCTGCTCGACGTGGAGCGGGCCCGTTGGACCGCGGTCGACGCCGACCTCGACGCCCCCATCGCCTGTCTCTCGCACCTCGTCCTCGGGGGGGGCAAGCGGCTGCGGCCAGCGTTCTGCCACTGGGCGTTCGTCGGCGCCGGCGGTGATCCCTCGGACCCCATCGCCGTCGACGCCGGGGCCGGCTTCGAGCTGCTCCACGCCTTCGCGCTCGTGCACGACGACGTGATGGACGGCTCCGATCGCCGTCGCGGCGCCGACACCGCCCACCGCACGTTCCAGACGATCCACGAGTCGGCAGGGTGGCGGGGGGAGGGGCGGCGCTTCGGCGAGGGCGTGGCGATCCTCGTGGGCGACCTCGCGTTCGTCTACGCCGACCTCCTGCTCGCTGATGCCCCGCGGGAGGCACGCGACATCTACGACGAGCTCCGGGTCGAGCTGAACATCGGTCAGTACCTCGACGTGCTCGGGACGGCTCGGGGTGGGGTGGGGCTGCCGACCGCCCGGCGGATCGCCTCCTACAAGTCCGGTCGCTACACGGTGGAGCGGCCGCTCCACGTCGGCGCCGCCCTGGCCGGCCGCTTCGCCGAGCTCGAGGCCCCGCTCTCCGCCTACGGAGATCCGCTCGGCGAGGCGTTCCAGCTGCGGGACGACGTGCTCGGCGCGTTCGGGGACAGCGAGGCGACCGGCAAGCCCGTCGGAGACGACCTGCGCGAGGGCAAGCCCACGCCGATCCTCGCCGTCGCCCTCGAGCGAGCCACGGGTTCGGCGCTCGCGGTGCTCGACCGGGTGGGTGACGCCGAGCTGACCGAGGCCGACATCGCCGCCCTCCAGCAGGTGATCGTCGACACCGGTGCGCTCGCGGAGGCCGAGGCCCGCATCGACGAGCTCACCGGAGTCGCCATCCGCGCCGCCGAGGGGGCGCCGCTGGTACCCGAGGCCCGAGTCGCCCTCTGCGAGCTGGCGACCTACATCGCCACCCGCGACCGCTAGGAGCGATCCGTGGACGTCGTGGTGATCGGGGCGGGCCTCGGCGGGTTGTCGGCCGCCTGCCACCTGCGGGGGGCGGGCCACGACGTGGTGGTGCTGGAACGAGAGCTGGTGCCGGGCGGTCGCACCGGGCTGTTGGAGAAGGGCGGCTACCGCTTCGACACAGGGGCGACGGTGATGACGATGCCGGCGCTGCTCGAGTCGTGCTTCACGGCGCTCGGGGCCGACATGGCCGACTTCGTCACGCTGCTGCCGGTCGATCCGATGTACCGGGCGGTCTACGAGGACGGCTCGACCCTCCGCGTCTGGCACGGCCGGGATCGCATGACCCGGGAGATCCGGGAGCTGTGCGGACCGGCCGAGGCAGCAGCGTTCGGGCGCTTCTCCGACTGGTTGCGCGAGCTCTACGAGCTCGAGCTGCCGAGCTTCATCGACACGAACTTCGACTCGCCCCTCGACCTCATGTGGCCGCTGGCACCCGCGCTGAAGCTCGTGCGCATGGGCGGGTTCCGCAAGCTCGACAAGGTCGTCGCCTCGTACTTCTCCGACGAGCGGCTCCAGCGCATCTTCAGCTTCCAGTCGATGTACGCCGGCCTCGCGCCGTACCAGGCGCTCGCGCTCTACTGCGTCATCACGTACATGGACACCGTCGAGGGCGTCTACTTCCCCAAGGGCGGCATGCACGCCATCCCCCGTGGCCTCGCCGCCGCCGCATCGAAGGCCGGCGTCGAGCTCCAGTACGGCGCCACGGTGGAGACGATCCTGCGCGCGCACGGCTCGACCGGGCGGGTGACGGGGGTCCGCCTCGCGACCGGTGAGGTCGTCAACGCCGACGCGGTCGTGGCCAACCCCGACCTGCCTGTCGCCTACCGGAGCCTGCTCGGCGGGATGGACGCCCCCCGGACCGCCCGCAAGGGCCACTACTCGCCGTCGTGCGTCGTCTGGCACGCCGGTGTGCGCGGCGAGCTGCCCGCCGACGCCACCCACCACAACATCCACTTCGGCACGTCGTGGAACGAGTCGTTCCGGGCGCTGCTGAAGGACGGCGTGCGGATGCCCGACCCCTCGATCCTCGTCACCTGCCACTCGAGGGACGACCCCAGCCTCGCCCCCGCGGGGTGCAACACCCTCTACGTGCTGGAACCGGTCCCCAACCTCGACGGCCGGATGGACTGGACGCGCGAGCGCGACCGGATCCAGGCGTCGCTCGCCGCCCGGGTGGCGCAGCTCGGGTACCCCGTCGACGTGGAGGTCGAGGACTTCGTCGACCCCCTGGACTGGGAGCGCCAGGGGATGGAGCGGGGCACGCCCTTCGCGCTGTCCCACCGGTTCCTGCAGACGGGACCGTTCCGCCCTGCCAACGTCGACAAGCGGGCACCCGGTCTCGTGTTCGTGGGATCGAGCACCGTGCCGGGCGTCGGCGTCCCGATGGTCCTCGTCTCCGGGCGCCTCGCTGCCGAGCGGGTGAGCAGGTCGGCCCGGTGACCGCGTCGTTCGCCTCCCTCGCGGCGCCGACGCTGGACGAGAGCTACGAGCGCTGCCGTCAGCTGAACAAGGCCTGCGGGACGACGTACTACTGGTCGACGTACGCGCTGCCCCGGATCAAGCGGCACCACGTGCACGCGCTCTACGGGTTCTGCCGCCACGCCGACGACATCGTCGACGACCTCGGGCCCCAGCCCACCGGCGTGCGCGCCAAGGCCCTGGCCGCCTTCGGTGACCGCTTCTTCGCCGACCTGGAGGCCGGCGACTCCGACGACGTGGTGTTGAAGGCGGTGGTCCACACCGTCCGGGCGTTCGACATCGACCCCGAGTGCTTCCGCCGTTTCCTGCGGTCGATGACGATGGACCTCACGGTTGCCCGGTACGAGACGTGGGACGACCTGCGGGCCTACATGGACGGCTCCGCCTCGGTGATCGGCGAGATGATGCTCCCCATCCTCGAACCGCTCGCCCCCGAGGCCGTGGACCACGCGCGGGACCTCGGCGATGCGTTCCAGCTGACGAACTTCCTCCGCGACGTCGACGAGGATCTCAACCGTGGTCGTGTGTACCTCCCCCAGGAGGACATCCGGCGCTTCGGCGCCGCACCCGCGCTGGCCGAGCGGAGGGCGACCGACGGCTTCGTGGAGCTCATGCGGTTCGAGATCGACCGCTGCCGGGCCCTGTACGCCTCCGCGGATCTCGGGATGAGGCTCCTGCCGCCGAGCTCGGCCCGCTGCATCGTCGCCGCCCGCGCCCTCTACAGCCGGATCCTCGACCGGATCGAAGCCCAGGGGCACGACGTGTTCACGAGCCGGGCCAGGGTCCCGACGTGGCAGAAGGCGACCATGGTGGCCGAGGTCGTCGGCCCCGCCCCCGT
>JBBDQT010000048.1:0-3008 GCA_040905815.1 Acidimicrobiales bacterium
GATCGCGGAGCGAGGGGCCTCTGATGGACAGCACGGGGCTCGCGGGTGTTCTCGAGGCGATCGGTGAAGGCGCCGTGGTCTTCCACGGCTTCACGGATTTCGCTCGGGATTACGACCTCGTCGTCGCACTGGGCGATGGTGACCGGGGGCCTCCCCGCTTCCGGCAGTACCGCTTCAATTGCTGTGTCGCAGCGGAGGTTCGGTCATCGCTCTCCCCAGAAGCGCGGCGGGCCTCGTCGACAAGTGGGGTCATCGATGGTGAGGCGGAGCCGACCGACCACGTATGGGGCATGCGAGGGCAGAACGTCAGCTCGGCGACGCTCGTGTCAGGCTCGAGTCGTGCGCGGCAGCTGGCAGATGTCGTCGGCATCGACTTCCACGAGGTGCGGATCGCGGCAGCGATCCACACCCTCACGCTCGTCTTCTCCGACGTCGAGGTCACCGTGCTCCGCGCCGGTCACACACCGGTACGACTCGGGGGCGCGCCCAGCGGTGGAGTGTCGTGATGCTCGGGAGACGGCGCCCGATGCAAGCGCAGACACAAGCGGAAAACGATGTCCAAGCGGCTCTTGAGGCGATGTTCGACCATGCACTGCTCTTCCACGGTTACACCGCCTCGATGCGCGACTACGAGCTCGTGGTGCACGAACACGGGGGCGCACATGGCACGGCTGCAACTCGCCGGTACCTCTTCCGGTACTGCGTCGAAGCCGATGTGTCGACGTCTTTGCCCTGGTCGGTCTGGCAGCGATCGCTCGATGACCGCTTGCTCGATCCTGAACCGGAGGTAGACGGCTACGTCTGGGGGGTCCGGTGGCAGGGTCTCTATCCGGGCGCTCAGCTCGTCGTGCCGTCGGCGAGGGCGGCGCTGTGGACCGACGCAGCCGGCAGTGCGTTCCGAGAGGTGCGAATCGAGGCCGGCGCCCATGAGATCACCCTCGTCTTCTCGGAGCTGGCGGTCATCGACATCGCGTCCGGCTACGCCCCGTTCACCGTGCCCGGTGCCTGACGACGGCTCGGAAACGGGCCGGCCGCTCCGTCGGCTCTTCGGTAGGGTCGGCTGCCTCTACAACAGCGTCTAGCTCATAGAAGAGCGCCGGGCTCGGACCCGGGGCGCGTCGCCCGTTGGACCGGCTGTCCTGCGGGGCATGGCCGTCGGTCGGCTCCAGATCGGGTCGAGCTCGCGGTCGCCACTGGCCCCGCTGGCTCGAGACGGTGCGAGGCGGCTTCGCGACCGGTGCCGCTCTGGTCGGGGGGGAGCCGTTTGCCCACCGGTTGCGGTTCTCGCCCCCGCCCGCGAACCCGACGACCGGGATCTCTCCGTGATGTGCCGTCAGACGGTGGGCGAGACGAGCGCGCCTTGTCGGCCAAGCGTCGGAGGCCGCAGGTGGAGGCGATGCACGAGGCGCTGACGGTGTGGAACTCCTTCGCTGACGAGGTGCTGTCCCACTGGCTCGAGACGGTCCGCGAAGGCAGGGTCGGCGAGGTGGTGTCGCCCGAGTGGGTCGAGCGGGGCGCCGCACTCGTCGAGCGCCACCGCACGCTGGCGGCGGCGCACACCCGGTGCACGAAGCACCGCAAACCCAAGGAGAACCTGGCGATTCTTCTCGCGGCATTGGCCTGGGTTCCGCAGCTGGGGTGTCGGTCTAGAGCTCGGAAAGGGGTCCCGAGCAGGGAGAACGCTGCTTGTGGTGTTGCGCGCGCGTGTACCTATGCGCCGGCGGTGGCCGGACTCAGGTGCGGGTGGCGCTGAGGTCCTGGAACCGGGCGGGTTCGGGGAGGTCGAGGGCCCGGAGGATGGCTGCTTGGCGGCCGGTCTGGGTGATGAAGACCACCAGCACCCCGACCGAAGATGGGGATCGACACCACCGTGCGCCGGTGACCAGGGGAGGGCGGGGGCGCCTTGGCCGGGCTGCCGTGTCCGGCGGTGCTCCCCCGGCTCCCACGACCCCACTCAACCGCCGTGTCGCTCACGACGCTCCCTCAGGACCGGTCCACGGTGCTGCTGCCTCTGGCCCTGAGCGCGAGGACGGTGATGAGCGCAAGTCCCAGGATGGCCACCGTGGCCAGCGGCAGCGCCCAGGCCTGGCGCGTCTCCCGTTCGGTGAAGGCGACGGTAGCCGCGGCGATGTCCTGCCGGCCCGTGTCCTCGGTTCCGAGGCGGGTGTCGGTCCAAACGGTGATGGCACTGCCGGGCATCGTGGACAGGCCGATGCGGGACCCGAGGTCGACGCCGAGGAACTGCGCCGTCACCGGCCCCACCCGGGTGTCGAAGGCTTCGTCGGTGAGGCGGATGTCGGTGAACGACCTCCCGCCGTCGCTCGAGGCGGCCAGATGGGCATCGGACATGACGTCGTCTGGGTCGCGCCGGCGGTCGAGGAAGGCGACGCTGACACGGCCGGCTTCGTCCACGTCCACGGCCGGCAGGTGCTGGGTCGTCCCGTCGCCGACGGCCTCGTCGTGCACCCGGACCGCATCGTCCCACGTGCGCCCCCCATCGCCGGATCGCCGGAGGAGGACGTCCTCGTCGCCGCTGCGGCCGTCGGTCCAGGCGACGTAGAGGGCGCCTTCGGGACCAGCGGCCACCGACGGCAGCTCGGGCAGGTAGACGAGGAAGCGACGGCCCAGGATGAGCCCGGCCTCCAGCTCGCGGCCGGCGCTGAACGACTCGCCGCCGTCCGAGGATCTCGTGATCACCAGCGCCAGCGGCTGGTCCCACGCCGGCCCCTCGAGGTTCTCGAAGTCGCGGCGGTCGTCCTTGAAGTCCACGTACACGACGACCAGGTCACCCTCGCTGTCGATCACCGGCTCGGCCGCGCCCACCCGCTCCCGCCCTGAGTCGCTTATGGCGGCGGGCGGGGAGAACGTGGCGCCCCCGTCGGTCGAGCGGGAGGCCACGATGCGGGTGGGCCCGATCACCGACAGGGTGCCCACGTCCTCCACCGCCATCCAAGTGGCGAAGATCGTCCCGTCGCCGCCGACGGCGATGCGGGCCTGGAAGGTGAGCG
>JBBDQT010000048.1:3108-6965 GCA_040905815.1 Acidimicrobiales bacterium
CGACGACGAGGTTGTCCGGGCGCCGCGGGTTGCGGGCGACGGTCGGTGAGTTGTTGGCGTCGATGAGAGCCGGCGGGTTGACGAACACGTTGGGCCCGGGCGTCGCCGTCACCAGCGTCGAACCGCGCCGCAGAGCGACCAGCGACGACGCGCCGGCCACGAGGAAGCCGGCTGCGGCGATCACCAGGCCGGCTACGACTGCCTTCCTCGCCCTCATGGGCAGCGCCCGGCGCTCAGCGCGAGGCTGCCCTCTTGACCGCGCGTGGCTTCTTCGTGGCGCCGGAACCCCCCCCCACCGCGGCCGGGCGGGTGGACCCGTCCGTCCGGGGACCGATCCCCGCGAGCTCGCCGTCGAGGTCGTCGGCTCGCATCGTCTCGACCTCCATGAGGCGCTCGGCCAGGCCGTCGAGGGCCTTGCGATGGGTGACGAGCAGCTCGGTCGCCTGGTCCTCGGCCTCGCGGATCATCCGCCGGATCTCACCGTCGACCTCGGACTGGAGGCCTTCGGAGACCTGGTCGTGGGCGAGCAGGTCGCGGCCGAGGAACAGCTCCTCCTCGGGGCTGCCGATGCGGAGGCGTCCGACCTGGTCGCTCATGCCGTAGATGCACACGAGACGCCGGGCCAGCTTGGTCGCCGAGTTGATGTCGCCCTCGGATGCGGTGCTGGCGTCGCCGAAGACGACGAGCTCGGCGGCCAGACCGGCCATGGTGATGGTCAGCTCGTTCACCAGCTCCGCGTATCCGCTCAGTGTGTCGTGGCGGTCGGCCAGCGAGGCGTGATGCCCGACGGTGCGCCCGCGAGCCACGATCGAGACCTTCTGGACGGCGCCGACGTGGCCGACGGCGCGGGTGACGAGGGCGTGGGCCGACTCGTGGTAGGCCGCCCGGCGTCGCTCGTCCTCGCTGAGGCGGCTGCGGCGTGCCGGACCGAGCAGCACCCGCTCGGTCGCCTCGTCCACGTCCTCCCGCTGGAGCCTGCTGCGGTTGCCGCGGACGGCCAGCAGCGACGCCTCGTTCATGATGCTGGCGAGGTCTGCGCCGGTGAGGCCGGCGGTGTCACGGGCGATGCGCCCGAGGTCGACGTCGGCGTCGAGGGGCCGGCCGTCGGCGTGAATTCGCAGGATCTCCTGGCGACCCTCCAGGTCCGGCTCGGTGACGGCGATCTTGCGGTCGAAGCGACCCGGCCGGACCAGCGCGGGGTCGAGGATGTCGGAGCGGTTGGTGGCGCCGATCATGATCACCCCGCTGTGCTTGTCGAAGCCGTCCATCTCCACGAGCAGCTGGTTCAGCGTCTGCTCGCGCTCGTCGTGGCCCATGCCCACGCCGGCGCCCCGGCGGCGCCCGACGGCGTCGAGCTCGTCGATGAAGACGATGGCCGGGGCTGACTCTCGCGCCTTGGCGAACAGGTCGCGCACCCGGGCGGCGCCGACGCCGACGAGGGATTCCACGAACTCGGCACCGGAGAGATAGAGGAAGGGCACGTCGGACTCGCCGGCGAGAGCTCGGGCCAGCAGGGTCTTGCCACAGCCTGGGGGGCCGACCAGCAGCACGCCACGAGGCGGCTGGGCGCCAACGGCGGCGAAACGGTTCGGGTCGGTGAGGAAGGAGCCGAGCTCACGCATCTCGACCACCGCCTCCGGCGCTCCACCGACGTCGGAGAAGGACGCTGGGGTGCGGGGCGCCGCAGCTCCGCGCGAGCCGACCCGGCCGAAGCGCAAGAGCTCGCCGAGGCCGGACCCGCCTCCGCTGCGGGTCAACAGGAACAGCAGCGTGAACAGGTTGACGAGCAGGACGATGGGCAGGACGAACTGGGCGAGGAAGCGAATGGTGGCCTTGCCCGCCTGGTCGTCGACGGTGACGGTGGCTCCGTTGGTCACGAGCCTGTCGGTGACGCCCGGCAGCAACTCGGTGGGCACCGAGGCCCAGAAGAGGTCGGGCTTGACCGTGCTCACCCCAGATATGCGGGCGTCCTCGGCGAGGAACGTCACACTTGTCAGGGCCCGGGCGTCCGAGCGGTTCAACACTTCCGAGAGGCTGATCTCGTCGCCCGGGCTCTCCGGCTGGAGCGCCGTGAGCATGAAGGCGTAGACGATCACAAGCACCAGGAACAGGGCGCCGAGCAACAGGGCGGCCATGCTGGAACGGATGTCGAAGCGACGGGAATCGGGCGGGGCCATCAGGTCCTCCTAGAGGAGCGCCGGCGGTGGCCGTCGCCAAGGGTGTGCACAGCAGGTCGTGGTGCGCTCGCGGAGCCGGCGGCGAGAGCCAGGCAGAGGGCGATGACGCCGACGCCCCCGGTGACGCCGAGCCCGAGCAGGGCCGCGTTGCGGGCGTCGTGGTGACGGACGGTCGCCTCCTGGTAACCGGGCTGGGGCTCGGCTTCGGGACCGGGGGCCGGCGCGATGAGCGGCGCGGCGACGGGCACGGGGGCCGACGCGCTCAGCAGCGGCGGCGGCTGGGTCGGGACGATGGGCGCGGCCGGGGGGATCGGCGTAGGCGGGGCGGGGAGCGGCGGAGGGGGCGGCGGCGGCGGCGCCTCGAGCACCGGCGGCGCCTGGGGCACCACCACGAACCTCGGCGGCGGGATGATCCGGACGAACGGCGCCAGCTGGGCCCTCACCCCGAAGATGTCGCGGTTGTAGTTGTCGGCCGATCCGAGCTGGGTGTCGAGCCACACCGCGTAGCTCACCTGATCGGCGGCGGCGACGGCGGAATCGACGTCGCGTATGTCGCCGTTCTGAAAGGCCCCGCGGCGTAGGCGGTAGTCGAAGGAGCGCTCGTTGAGTTGGATCTGCGGCCCGAAGGTGGCGCCCTGGTCGGTGGATGTCCGCTGGAAGACGTTCGTGGTGTAGCACGGGATGCTCTGGCCGGGGCAGGTGTTCTGGGCTTCGTAGTAGACGGCCTCGAGACGACCGGTTGGGCTGACGGCGAGACTCGAGCGGTACTCGAAAAAGCCGTCCTTGGGCGGGTGGTGACTCAGCCGCTGTATGCCCTCGAAGGACTCGCCGCCGTTCAGGGATCGCCGGAACCACACGTCGGCGTCGCCGTCGCGCTCGTCGCTCCACGTCACGTAGACGCCACCGCTCGTCTGGTCTACGGCCAGGTTGGGCCAGTAGTTGTTGAGCTCGCCGCTGGGGGCCGGGGTGATCGACGGTTCGACCACCACGTCGGGGCGGAGCCAGGTCTTGCCGTTGTCGAGCGACCGGGCCAGGCGCACCTGGGCGGGAGGCAAGGCGGCATTGGCCGGGGGCGGGGTCGTGTAGAGCACGTACACCCGCCCCTCGGGACCCACGGCGATCCGGGGTCCTTCGGCGCCGAGGGATGCTTCGTTGGCGCGGACCCGCGGCGCAAAAGTCTCGCCCCCGTCGGTCGACACCGAGACCGCGGCGATCTGGGCGCCGCCGACATTCAGGATGGGCGTGCTGCCCTGCTCGCTGCCCTGGCGGGCCACGAAGAGCTGGTCGGGGGCGCCCGGTGTAGCCCGAACCGCCAGGCGGATGCGCGACCCGGCCACAGGATCGGCCACGACCGGCGCCTCGAAGGTGAGGCCCCCGTCCGACGAGGGGACGACGTAGGCCTGCTCGGGACCGTCGGCGGCGACGTAGGCCTTGGAGTTGCTGCCGACGGCGACGTCGATGCGCTGGACGGTGTTGAAGCGGGCACAGCTCGCCGGCACCGGCACCTCGGCGTGGCTGAACGTGGCCATGGCGTCGTAGGACGTGTGGGCCTCGCACGACGTCGAGCCGTCGGGCTGCTGGTGGCGCGCGGTGATCACGACGTGGCGCGGGTTGTTCGGGTCGATGGCTATCTGGGGCATGCCGTGCCAGCGGGACTCGGAGTCGTCGCCGTTGACCCGC
>JBBDQT010000048.1:7065-10035 GCA_040905815.1 Acidimicrobiales bacterium
CCCGCCTCGTGGACGGCCACGATCCGCTTGTCCCTCGGCGTCAGCAGCCGGCTGCGCCGCTCGGGCCCGGTCAGGGCACGGTCGATCCCCTCTTCGATCTCGGGCTTGCCGATGGCGGTGAGGCCCCTGCGGGCGGCCAGCAGCGCCGCTTCGTTCACGACGTTGGCGAGGTCCGCGCCTGAGAAGCCGGGGGTCCGCCGCGCAACCTGGGTCACGTCGACGTCGGGACCGATCGGCTTTCCCTTGAGGTGAACAGCGAGGATCGACTCGCGGCCGGTCTGGTCGGGGAGGTCGACGACGATGTGGCGGTCGAAGCGGCCGGGACGGGTGAGGGCCTCGTCGAGGATGTCCGCGCGGTTGGTGGCGGTGAGGACGACGAGGCCGGTCTCGGGGCCGAAGCCGTCCATCTGCACCAGCATCTCGTTGAGCGTCTGGTCGCGCTCTTCGTTCGACCCGAACCCCGAGCTGCTGCGGGCCCGCCCGACGGCGTCGAGCTCGTCGATGAAGACGATGGCAGGCGCCGCCGCCTTCGCCGTGGCGAACAGGTCGCGGACGCGGGCCGCGCCGACGCCGACGAGCATCTCGACGAACTCCGAACCGGCGATGGAGAAGAACGGCACCCCGGCCTCGCCGGCCACGGCCTTGGCCAGGAGCGTCTTGCCGCAGCCCGGAGGCCCCACGAGGAGCACCCCCTTCGGGGCGCGGGCGCCCATGGCGGCGAAGCGGTCGGGCGCCTTGAGGAAGTCCTTGATCTCGGCCAGCTCCTCGATCGTCTCGTCCAGCCCCGCCACATCGGCGAAGGTCAGGTGGTCGTCGTCCTTCAGGAAGCGACGGGCCTTCGACTTGCCGAACATCGACAGTCCGCCCATGCCCGACGAGCCCGCGAACAGCAGGAACAGGACGCCGAAGAGGGTGAAGAACAACAGGATCGGCAGCAGGAACTGCGCCAGGAAGTTCAGGGTGCCCTTGTACGCCTGTTGGTCGATGGTGGTTTCGACGCCGGAGGACGCGAGGGCACCCGCCATCTGGTTCACCGCCAGCTCGCCCCGCGGCAGCGCCACCCAGAAGTCGCCTCGCGCGTCGCGGCCGGCGATGCGGGAGTCGTAGTCGAGGACCGTGGCCCGCTCGAGGCGCCCGTTCGTCAGTGCCACGTTCAACCGGTCGAGCGAGACCTCCCGCCCGGGAGTGTCCGGCTGTACGACGCGCAGGACGAGTGCGTAGAGGATTACCTGCAGGACCAGGAACACGAGCAGATACGGGAGCGCGCCGCGCGACGGCCTCTTCTTCTCCGCCGCCTCCGTCTGCTTCGCCATCCTCCGTGCCATCGCACCCCTCGGGACGACCGCGGGCCGGTTCCCGGTGCGGGACTGTAGCCATATCGGCGCGTGCCGCGCATGCGCGACGAATCCGACCCGTCCCCCCGTCGGCTGTGCTACGACTTCGGCCGCGCCGGGATGGCCGGCGCGTGCAAGGGGGCTGAATGCCAGGGGACAAGCAGTGACCGCTCAGGCAATTACCCGTCGCCGGACTCCCAGGTGGTTCGTCCCGGTGGCCGTGGTGGCGACGGTGCTCATCGTCGGCGGTGTCGCGGTGTCGAAGATCTCAGGGCGCTCGGGCGGTCGGACTTTCCAGATCGCTGCTGCCGAGAACGTCGTGATCAACACCGACGCCACGTCCGTGGCCGCCCACAACTCCCCGGCCATCGTCAGGAGCCCAAAGGACCCCGCCACACTCGCCGTCGCGGCGCGGATCGACCGCCCCTTCCGCAGCGGCGGACTTCATCTCAGCCACGACGACGGCAGCACCTGGGCCGACGTCGCCCTGCCCGCCGTGCCCAACAGCCACGAGCCGTTCGCGCCCGACATCGCCTTCACCGGCGGCGGAAAGCTGGTCGTCGCCTTCAGCACCGTCCCCCGCGGCGGCGCCGTTCCGTCGGGGGTCTGGGTGGCCGGCTCCGACGACGGCGGCCACACGCTGTCGCCACCCGTCCAGCTCACCGGCCCCGCCGCGTTCCAGGTCCGCATCGCCGCCGGCCCCGACGAGCGCCTCTACGCCACCTGGCTGCAGGCCGACGAAGCCGCTGTCCCCGAGTCGTGCCTGCCGTGCTTCAGCCGGACGGGGCTGCCCATCGTGGCCGCTTCGTCGGCCGACGGCGGCGCCACCTGGTCGCCGCCGGTCGTCGTGAGCGACCCGGCGCGGGCAAGGGTCGGTGCCGCCACGCCGGCCGTGGCGCCCGACGGCAGCCTCTATGTGCTCTACCAGGATTTCAAGGAGGACAGGGACGACTGGGAGAACCTCGACACGCCGCCCCACACCGGCACCTTCGAGCTCGTGGTGGCCCGGTCGAGCGACCAGGGCGCCACCTTCACCAGCGCCTCGGTCGACGCCGAGCTGCGCACCCTCGAGCGATTCTTGGTCTTCTTCCCGAAGCACCCGAGCCTGACGGTCGACCCCGACGGTGGCCTCTACGTGGCCTGGCAGGACGCCCGCACCGGCGACTACGACGTCCTCCTCAGCCGCAGCACCGACGGGGGCCAGAGCTGGGACGGCCCCGTCCGGGTCAACGACGACCCGGTGAAGAACGGACGCCACCAGTACCTTCCCGTCCTGTCGGCATCGGTCGCTGGCCGCCTCGACGCCCTCTACTTCGACCGCCGCGACGACCCCCGCAACATCCTCGTGGGCGCCTACTTCGCCACCTCGTTCGATCGTGGCGACAACTGGCAGAGCATCCCCGTGTCGACGCAGCTCTACGACTCGCGCATCGGGCCAGGCAGCGAACGCAAGAACCCCGACCCCGGAGCCCGGCTCGGCCTGGTCAGCGACAAGTCCTCGGCTCACGCGGTGTGGACCGACTCACGGCGCGGCACCCTCGACACCGACAAACAGGACCTGTTCAGCGCCCGGATCGTCATCACCCGGAAGAGTTGATCACCGGAAGCTAGATGTCAATTACATCTAGATGTCAAT
>JBBDQT010000049.1:0-625 GCA_040905815.1 Acidimicrobiales bacterium
CCTTGTCGGTCATCATCGGGAAGTCCCCCATGAAGACCGTCTGCTCCTTGATCTCGCCGGTGGAGGCGTTCATGAAGCGGGCCCGCACGAAGACCGGCGCGGAGAAGGTCATGTCCTTCTCCTTGCACTCCTCCACCGTGAACTTGGGCGGCGGGCGCAGGTCCTCGTCCTCGGGGTCGAACTCGAGCTCGAGGCGGAGGGAGCCCGAGAAGTCCTCAATCGGGCTGATGTCGCGGAACGTCTCCGCCAGACCGTGGTGGAGGAACCACTCGAACGAGGAGCGCTGGATGCTGATGAGGTCCGGGAGCTCCAGGTCCTCCTCCAGGTTCGCGAACGAGTAGCGGTCCCGGGCGATGGGGCGAGTGGGCAACGAGTGCTCCTCAGGGCAGGAGGGCGAGCAGGGCAGGGCGGTGCAGGGCTCGCTCAACCCGACACAGAGGTCGGCAAAGCAGAGGGCCCGGGCACGGCAACCTGTAAACCTACCGGGGCACGCGTGCGAGAGCAACTGCGAAGAGGGCCCCCCGAAGGGGACCGCGCCCGGCTGACGAGGAGGGTACGTCGGATGTGCCCGTCCGTCAACGATCCCAGCCGGATTTCGGTGATCGCCCCCCCGGTCTCCCCCGTT
>JBBDQT010000049.1:725-1628 GCA_040905815.1 Acidimicrobiales bacterium
CTGGCGGTTGGATCGCACACCCACGGTCGGATCTGACCGCCAGTTCGGGGTGGTGGTGCGGTCTCCCCCGTTCTGGCGGTTGGATCGCACACCCACGGTCGGATCTGACCGCCAGTTCGGGGTGGTGTCGGGGGTACGGTCGGCCACCGTGGCCCCTGCGACCGGCACGTCGATCACGATCTACGGGCGCATCGCCGTGCTGGAGGCGCTCGCCGACGTCGATGTGAGCGTCTCCCAGGTGCTGCTGGACCGGACCGAGCGGGGCCAGCTCGCTGACGAGGTGCTGGCGGCGGCCTCGAGCCGGGGCGTGGTGGTGAAGCGGCTGGCGCCGGAGAAGATCAGCCGGATCTCGGGGGACGCCCGCCATGACCAAGGGGTGGTGGCCGACATCGCCGCCGGGGGCATCGAGCCCCTCAAGGAGTGGCTGGGACGGCTCGGGCCGGGGGCCACGACGTCGGTGCTCGTCCTCGACGGGGTGACCAACCCGGCCAACGTCGGGATGATCATCCGCTCCGCCGCCGGCGCCGGGCTGTCCGCCGTCGTCCTGCCGGAGGCGGGGTCACCCGACATCGGTCCGCTCGTGGTGCGGGCGTCGGCGGGGATCGCCCTGCGGGCCTCGATCCTGCGGTGCCCGACCGCCGCCGGTGGGGTGGCCGCGCTGGCCGACGCCGGCCTGGTGGTGCACGGCCTCCGAGCGGAGGACGCCGAGGTGCTGTTCACCGCCGAGCTCCCCGAGCGCGCCGCCTACGTGGTCGGCAACGAGACCGACGGGGTCTCCCCCACCGTGGCCGCCCTCATCGACCGCTGGCTCGCCGTCCCGATGGCCTCAGGCGTCGAGTCGCTCAACGTGGCCAGCGCCGCCGCGGTCGTCGCCTTCGAGGTCGCCCGCCGCCGCCTGTAGCC
>JBBDQT010000050.1:0-1625 GCA_040905815.1 Acidimicrobiales bacterium
CTCGCATCCATGATGACCGAGGCGCTCGGGAAGGCGACCCAGGCGCTGCTCGACGGCGACCTGGACGTGGCCAACGAGCTCATCCAGGGCGACGACGTCCTTGACACGCTCGCCCTCGACATCGAAGAGCGCTGCTACCAGCTGCTCGCGCTGCAACAGCCGATGGCCACCGACCTGCGCGCCCTGGTCGCCGCCATCCGGATGGTCGCCGAGATCGAGCGGTCCGGCGACCTCGTGTGCAACATCATGAAGGCGACTCGCCGCATGTACGGCGCCGAGTTCGATCCCAAGGTGCGTGGCCTCATCACCCGGCTGGGTCAGGAGGTGCACCGGCTCTTCCGGCTGAGCATCGACGCCTACGTCGACCGCAACGACGGCCTGGCGGCCGCGCTCGACGACATGGACGACTCCGTCGACGCCCTCCACGCCGACTACATCCAGTCGATCTTCGAGAGCCACGAGACAGAGGCGATGGCGCTGCAGACAGCGGTGCAGATGGCGCTCGTCGGGCGCTACTACGAGCGCATCGCCGACCATGCCGTCAACATCGGTGAGCGGGTCCGCTACATGGTGACCGGGTGGCTGCCCGAACACACCGGTGCTGCCCGCCTCGCTGCGCAGAACGCCCGCAGCGAGGCCATGGCAGACGCCGTCCAGGTCGCCGACCCGGAGGACCCCGGTGACGGCAGCACGGGCCCCCATGGGACCTGACGTGCAGGTCGTGGGGGCCGGCACGTGACCGAAGCCGCCGTGGCCGTCGCCTTCGCGGTGGCAACGGTGGTCGTGGTGGCGGTGCTCCGGCGCGCCGCCGACCAGCGCCGCGCCCTGGAGCGGCGTGTCGATGAGCTCGGCGCAGCGGTCCTGCTCGGTGCATCCCAGCGAGCCGACTCGGCGGCAGCGCTCGACCGACTGGAGCGCTCGCTGCGGGCGATCCCCCAGGGCGTCGTCATCTGGGACGCCGAGGGCCACGAGGTCTTCCGCAACGACGTCGCCGCCGCATTCGTCGGGGCACGCCACGCCGACGCGCTCGTCGGTCGGGCGATCTGGGAGCTGCTCACCGACGCGCTCGCCGGGACGCCCCAGCAGCGGGACCTCGACCTGTTCGGCCCCCCTCCCCGCCGCGTCGCGATCAGCGCCGTCGGCCTCGATGACGGAGCCGTGATCTGCGGCGCCGTCGCGGTGATCGACGACGTCTCTGAGCGGCGGCGCCTCGAAGCGGTGCGCCGCGACTTCGTCGCCAACATCAGCCACGAGCTGAAGACCCCCGTGGGCGCCCTCGGCCTGCTCGCCGAGACGATCACCGCCGAGACTGATCCGGCGGTCACCCGCCGCCTGGCCGAGCGGATGACCGGTGAGGCGTTCCGGGTCGCGCGGATCATCGACGACCTCCTCGACCTCACCCGCATCGAGGCCGAGGAGTCGGCGGTTCGGGAGCCGATCGGCGCCCACGCCGTGGTGGCCGAAGCGGTGGAGCGCATCCGTCCCCTTGCCGACACCCGCTCGATCACGCTCGACGTGGGCGGCGTCGCCCGGCGCCACATCCTCCGGGGTGACCGCCGCCAGCTGGTGTCGGCGATCGGCAACCTGCTCGAGAACGCCTGCAAGTACAGCGAGGACGGCAGCAC
>JBBDQT010000051.1:0-4961 GCA_040905815.1 Acidimicrobiales bacterium
TCCCCGAGCACGCCCTGCGCCTCGCCCGCGGCCACACGAACGGGCCCCGCCGCGTCGCCCTCCCCGACCGGTGGCTCGAGACCGTCGACGACCCGTCGTCGCCCGCCGGCGCCGACGTCCTCGTCTCGGGCGGCTGACCGACCCAGGACCGGCGCGGAGCCCACGCCGGCTGCGTCAGACCGGGGTGAGCGAGAGGTGCTCGCCGCCGGGGAGATCGACGGTGATGACGTCGCCGGGTCGGACGGCCCCTCCGGCGACGACGACGCTCATCACGCCCGCCTCGCGGACGAGCTCGCCGGCCTCGTCCCGCGAGAGGACGGCTCCCATCAGGCCGCGGCGGAGCCCGTCGAGCTGCTTGCAGGGGTTCCGGAGCCCGGTGAGCTCGACGACCGCCTGGTCACCGAGCTGGAGCCGGGTGCCCGTCGGGAGAGCGAGGAGGTCGAGCCCGACGGTCGTGATGTTCTCCCCCATCTCCCCGGGAGCAAGCTCGTAGCCACTGGCACGCAGCTCGTCGTGCAGCTCGGCGTGGATCAGGTGGACCTGGCGGACGTTCGGCTGGTTCGGGTCGCGCGCCACACGAGAGCGGTGCTGCACCGTGGCGCCAGCGTGGACGTCGCCCTCCACGCCGAGCCCCTCGACGAGGTAGATCTCGTCCTCTGGCTCCTTGGTGATGTCGTGAACGTCGTTGCGGTGCACGCCGACGACGGCCGGTTCCAGGGGGTGGTCGGCTGACGGCACGCCCTCAACGGTAGGCAGTCTGAGCCGCTGCGACGAACGGGTTCGGGTCGCTCCTGCGCTCCCCCGATGCGACATGGCACGTGCGCCCGGCGATCGCGGCGGACATCCCGAACATCGACGCGCTCGTCAGGGAGCGACAGCGAACGGCCGCGATCCCGACCTCAGGCCGGGATGCGCGCGGCCGCCCGCTCCAGCTGGTCGGTGAGCTCGTCCGGCGCCTCAAGCGACAGCATGTGGCCAGCACCGTCGATCACGTGGAGCTCGGCGCCGGGGATGATTTCAGCGAGGCGCCGGCTCTGGGACCGCGGCGTGAGCAGGTCCCGGGAACCGACCACGACGTGGACAGGGAGCTCGACGTGGGCCAGCGCCTCTTCGAAGTCCATGGCGCGCATGGCCACCAGGCACCCTGTCCGCGTCTCCGCTGACGTCGCGGCCAGGGTCTCCCGCATGGCTTCGAGGTGTGCGGCCACCACGGACCGTCCGACGGTGCCCCGGAGCATGCGGGGGCCGACGCGCCGGGTGGCGAGCGCCCGGTCGAACACCGGGCTGGCGAGGACCGTGGTCGCGACGCCGTCGAGCAGGAACCGCCCGCCGACCTGGCTGCACGCGGTCGCGACGAGGACGACGGCGCCGACGTGCGCCTTCACGACGTCGGGACGCTCGACGAGCAGCGCCTGGGCGGACATGCCACCCATCGAGTGCCCGACGACCACCACGTCGGTCACCCCGAGGTGCTGCACGACCGTGGCGAGGTCCTCGGCGAAGGCGCTCATCGTGAGGCCGTCGGTGCCGGCGGTCGAGCCGGCGTGGCCGCGCTGGTCGTAGACCACGACCCGGTGGCCACGCTCGACGAGCCGCCTGGCGACGGCACCCCACATGCGTGCGTCGTTCGTCCAGCCGTGCGACAACACGAACGTGCGCTGCCCGTCGCCCATGTCCCGCACCGCGAGCTGGCCGCCGTCGTGGGTTGGCAGCACGAAGACGTCCCCCGGCGGGAGCACCAGGGGCTGGCCCTCGGTCTGGTCGAGCACCTCTTGGCGCCGGTGGCGAGCGGCCAGCCCCACGGCGACCGCGGCCGCGCCGACGGCACCAGCGAGGAGCGTGCTCCGGCGCCTCACCGGCCGAGCTCCACGCGCGCCAGGCGGTCGAGCATCCGGACCGGTAGCAACCTGCTGGCGTGCCAGCCGAGCTTCGCCTCGAACCCAACGGGGACGACGGAGCGGTCGCGGCGCACGGCGTCGAGGATCGCGTCGGCCACGAGCTCGGGGGCGTGGCCCCGCTCGGCGAACGTCCGCTCGACCTTGGCGACCTTCTCCGGATCGGCCTGGTCGCCCCGGTAGCGGGTGTGGCTGACGATCGCCGTGTTGATCACGCCCGGGCACACCGCGGTCACCCCGACGCCGTGAGCCGACCAGTCCGCACGCAGCGCACGCGACAGAGCGAGGACCCCGGCCTTGGTCACCCCGTAGGAGATCTCGGTGGCCGTGGGGAAGTAGGCCAGGCCGGACGAGACGTTCACGACGTGGCCCGTCCCGCGCTCGGTCATCGCCGGGCCGAACGCGCGGCAGCCGTGCACCACGCCCATGAGGTTGATCCCGATGATCCACTCCCAATCCTCGATGGGCGAGTCGAGCAGGCGCCCGGACACGCCGACGCCAGCGTTGTTCACGACCACGTCCGGCGTGCCGTGCTCGGCGATCACCTGCTTGGCGAGGACCTGCACCGCCTCCCCGTCGGCCACGTCGACCTCGAGCGCCACGGCGCCGGGCGTGCGCGCCTCGCACTCGGCGGCCGTGCGCTCGGCGGAGGGGACGTCGATGTCCACGCACACGACCCGGGCGCCCCCTGCGGCGAACGCGAGCGACGTGGCGCGGCCGATGCCGCTGCCTGCCCCGGTGACGACCGCGAGGCCGCCGCTGATCTCGGTCGGCTGGCGCTTGGCGCGCCTCTTGGCACCGGGCATGGCTGGACCTTTCCTCGTCGGTGGTGTCCGGTCGCCCGCGGGTGAGGAACCGGGCACCGTTACCTATGGTAACACTCTCCCGAGGACAGCCGGTCCCGCTGGCGTCAGCTCTCGAGGTCAGCGAGGTGTCAGCTCTCGAAGGCCCTCGCCACGAACGTGGCCATCTGCCCCCGGGTCGTGGAGCCGTACGGGCAGTACCGGCCGCCACCGCAGCCCTGGCTCAAGCCCGCCTCGCCGATCGCGTTCACGTTCGCGAGGTGGTTCGACGTCCACGGCACGTCGCTGAAGTACTGGCCCGGGCGGCGTGCGAGGCCCTTCGCCTTGGCGAGGACCGTGGCCAGCTGCTCGCGAGTGACGAGCGCCTCCGGCCGGAACGTGCCATCGCCGTAACCGGTGATGAACCCCGCCGCAACCGCTGCGTCGATGCCCTCGGCGTGGACGTGACCGTCCGGCACGTCGCTGAAGCTTGACCTCGCGGCCGTGGGGGTGCCGGCCGCCCGCACGATGAGCGACACCGCCTGCGCCCGCGTGACGAGAGCGTCGGGGCAGAAGCGGCCACCGCCGCAGCCGCCGGTCACGCCGGCGCGCGCCAGCTTCTCGATGCTCGCCGCGTGGACCGAACCGCTGATGTCGGTGAAGGAAGGCTCGACGGGCTCCCCAACGGGCTCCCCGTCCGGCAGCGAGTCGACCCGTGCCGCCACGGCGGTCCTCATGGCCGGGAGCTTCGCGTAGTAGGCGTCGCCCGGGCAGGCGGTGCGGCCGCTGTCGCGGTGGCCGAAGATGGTCGACATCGGCACCTGCTCGCCCGCCGGGTACTTGTTCGAGCCGCC
This sequence comes from Acidimicrobiales bacterium, assembly GCA_040905815.1. Classification (GTDB taxonomy): domain Bacteria; phylum Actinomycetota; class Acidimicrobiia; order Acidimicrobiales; family CADCSY01; genus CADCSY01. The sequence goes on from JBBDQT010000051.1 coordinate 3,532, forward strand.
GCTCGTGATGACCACGCCACCAGAGGGGTCGACGCCGTGGCGCTTGAAGCTCCAGGCCACCACGTCGGCGACGGCGTCGAGCGCCACCTGGGGCGGCGGCGCGGACGTGAACTCGCCGAGCACGGAGACGCCCAGTGAGCCGGTGTTGAACCCTTGGGCGTGCGCCCCGATGACCGCGGCGTCGAGCCCTCCGGCCCTTCCCTCGTAGACGTTGCCGTAGCGGTCGACCAGCGCGTTGTAACCGACGTCGCTCCAGCCGAGGACCTCCGTGTGGTAGTGGAAGATGCCCCGGACGACCGCCGGCGCCTCGGCCTCGGCGTAGGAGTTGCCCCCCGCCGTGTGGTGGATCACCGCGTAGCGCACCCCGTCCTTGGCGTACGACGGTGAGCTGTTGCGGAGGGACTCGTCGGCGCCCCAGCCCTTCCGGCTGACGACGCCGGGCATCGTCGGAGCGGGGTAGGTCGTGGCGGCGACGGCCTCGCCGTCTGCCTCCCCGCCCCCCTCCGTGGACGCGGCCTGCATGGAGCCCCCGCCCGAGAGGCCCATCGTGTCGATGAAGGTGGCGTCGACGTCGGCCGGCGCCGCGCCGTAGAGCTCGACCTGGAGCCAACGGGCCTCGCCGACCCACACCGGCTCGGTGAAGCGGTCGATGTGAGCGGCCGCCGCCGCCTCCGAGGTGGCGGCATCGGGGCCGTCGTCGCCTGCGAGGAGCTGCTCGGTGGCCTCCCACGCCGTCCAGGTGCTCCCGTCGACTGACGTGCGGAGGCTGGCCACCGCAGTCTCAGGCAGCTCGAGGCCCACCATCGAGAACGATATGGGTGCCTCCACAGGCGAGGAGGTGGTGCCGCCGCCCGCTACTGCGGCGGTGAACCCCGACGGCAGGCCTTCGACGGTGGCCGAGCGGGTCTGCGGCGCAGAGCTCGGCTCGGCCGTCTCCTGCTCGGCGGCGCCCGCGGTCCCGAGGGGGATCTGGGCGGCGATCGTGAGGGCGACGAGCAAGACCGCTGTGCGGATGCGGTTCAGGTTGAGGACGAGCACGGATGGAACCCTTCGAGGTCGCGAGCGCGGACTGGTCCGCGCGGGGCCAAGAGGACCATCGGAACGTCGACACCCGCGCTGAAGCGCGGGGCGGGGCTCAGCCGAGGCCGTGCGAGGCGCCCCAGCCGGCAGCGACTACGACGGCGGGTGCCCCACCTGGATCGAGACGGCGGTCCAGCGCATGACCGACTTCTGGTGACATCGCGACCGTATGCTACGACCCGCTCGACCGACGGACATCGAGGAGGCTGCGTTGGACTCGACCCAGCATGCTTCCTGGCGGGTCGACGACCAGGTCGAGGAACCGGAACCTCGCGGCGGTCGCGCCGCTCGTCGCCGGCGCCCCTCCGGCGAACCGCCGCCACTGCCGCGGACGCTCGAGCGGAGCGGTT
>JBBDQT010000051.1:5061-9719 GCA_040905815.1 Acidimicrobiales bacterium
CGGCGCCCCTCCGGCGAACCGCCGCCACTGCCGCGGACGCTCGAGCGGAGCGGTTGGGCGTTCCTCGGGCTCGGCGTCGTGGTCGTCGCCCTCTGGGCGCTCGCCTTCACGATCATCCCGTTCTCCGATGCGGTCACGCGCGCTGACCTCTGGGTGCTCGATCAGGTCGAGCGCCTCCGCTTCCAGCCGGCCACCGGTGTCATGCGCGCCGTGCACCTGCTCGGCGAGGAGTGGTTCTACCGACCGGTGCGCTGGGTCCTCGTGGTCGCCCTGCTCGTGCTGCGCCGGTTCCGCCACCTCCTCGTGTTCCTCGGCACGACCCTCCTCGTGAACGTGCTGACCATCAGCCTCGCCAACGAGATCGCCCGGCCCCGCCCGCTCGGCATCTCCCGGGAGGTGGGATGGGAGGGCTACTCGCATCCCTCGGCGCCGGTCGCCGCGTTCGCCCTCACCGTCATCGGGATCCTCTACACGCTGCTGCCGCACGGCGAGGCCCGCAACCGCGGCAAGGTCGTCGCCGGCGTGCTCGTGTTCGCCCTCTGCGCCGCTCGGGTGTACCTCGGCGTCGACCACCCGACCGACGTCCTCGCCGCCGTCGTCATCGGCATGTCGATCCCCGTGGTCGCGTTCCGCCTTCTCGCGCCGAGCGCCGCCTTCCCCGTCCGCTACGACCGGGGGCGCACCGCGCATCTCGACGTGGGCGGCCGGCGCGGCGAGGCGCTCCGGAGTGCCCTCGCGCAGCAGCTCGGCATCGAGGTCCAGTCGATCGAGCCGTTCAACCTGGCGGGCTCTTCGGGTTCCACCCCTCTCCGCCTCACGCTCGCCGCCGAACCGGGCGAGTCGCCGACCCACCTCTTCGGGAAGCTGTACGCCTGGAGCCACCTCCGCTCCGACCGGTCCTACAAGCTCATCCGGGCGATCTGCTACGGCCGCCTCGAGGACGAGCACGCGTTCCGCAGCGTGCGCGCCCTGGTGGAGTACGAGGACTACCTGCTGAGGCTCATGTGCGACGCCGGCCTCCCCACCGCCCGGCCCCACGGCATCGTGGAGATCACGCCGGAGCGCGAGTACCTCATCGTCACCGACTTCCTCGACGGCGCCGCCGAGATCGACCGGGTCGACGTCGACGATCTCATCATCGACGAGGGCCTCTCGTTCGTGCGCCTCATGTGGGACAGCGGCCTCGCCCACCGGGACATCAAGCCCGCCAACGTGCTGGTGGAGGACGGTCACCTGCACCTCGTGGACGTCGCCTTCGCCACCGTGCGGCCCTCGCCATGGCGCCAGGCGGTCGACCTCGCGAACATGATGCTGGTCCTCGCGCTCCGGACCGACGCCGAGCGCGTCTACGAGCGGGCACGCCTCCAGTTCGGGGCCGACGAGATCGCCGAGGCCTTCGCCGCGACCCACGGCGTCACGCTCCCGACGCAGCTGCGCGCCCACCTCCGTGCCGACGGGCGCGACCTCGTCGAGCAGTTCCGGGCGCTCGCCCCCGACCGGTCGCCCATCTCCATCCAGCGCTGGACGTGGCGGCGGGGGCTCCTCACCATCGGTGTGGCCGCTGGGGTGCTGTTCGTCGTGTCGACGGTGGTCGGAAACCTCCAGCTCGCGGGCCTGCGGTGACGCGGGCACGCGCCGTCGCCGTCGCCGCTGCGGCGATCCTGCTCGCAGGCTGCGGCGGTGACATCGCCACCAGTGCCGGCGTTCCCGACTGTGAACCGTCCGGTGAGCTGGTGACGATCGCCCAGGCAGTGCCGTCCGCCCGGTTCGTCCCGTGCATCGAGACGTTCCCGATCGGTTGGTCGTTCGGAGAGATGGAGCTCCGGGACGGACGAGCGCGGTTCTGGTTGCGCAACGACCGTGTGGGGCGTCAAGCAGTCCGGGTGACGCTCGCGGCGAGGTGCGACACGTCCGGCTCGACCGAGGCGCCGGCGCCCGACGAGGACATCCGGCGGTCGCTCAGGGTCGACGACCTCGACACGCACAGCCGGGGCACGTGGCTGCACGAGTTCGAGGGCGGGTGCGTCAGCTACGACTTCGCCGTGCCCCGGGGCCGGTACGACTTCGACGCGTTCGAGGTCGAGCTCGACGCGGCGCTCGACTTCATCTCCCGGGCGGCGCTCGCTCGCGAGGTCGAGCGCCGCTACGACACCGAGCTCGACCCGGTCCCTTCCGACACCTGAGCGGCCGACCGCCCCGACCATCGCTGCCACAGGAGGAGCGACAGCGCGCCGATCGGGATGGGGAGCAGGTAGGTGACCGCGCGATAGACGAGCACGCTGGCGACGACAGAAGCACGATCGCCGCCGGCCGCCACGAGCGCGGCCGTGAGGCCGAGCTCGACGACCCCGAGCCCGCCGGGCGTCAGGGGCAGCGCGGAGATGAGCCGGACGAACGCGAAGCTGGCAAGCACCACCGCGGACGACACCTCCGCCTCCGAAACGCCCACGTGGCGCAGGGTCAGCAGCAGCACGGCGAAGAGCGTGAGGTGGCTGACGAGCGTCGACACGGTCAAGGGGAGCCAGCGGCGGCGCAAGAGCTCGTTGGTCGTCGACCGGAACGACGCTGCCGACGCGTCCCAGCCCTCGATCGGCGCGCGCCTGGCGACCCGGCGCACGAGGTTCACCATCCGCTGCGCTCCGAAACCGACCCGGCGAGCTCCCGCCTCGCTGCGCAGCATCACCGCAAAGGTGAAGACGGCGGCGACGAGGATCCCGATCCCAGCGGCACCTGCCGCGATCGAGCCCGTCGTCGTGCCCCCCTGCACGGCGAGCAGGGCGAGCGCCACGACGGGAAGGGCGAGCTTGGCGAAGACGTTCCAGACGCCCGTCACCAGCACGAGGAGAGTGATCTCGGGACGTCGGAAGCGCCACGAGGCGAGCATCGCCCAGGTCACGCCGATGCCGAAGCCGGCACCTCCGGGCACGGTGTTCGCGATGGCGGTCGACGCCTGTGCCACCACCATCGCCTGACCGAGGCGCAGCCGGGGCAGCGCGGACAGGTACACCAAGGCGTAGCTCACGAGGTTCCACACGCCGAGCAGGAGGAGCGATCCCCCCTCGATGGCGGTCATGGCACCGATCTCCTCGCGCACCTCGGAGAGGTCGGCGATGCGGGGGAGGACGCCGCCGAACACGGCGAGCACGAGCGCGACGGAGAGCGCTGCCTGGACGACCCGACGGGAGCGGCTCCGCGGCGGCGTGATCGTCGGCTGCGGCTCGTCCTCGAGGTCGGTCACGCAACCTCCTCACGATCGTCGTGCTCGCTACGCTGCGGGTCCCGGCGCCGGGTCCGTGGAGGGTACGACAGTGGCACGAGATCGGACGGTGACCGAGCCCCACCACGGCTACCTGAGCCCGCTGTCCCGCCACGTCGGAGACCTCGTCCGCCTCGTGCTCGCGCTCGTCGCCCTCGCCCTGACCGCGGCCCCCATCAGTCCGGACCACGTCCCGGTGCTCGAGGAGGACGCCTTCTGGCTGCTCAACGACCTCCCCCGATGGCTGTTCGTCGTGATCTGGCTGCCCATGCAGGCCGGCGCCGTCGGTTCCGTCGCGCTGTTCACCGCCCTCGCCGCTCTCGCCCGCCGCAGGCTGCTCGCCGTGGAGCTGGCTGCCGCCGGCATCCTCGCTTGGTGGCTCGCCAAGGCGATCAAGGTGTTCTTCGACCGGCCCCGGCCCGGTGTGCTGTTCGACGACGCCTACCTGCACGGCGACGTCGTGCACGGTCTCGGTTACCTCTCCGGCCACGCCGCGATCTCGGCCACGCTCGCCACCGTCGCGGGCCCATGGCTCCCCCGCCGGCTCCGCCGCCTGGCATGGGGGTTGGCCCTGCTGGTCGGCGCATCACGCATCTACGTCGGCGCTCACCTCCCTCTCGACGTGCTGGGCGGCTACGCCCTGGGCTGGGCCATCGGCGCTGCGGTCCACCTGCTGTTCGGCGCACCTGGCGGGAGGCCGACGCTGGCGGTCGCCGAGGAGGCGCTCCGGTCGATGGGCTTCGCGCCGACCGCTCTCGAGCGCGTGCACGACAACGCGTTCACCGCCACGACGTCCAGGGGTCGCTTCCACGTCGTGGTGGTCGGTCCCGACCAGCGCGAGGCCGATGTGGTCCACCGCAGCTGGCGCCGGCTCGTCTCCCGGTGGGTCCGGGAGAAGGCCCCGTTCGCCACGCCCCGCCAGCGCCTCGACCACGAGGCGACGACCACCCTCCTCGCACGCGCCTCTGGAGCCCGTGTGCCCGCCGTGGTCGCCGTCCGCACCTTCGGAGCCGGCGTCGGCGTGATCGTGACCGAACACGTCGACGGCACGCTCCTCGCGGACGCTCGGGTCGACGATGCGCTCCTCGCCGACCTGTGGGCTCAGGTCGGATTGCTCCACGAAGCGCTCGTCGCCCACGGCGACCTGCACGCCGGCCGCGTCGTCGTCGACGAGGAGGGCCAGACCTGGCTGACCGAGTTCGCGTTCGGCGAATCCGGCGCAGAACGGCTTCGCCTGCACCAGGACGTCGCCGAGCTGCTCGCCGCCCTCGTGCCGCTCGTCGGAGCGGAGCCCGCGGCCTCGAGCGCCCGCGCCTCGCTCGGGCCTGATCGGCTTGACCCGGTCGCCGAGCTCCTCAACCAGGCCCGCCGGGCGGGCGAGAGCCAGTCGGTGCGCGACGCC
>JBBDQT010000052.1:0-1582 GCA_040905815.1 Acidimicrobiales bacterium
AGAGCCGTGGCCGAGGCGCCCAAGGTGCGCACCGTCGCCGAGCTGATGAGCGCACCACCGGTGACCGCGCTGCCATCGGAGACCATCGCCGACGTCGCAGCCCGCATGGAGCGCCTACGGGTCGGTTCGGTGCTCGTCGTCGACGGTGACCGCTGCATCGGCATCCTGACGGAGCGGGATCTCGTCCGGTTCGCCGCATCGGGCGCCGAGGCAGCGGCCACCAAGGTCTCGGAGTGGATGACCGCTGACCCCGATGTCGTCACGCCTGCCTCCGACGCCGTCGCCGCGTTCGCCCGGCTTGTCGAGCACGGCTACCGCCACGTCCCCGTCGTCGACGACGGCGTCCTGGTGGGCATCGTCTCGATGCGCGACCTCATGTCCGTCGCCCAGATCCAGCCTGTCGTCCACGCCAGCCTCAGGAACGCGCCGCCGGGGCTGAAGGGTGTGATCGTCGCCGAGACCGAGGTCGGCGACGTCCGGGGGACCGAGGGCTTCTACCACTACCGCGAGTACGACGCCGTGGAGCTGGCAGCGAAGCGGACCCTCGAAGACGTGTGGCACCTGCTGTTCGAGGGCGGGATGCCGAGCGCGTCGGAGCGTGAGGCGTTCGTCGCCGACATCCGTGCTCGGCGCGAGGTCCCCGCAGCGGTCAAGCCGCTCCTCCCCGGGCTCGCGAGGGCAGGCGACCGGTTCACGCCACTCGACGCCGTGCGCACGGCGGTTTCGCTCATCGCTGACGCCAGTGACTTCCGCCCCAGCCTCGACGTGGATTCGGCGACGCTGAAGGCCAACGCCATGCAGGTCTGCGCGGTGATGCCGACGCTCATCATGAGCCTCCACCGACTGAACCAAGGGCTCGAACCGATCGACCCGCACCCCGAGCTCGGTTACGGCGCCAACTACCTGTACATGCTCACCGGCGATGTGCCGGATCCCGACCTCGCGCGGGCCGTCGAGCAGTACCAGATGACCACCGTCGACCACGGCTTCAACGCCTCGACGTTCACCGCTCGCGTCGTCACCTCCACGGGTGCCGACCTCGGCGCGGCGGTCATCGCCGGCATCGGCGCCCTGTCCGGCCCCCTCCACGGCGGCGCCCCGAGCCGGGCGCTGGACCTCCTCGACGCCATCGGCACGAGCGAGAACGCCCGCCCGTACCTGGTCGAGGCGGTCCGCCGGGGCGACAAGATCATGGGGTTCGGACACGCCGTCTACAAGACAGATGACCCCCGGTCGGTGTTCCTGCGGGGCGTCGCCGAGCGCATCGGCGCGTCCAAGGTCGACTTCGCCAAGGACGTCGAGCGGACGGTCGTGGACGTGCTCGCCGAGCTGAAGCCGGGCCGCAACCTGTACGCCAACGTCGAGTTCTACGCCGGCGTCGTCATGGACCACTGCGGGCTGCCTCGCGACCTGTTCACGCCGACGTTCGCGTCCAGCCGAGTCATCGGATGGTGCGCGAACATCCTCGAGCAGGCGGCCGACAACCGCATCATCCGCCCGAGCGCGCGCTACGTCGGCCCCCCGCCGCCGGTGCCGGTCCCGGAGCCGACCTGATGGCGGACTTGATCGGCGACATCCAGGT
>JBBDQT010000053.1:0-49768 GCA_040905815.1 Acidimicrobiales bacterium
ACTCGACGTCGACCCGTTCGTCGTCGCCGTGGAACATCACGGCGTAGTCCTCGTACCGCAGACGTTCGCTGAACAGCCCGAAGCCGTACGCGGTGGCGCCGGCGTGGCGGAAGAAGCGGGCGTCGGTGGCGCCCACCATCATCGTGGGCACGATGGCGCTGCCGGGATAGAAGCCCTCGCAGACCCGCTGCATGGCGCTCCGGTGACGTCCATCGAGCCGAGCGTAGGTGCGGCGCGGCGGTTAAAGACGGCCGGGGTGCGCGACGCGTGCGCACACAGGTGGTTGACTGGTCGCCAACATGACCCAGAACTCCGTCGTCGTCATCGACGGCTCCAACATCGCGACCGAAGGTCGCAGCCTGCCCAGCTTGGCCCAGCTCGACGAGGCGGTCCGCTCCTTCCTCGAGGAGTACCCGCACGATCAGTTCATCGTCGTCGTGGACGCCACCTTCGAGCACCGCATCGACCCGTCCGAGCGCCAGATGTACGACGAGGCGCTGGCTGCGAACGAGCTGCTCACGCCACCGGCGGGCACGATCGGCAGGGGAGACGCGTTCATCCTCGCCATCGCCGAGAAGGCGAACGCGACCGTGTTCTCCAACGACTCCTTCCAGGAGTTCCACGGTGAGTACGACTGGCTCTTCGACGAGGGCCGCCTGATCGGTGGCAAGCCCGTCCCCGTCATCGGGTGGGTCTTCACCGCCCGCACCCCGGTGCGCGGCCAGAAGAGCCGCCAGGCGACCCGCGCTGCGTCGCGCAAGCGGGTGCGCGGCGGCGAGACGGCGTCCGCGAAGAGCGCGAGCAGGTCGTCACCCCGCAGGTCCGCCTCGTCCCCGGCCGCGAACCTCCCCATGCCGACGCCCAAGGTCCCGCCGCCCGGCGCAGCCCGCGGACGTGGCCGGGACGAGCGGGCGCAACCCGGAGGCGGCGGCCGCGACCGCGGCGACCGAGCACGTCGTGGCGGGCGCAAGCGCGGCGGCGCCGCGTCGCCCGAGCCGGTGAACGACGGCCTCGCCTTCGTCACGTTCATCAGCGACCACGCCGTCGGCGAGACCGTCGAGGGCGAGGTCACGGAGTTCTCGAGCCACGGCGCCTACGTCTCGGTTGGCGAGGCCCGTTGCTACGTGCCGCTGAAGTACCTCGGCGACCCGCCGCCGCGGGCTGCCAGGGACGTCCTCGAGCGGGGAGAGGTCCGCGCCTTCGTCGTCCAGGCGATCGACGGACCCCGCCGCGCCGTCGACCTGGCGCTGCCCGGGTTCGAGCAGCTCGACGGCGTCACCGACCGGGCCGAGGGGATCGACGAGGACGACGCGCAGCCGGCCACAGGACGAGCCGGCACGAAGGCGAGCGGCGACGGAGACGAGGCGCTGAAGCGCCGCACCCGCGCTCGGGTGGCGCCGGCTGACGGCGACGATGACCAGCCGGTCCGTCGGCGCAGGTTCAAGAAGGCGGCGGCGCCCGCCGAGCCGGAGGAGGCGGCGGCACCGGAGCCGGCCGCCGAGCCGGCGCCCCGCCGACGCACCCGCAAGGCAGCCGCGCCAGCGGTCGAGGTGGCTGCACCCGAGGACGAAGCACCCAAGCCCCGTCGTCGCACCCGCAAGGCGGCACCGGAACCGGTCGAGGAGGCTGCGGCCTCCGACAGCACGGAGCCGCCGGTCGAGCCGGCGCCTCGTCGTCGTGCTCGCAGGGCGGCCCCGGTCGAGTCCGCACCGCAGGCGGACGAAGCGCCCGCGCGCCGCCGTGCCCGCAGAGGCGCCGACGCCCCGCCCTCCGACACGCCGGCCGACGACGCGCCCGCCGGACCGCCCCGCGGCCGCGGTCGCCGGGTCGCAGCCACCGCTCCCGCCGATGCCGCCCCCCCGCCGGAAGCCCCGGCGTCCGACGCACCGGCGAAGCGCACCGCGAAGCGGGCCGCCAAGAAGGCGCCGGCGACCGAGGTGCCGACGTCGAGCGCTCCGGCGAAGAAGGCTGCGGCTCGCAAGGCCGCTCCTGCCCAGGCGAAGCGGGCCCGCAGCGCGAAGTCCGAGGCACCGAAGTCCGAGGCAGCGCCGCCGGAGAAGCGACCGGCCAAGCGCGCGCCTGCCAAGCGGGCGTCCAAGAAGACGACCGACGCTGACGACGCGAAAGCCTCGGAGGGCGACGCCAAGGTTGCCCGCAAGCGTGCGCCGAGCCGATCCCGTTCTGCGCCCTCTGACGACACCTGACCGCACCGCCCCCGGCTGATCGGTTGGTGTCGGACCCGCGCTCATCTTCGGGCTGCCGCGCCGTTGGGCGCCGGTACGGTGCCGGGGTGCGTGTCGCGACGTGGAACGTCAACTCCTTGAAGGCCAGGCTCCCGAGGGTGGAGCAGTGGCTACAGGAGGTCCAGCCGGACGTGCTGTGCCTCCAGGAGACGAAGTCGACCGACGACGCGTTCCCGGCGATGGTGTTCACGGGCCTCGGCTACGAGAGCGTCCACCACGGTGAGGGCCGGTGGAACGGCGTGGCCATCGTCTCCCGGGTCGGCATCGAAGACGTCGTCGACGGGTTCGCCGACGACATGGGCCCTGCCGACGAGGCGCGGTTGGTCACCGCCACGTGCGGCGGGGTGCGGGTGGCGACCGTGTACGTCCCCAACGGCCGGGAGGTGGGCCACGTCCAGTGGCACCGCAAGCTCGACTGGCTCGCTCGCCTCAAGGCCCACATGGCGGCGACGGCGGACCCCTCGGGTGACGCCGTGGTGCTCGGCGACTTCAACGTGGCTCCCGACGATCGGGACGTGTGGGACCCGGAGGCCTGCCATGGCGGCACCCACGTCAGCGCCGAGGAGCGGAGTGCTCTGCGAGCGCTGTGCGACTGGGGCCTCGTCGACGTCTTCCGGCAGCGGCACCAGGAGGACGGTCTCTTCACGTGGTGGGACTACCGGGCCGGGAACTTCCACAAGCACCTCGGGATGCGGATCGACCTGCTGCTCGCCACCGCGCCGCTCGCCGAGCGCCTGTCGTGGGTGCTCGTCGACCGCAACGCCCGCAAGGGCAAGATGCCCTCGGATCACGCACCGGTCGTCGCCGAGTTCGCCCCCCGCGCCTGAATCGCGCCGACCGGTCGCTCGGTGTCAGCGGTCGCCCCCCTCCAACCAGCGCCGGACGAGGACCGCCTCCTGGTCGAGGTGCTCTTCGAGGCCGGAGACGATGGCGCGCTCGACCTTGCGGCCGACGAGGGGGAAGCGCACGGTCAGCGCGCCGTCGGCGACCCGGAGGCACGTGTCGGGGCCGGTCGCCGAGAACAGGTAGGTCCCGCCGGCCTGCAACCGGTCCCCGTAGTGCTCGGGCACGATGCGGAACGTGGCCGAGCCCGCCTCCAGGTCATAGGTCGTCTCGTCGACCCAGATGAGCTTCGCCGGGTCGACCACGGCGGTGACGGCGGGGGAGAGGTCGCCGGAGAACCGGTACCGCACACGCTGGTGCACGAGGTCGCCGTCCGACCGCTGCTCGAGGACCTCGGGGCGTCCTAGCTTCGGGAGGTCGGAGAGGCTCGCCAGGAAGCCGGCGTCGACGAGGACGTCGATCACCTCGTCCACGCGCGCGGGCAACGGCTGCTCGAGGTGGAAGCGCACGGGCGGACTGTAGGTGGCCGGTAGGTTCCCCGCTGTGGTGGAGATCGACCCCGTGCGGTTCGAGGAGCTCGTCGCCGAGGCCCTCGACGGCATTCCCGAGGCGCTCGGACTGAAGATGGACAACGTCGTGGTGCAGGTTCGGGACCAGGCCCGCGATCGGCACCTGCTCGGCCTCTACCAGGGCATCCCGCTCACCCAGCGGGAGACCTACGGCGGTCTCGCCATGCCGGACCGGATCACGATCTACCGGATCCCCATCTGCCGCAGGTGTCGCGACGAGGCGGAGGTCGTCGATCAGGTGCGGATCACCGTCATCCACGAGGTCGCCCACCACTTCGGGATCGACGACGACCGTCTCGACGAGCTCGGCTGGGCGTGACCGCTCGGCCCTGCGCCTAACCTGCCTCTGTGCCCCGCGTCGTCGTCACCGCCTTCGGTCCCGACCGCCCCGGTATCGTCGCGACCGTCACCGGTGTCCTCGTCCGGAACGGTGCGAACCTCGCAGACACCGCGATGACGAACCTGGCGGGGCAGTTCGCGATGGTCCTCGTCGTCGACGTGTCCGCAGAGGGCACCGCCGACGCGCTGGAGCGGACGCTGGCGGAGGAGACGGCTGCCATCGGCCTCACCGTGGCGGTGCGCCCGCTCACCGAGGAGGGCGATGACCCCCCGGTGGTCGGCGACGTCGGCACCTCCTGGGCGGTCTCGGTCCACGGCGCCGACCAGCCGGGGATCGTGCACCGGGTCACGACGGCGCTCGCCGAGCGCCATGCCAACGTCGTCGATCTCACGACCCGCACGATCGGCACTCCCGAAGAGCCGGTCTACGTGATGCTGCTCGACATCGTCCTCCCCGAGGGAGCGGACGTGTCCGCGCTGCAGGAGGAGCTCGCCGGCCTCGCCGATGATCTCCGCGTCGAGATCCGCGTGCGCGCTGACGACGCCGACATCCTCTGAGCCGCACCGCGCCCAACCCCCCGTGATCCGTCCCGTCGTATGCCTCCCCGCCCCGGTCCTGTCGCGCTTCGCCGAGCCCGTCGTCGTGATCGACGCCGCCGCCCGCCAGCTCGGCGCCGACCTGCTCGACACCATGCGTGGCTCGGACCACAGCGTCGGTGTCGCCGCGCCGCAGATCGGCGTGTCCAAGCGGGCGTTCTGCGTGGACGTCAGCGGGCATCGCAAGGCGCATTCCTGCCACGGCGAGATCGTCCTCTTCGATCCGGTCGTCCTCCAGGCAGGCCCCGCCGAGGTCGGCCGCGAGGGCTGCATGAGCGTCCCCGACCTGACCGGTGACGTGGCCCGTGCCCTCGAGCTGGTGGTGCGCGGCATCGGGCTCGATGGTCGAACGGTCACCATCGAGGCGGATGCGTTCGAGGCCCGTGCCCTCCAGCACGAGCTCGACCACCTCGACGGCCTGCTCTTCCTCGACCGGGTCGTGGCCGACGACCGCATCTTCCGCCGGCGCGTCTTCCGCTGAGGCCGTGCCGCCCTGACGAGCGGGGCGCCGCCGGTACCCTCGCGGCGTGGCGTTCCCACGCAGGCTGTTGAACCACGGCGAGGAGCTGGTGGTCGACGTGCGTCCCCACTGGCGGTACTTCCTCGGGCCTGCGCTGCTCCTCGGGCTCGCTGTCGGCGGACTCGTCGCATCGGCGGCTGAGGGTCTCCACGAGTGGCTGCAGCTGACGCTCGCTGGCGTCACGCTCGCCGCTCTCGCGTGGTTCACGGGGCGCTACGCCCGGTGGGCGTCGACGAGCTTCGTGGTCACGACGGACCGGCTCATCCACCGGTCAGGCGTCCTCTCCAAGCACGGCATCGAGGTCCCGCTCGAGCGGGTGAACAGCGTGTTCTCCAGCCAGTCCCTGTTCGAGCGGCTGCTGCGCTCCGGCGACCTCGTGATCGAGTCGGGTGGCGAGCGGGGCCGCCAGCGCTTCGGCGACGTGCCTCGGCCCGCTGCCGTCCAGCAGGAGATCTACCGGCAGATCGAGGACAACCAGCGCCGCATGTCCACGGGCCGGCTGGTGGGCGACTCGGTGACCGATCAGCTCTCCAGGCTCGACGACCTGCGCCGGCGTGGCATCGTCACCCAGGCCGAGTTCGACGCCAAGAAGACGTCGCTCCTCGACCGGCTCTGAGCACCGCCTGCGGCCGGGCGCGACGAGCCGGGCGCGACAGAGGGCCGGGTTCCCGGCCCCCTGTGGTTCGTCTTCTGCCCGGTCGGCGACCGCCGTCGCCAGGCGGGTGAGCTGTCTCAGTAACGCTCTTCTCGGATGACCCGGTCCTCGCCTCGTCCGGTGAGGCTGCTGACGAAGACCAGCGAGACCAGCAGGCCGATCGCCCCCACGATCATGAGGATGATGCCGATCGTGTTGAGGTTCACGCCCTCGGTCGTGACTTCGATGGCGAACGCCAGGATGGCGCCCACGGCGAGTAGGAAGACGCTGACTCCGATGCCCATGAGATCTCCTCTGTCTGCAGTTGGCGAGGGGCCTGTCCCACTCCCCGCTGACGAGACGTGCGCCTCGCTGCCATCTGGGTACCCCCGGTCGGCGCTCGGCGAAACACCATGCGTGGTCGCTGAGGAAGGGCGTGGCCGCGGAGCGTGAGCCGCTGGGACGTTTTCGGCAGTCATCCTCCGGCGACGAGGACCCGTTCGAAGCACGCGCTGCTGCCCGACCGCTCTTGACCGGGCAGTCAAGTGTGGGCGAGTGTTTCGACCATGCCCAACGTGCGCGCCAACGGGATCGACATCGAGTACGACGAGCTCGGTTCGCCCGACGACCCCGGCTTCCTCCTCGTCACGGGGATCTCCGTGCAGATGACCAGCTGGGACGTGCGGTTCTGCCAGCAGCTCGCGGATCACGGCTTCCGGGTCGTGCGCTTCGACAACCGGGACGTCGGCCTCTCCAGCCGGATGACGGACGCTCCCGTCCCCGACGTGATGAAGGCGGTCGCCGGTGACCACTCGACGGCGTCGTACACGATCGCCGACATGGCCGACGACGCCGCCGCGCTCATCGACGTCCTGGACATGGCGCCCGCCCACGTCCTCGGCGTGTCGATGGGCGGGATGATCGCCCAGTCCCTGGCGAGCCGTCACCCGGGCAAGGTGCGCTCGCTGTGCTCGGTGATGTCGACGACGGGCGACCCCTCCGTCGGCGCGCCGACCGGTGAGGCCGTCACCGCCCTGCTCGCGTCGTCGCCGAGCAACCGGGACGAGGCGGCGGACCGGGCGGTGTCGGCCACCAAGGTCATCGGCTCGCCCGGCTTCCCGACGGACGAGGGCGTGATCCGCCGGCGCGCCATGGCCGCGTTCGACCGTTCGAACGACCCGGTCGGGGTCGCCCGCCAGCTCGTCGCCATCATGGCCTCCCCCGACCGCACCGCCGACCTCGGCTCCGTGTCGGTGCCCACCCTCGTCATCCACGGCGCGGACGACCCCTTGATCGACGTGAGCGGCGGCGAGGCCACCGCGAAGGTGATTCCCGAGGCCGAGCTGCTCGTCATCCCGGGCATGGGCCACGACCTCCCCGAGGCGCTGTGGGCGACCCTCATCGACGCCGCCGCCGCCAACGCCTCGAGGGCGGCCTGACGTGGCCGGACCGCTCACGGGCGTCCGGATCATCGAGCTCGCGGGGATCGGCCCCGGCCCCTTCGCCGCCATGCTCTTCGCCGACATGGGCGCCGAGGTCGTCCGCGTCGACCGCGCCCGGGCCGTGACGGGCGGGGATCCCGCCTCGCCTCCGGCCGATCCTCTGCTGCGGGGCCGTCGCTCGATCGGTGTCGACCTCAAGCACCCGGACGGCGTCGAGGCTGTCCTCCGCCTCGTCGAGGGCGCCGACGCGATCATCGAGGGCTTCCGGCCCGGCGTCACCGAACGCATGGGCCTCGGACCCGACATCTGCTTCGGGCGCAACCCGAAGCTGGTCTACGGGCGGATGACCGGATGGGGCCAGGACGGCCCCTACGCGCAGAACGCCGGGCACGACATCAACTACATCGCCCTGGCCGGCGCGCTCGAGGGCGTGGGCAGGGCAGGGCAGGCCCCGACGCCGCCGCTCAACCTGGTGGGCGACTTCGGTGGCGGAGCGATGTTCCTCGCGTTCGGCGTCGTGTGCGCTGTGCTCGAAGCCCGCGCCACTGGCGAGGGCCAGGTCGTCGACGCGGCGATGGTCGACGGCGCCGCCACCCTGATGAGCATGTTCTACGGCCTCAAGGCCGTGGGCGTCTGGCAGCCCGAGCGGGGAACGAACCTGCTCGACACCGGCGCCCACTTCTACGACGTCTACGAGTGCGCTGACGGCCGCTACGTCTCGATCGGTTCCATCGAGCCGCAGTTCTACGCAGAGCTCCTGCGCCTCACCGGGCTGGAGGGCGAGGTCCTCCCGCACCAGCACGACCGTTTGCAGTGGCCGGCCCTGAAGGAGCGCCTCGCAGGCATCTTCATGGAGAAGACGCGTGACGAGTGGTGCGAGGTGATGGAAGGCACCGACGTGTGCTTCGCCCCCGTGCTGTCCCTGGACGAGGCGCACTCCCACCCGCACCTGGCGGCGCGGGGCACCTTCACCGAGGTGGCGGGTGTCCGGCAGCCGGCGCCGGCGCCGCGATTCAGCCGGACCGAGCCCGAGATCAGCAGACCGCCCCCGCACCCGGGTCAGCACACCGACGAGGTGCTCCAGGCGTGGGGGTTCGGCGCCGACGAGGTCGCGTCGCTTCGCGCCGCAGGCGCGATCAGGTAGCGGGGGGAGCAGCACGGTCGGGCAGACTGCCGGGCGTGGCAACCCTCGTCTGCTTCCACGCCCACCCCGACGACGAGTCGATCGCGACCGGCGGTCTGATGGCGCGGGCGGCCTCGGAGGGCCACCGGGTCGTGCTCGTGTGCGCCACGCGCGGCGAGCAGGGCGAGGTCGACCTGCCCGTCGACCGCTTCGAGCCGTGGCTGGCGGGGCTGAAGTGAGCCGGGATGCCTTCATCCACACCGGATACGCCCAGCGCATCCACTTCGGAGCCGGTGCGCTCAACCGGGTGGCGGAGGTCGTGCGGGAGACCGGGGCACGGCGTGCGCTGCTCGTGACGACCGGCGGTCGCCGCGCCTCCGACGACGGTGAGCGCCTCGTCATGCTCCTCGGAAGGTCCGTCGTCGCCACCTTCGCCGACGTCCGCTCCCACGTGCCGACGGACGGGGTCCGCGCGGCGGTCGCACAGGCGCGCGACGCAAACATCGACTGCGTGGTGAGCTTCGGAGGCGGCTCGTGCGCCGACCTCGGCAAGGCGGTCTGCTACTTCATCGAGCAGGAGTCGGGCGCACCGGGAGCCTCCTACGTCGACCGTCCGGCGGTCGCCCACGTCGCCATCCCGACGACGTACTCGGGCGCGGAGCTCACGCCCTTCTTCGGCATGACCGACGAGGCGTCGCGGACCAAGTCAGGGGCCGGCGGTCCCACGATCGCCCCGCTCGCCGCCATCTACGACCCCGAGGTCACGATGACGACGCCCGGTCGGGTGAGCGCAGAGACCGGGCTCAACGCGATCGCCCACGGCGTCGAGGTCGCGTGGTCGCCGAGCCGGTCAGCCGAGGCCGAGGCCCTCGGCCTGGCGTGCATCGCCGGCGCAGCCGACGCGCTGCCCCGGGTCGTCGACGATCCAGGTGACCTGACGGCACGCACCGACATGCTGGCGGCGGCGATGCTCGGAGGCCGCGCCCTGCAGAACGCGTCGATGGGTGTGCACCACGGCCTCGCCCAGCTCGTCGGCGGGAGGACGGGCATCCCTCACGGCCTCGCCAACGCGATGATCCTGCCGCACGCCATGCGGTTCAACGCCGACGTGGTCCCCACGGAGATCCATCGCATCGGGCAGGCGTTCGGCGACCCTGATGATGCCGCGGGTGCCGCATCGAGGCTCGTCGAGCGGCTCGGGCTCCCGACCGGTCTCCGCGCTTGCGGCCTCACCGAGGAGGATGTCGACGTGGTGGCCCGCATGGCCGAGGGCAACCGGAACGTCGCTGCCAACCCGCGGCCGGTCGGCGAGGCCGACGCCCGGGCCATCCTCACCGCCGCGCTGTGACGTGACGGCGCGGCGTCCCGGGAGTCGACGACGACCCCCCCGGTCACCCGGTGAACCATCCTGTCGACGGTCCCGCGGTTCGGTCAGTGCCCAGGCTGGCGCGAGGACGGCTCGCGGTCGGGGTCCACCCCGCCGGGGTGCTCGGGCGCCCCGGCGTCGTCGACGGGGAGGTGCTTCGGCGGCAGGATGCCCGACGCACGATCGCGCTTGTCTGCCCGCAGCGAGGCCGTGATCGATGCGGTGAGGATCACGGTGATGACCCCGAGCGACACGTACGTCGGGAGGTGCACCTCGAACGGCTCGCCGATGATCAGCATCTTCACGCCGACGAACGCGAGGATCACACCGAGGCCGATGTTGAGGTAGCGGAACTTCCCCTGCATGCCGCCGAGCAGGAAGTACAACGACCGGAGCCCGAGGATGGCGAAGGCGTTTGACGCGAACACGATGAACGGCTCCCGGCTCACGGCCAGGATCGCCGGCACCGAGTCGACGGCGAACACGACGTCGGTCGCCTCGATGAGCACGAGCACGGTGAAGAGCGGGGTGGCGAGCCGCTTGCCGTTCTCCTTCGTGAACAGCTTCTGGCCGTCGTAGCGGTCGGTCGTGGGCACGAGGCGTCGCACCACCCGCATGGCGACGTTCTTGTTGTAGTCGACCTGCTTGCTCTCGTCGTGCCTGGCGATCTTGACCGCCGTGTAGAGGAGGAACGCGCCGAAGACGTAGAGGATCCAGTCGAAGCGCTCGATGAGCGAGACGCCGGCGAAGATGAAGATGCCTCGTAGGACGAGGGCGCCGAAGATGCCCCAGAAGAGCACGCGGAACTGGTACGCCCGGGGGACTCCGAAGAACGAGAAGATCACGGCCCAGACGAAGACGTTGTCGACCGAGAGGCTCTTCTCGATGAGGAAGCCGGCGTAGTACTCGCCTCCCGCCTGGCCGCCCTGCCAGATGAGCATGACGACCCCGAACGCGAGCCCGATCGAGATCCAGATGGCGGACTCGATCGTCGCCTCCCTGATCGAGATGACGTGCGCCGACTTGTGGACCGCGAGCAGGTCGAACACGAGCATCCCGACGATGGCGACGAGGAGCGCCGCCCACACCCACGGCGGCACGTCGAAGCGGGCGAAGTTGTCCCGGCTCTCCGCGGCCGCGGCGAGCGTGTTGGCACTGAGCACTGAGAGCAACGGGTCTCCTTGTCGGACGACAGGCGGTGGGCACGTTACCCACGCACTCGGCGAGACCGATCATCGCGGCAGGAGCCCGCGAGCGGCCTCTGGGCCGGGGGGTATCGTGGCTGATCCTTCTCGACCTCCACATCGGCGGGGCGTGGGTGACCATCGTCGGCAACGGCTTGGCCGGGGCGTGGGCGCTTGCCGCCCACCGCCTGCCGGCGCTGCGCACCAGGGCGCTGTGGTGGTTCACCGTCGCTGCTCAGGTCTCGATGTTCGTGCAGGTCGGTCTGGGTGTCGCCGCGATGTCGAGCGAGGGCATCGAGGCTCCCGAGGTCCACGTGTTCTACGGGTTCATCGCGCTGATCGCGATCGGGTGCCTCTACGCCTACCGGGCACAGCTCGAGCACCGGCTGCACCTGCTGTACGGATTCGGTGGTCTGTTCATCATGGGCCTCGGGATCCGGGCCCTCCTCCTGGTCCCGGTCTGACCTGCCCGCTGGCGGATGCTGCACGCGGGTGCTGCAGGCAAGGCAGGTGCTACAGGTGGACCACGGTGCAGGTGAGGGTGCGAGTGATGCCTTCGATCATCTGGACCCGGCTCACGACCATCTTCCCGAGCTCGTCCAGGTCGTCGGCTTCGGCCCTGGCGATCACGTCGTAGGGGCCTGTCACGTCCTCGGAGGACACGACGCCCGTGATCTCGCCGACCTCGGCGGCCACGGCGGCGGCCTTGCCGCCTTCGGTCTGGATGAGGATGTACGCGCTGACGGCCATGTGCGGCTCCCGGGTGTGGTGGACGGCCGCATGCTAGACGGCGCCGGTCCCGCCCCGCCGGCCTGCTTTGGGGGAAGAGGTCCCCCGGTAAGGTTGGACCGGTGAGCGAGACCCCCCCCTTCCCGCCTGCCGAGCCCGACGAGGTCGAGCCCAGCTACCTCCTGTCGGGTGGTGGCCCCCGGCCGGTGCCCTCCACCGGCGAGGCGGCGCTGCTCGAGAAGGTTCTGTTCGAGGCGAAGAAGGTCATCGTCGGCCAGGACCGCCTGCTCGAACGGGTGCTCGTCAGCCTCCTCGCCCGAGGCCACTGCCTGATCGAGGGCGTGCCGGGACTGGCGAAGACGCTCACCATCGAGACCGTGGCGACCGCGGTCGGCGGGTCCTTCGCCCGGATCCAGTTCACCCCCGACCTGATCCCCTCGGACCTCGTCGGCACCCGCATCTACCGGGCGTCGAGCGAGTCGTTCGACGTCGAGCTCGGCCCGGTGTTCGCGAACTTCGTCCTCGCCGACGAGATCAACCGGTCGCCGGCCAAGGTGCAGTCCGCGCTGCTCGAGGTCATGGCCGAGCGCCACGTGACCATCGGCGGGGTCACCCATCAGGTGCCGGACCCGTTCCTCGTCCTCGCCACCCAGAACCCGATCGAGAGCGAGGGCGTCTACCCGCTGCCCGAGGCCCAGCGGGACCGGTTCCTCATGAAGCTCGTCGTCGGCTACCCCAGCCACCACGACGAGCTCGAGGTGGTGCGCCGCATGGGCGTGCGGGCGCCACGAGCCCTGCGGGTCACCGAGGTCGAGGACCTCGCGCGCCTGCAGGCGGCTACCGACGACGTGTTCGTCGACGGCGGCGTGGCCGACTACGCCGTGCGGCTCGTGCTCGCGACCCGCCACCCCGCCGACCACGGTGTCGCCGAGGTGGGGCCGTACCTGGCCTACGGCGCCAGCCCCCGGGGGAGCCTCGGCCTCGTCGCCGCGGCCCGTGCTCTCGCGCTCCTGCGAGGCCGGGAGTACGCCGTGCCCCAGGACGTGTTCGACGTGGCCTTCGACGTGCTACGCCACCGTGTCGTCCTCTCCTACGAGGCCCTCGCGGAGGACGTCGACGCCGACACGATCCTCGCCCGCATCCTCTCGGTGGTGCCCGCCCCGCTCGTCGAGTCACGCCGCCCCGGCGCTGCGTCGTGAGCCCGATCGGTCCGCCGAGGTTGGTGGACCACGGTGCCGAGGTCCTCCTCCGCAAGCTCGAGCTCGCCGTGACCCGGCGCCTCGACGGCATCCTCCAGGGGGACCACCAGGGCCTCGTGCCCGGACCCGGCAGCGAGCCGGGCGAGGCCCGCGGCTACCAGCCCGGTGATGACGTGCGGCGGATGGACTGGAACGTCACCGCCCGCACCGGCGTCGCCCACGTCCGCACGCCGGTCGCCGACCGGGAGCTGGAGACGTGGGTGGTGGCGGACCTGTCGGCGAGCCTCGCGTTCGGCACCGCAGCGTGCGAGAAGCGGGACCTCGTGGTCGCCGCCGTCACCGCCGTCGGTCACCTCACCGCACGCGCCGGCAACCGCATCGGCGCGCTCGTCGTGCAGCCCGGGTCCACCTCCCGCATCCCCGCCCGTGCCGGCCGCGCCCACCTCACCGCCCTGCTCCACCAGGTGGCACGCGCGCCGAGGGATGACGGCGGCGGGGCCACGGACCTCGGGGTTGCCGTCACCGCGCTCGACCGGCTCGCCCGCAAGCGCGGCGTCGCGGTCGTGATCAGCGACTTCGTCGGCGCACCGGGCTGGGAACGGCCGTTGCGGGCGCTCGCCGCCCGCCAGGACACCATCGCGATCGAGGTGGTCGACCCGCGCGAGCTGTCGCTTCCCGACGTCGGCCTCCTCGCCCTCGTCGACCCGGAGACCGGCCGGCTCCTCGAGGTGCAGACGTCGGACCGCAAGGTGCGGGACCGCTTCGCCGGCGCCGCGGCCGCACAGCGTGCCGGCGTCGCCGCCTCGCTCCGGTCGGCCGGCGCTGACCACCTCGTCCTTCGCACCGACCGTGACTGGCTCCTCGACCTGGTCTCCTTCGTGGAGCGCCGTCGCCGTCGCCGGATCGCGGCGCCAGCGCGCTCGGTGACGGTCCCCGGATGAGCTTCCTCGAGCCGGGCCGGCTGCTGCTCGGCATCGTCATCGTCGGCCTGGCCGTCGCCTACCTGGCGGTGCAGCTCTGGGGAAGGCAGCGCTACGTGGTGCGCTTCACGAACCTCGACCTGCTCGCCTCCGTCGCGCCGAAGCGGCCCGGTTGGCGTCGACACGTCCCCGCCGTGCTGCTGCTCGTCGCGCTCGCCTCCATGGTGGTGGCGCTCGCCCGGCCGACCCGCAGCGAGCGGGTCCCTCGGGAGCGGGCGACGATCATCATGGCGATCGACGTGTCGATCTCCATGGATGCCACCGACGTCCGACCTTCCCGTCTCGACGCCGCCAAGGCGGCCGCCGAGTCGTTCACCGGGCTCTTGCCGCCGCAGATCAACCTCGGCCTCGTGTCCTTCGCGGGTTCGGCCACCGTGCTCGTCCCCCCGACCACAGACCGGGAGCTGATCTACAGCGCGATCGACCGGTTGACCCTCGCCGAGGCCACCGCCATCGGGGAGGCGGTCATCGCCTCCTTGTCCTCCATCGCCTCCCTGCCCGGGACCGAGGAGGGCCTCGAGGTGCCTGCGCACATCGTGCTCATGTCGGACGGGGAGACCACAGCCGGCACGCCCAACGAGCTCGCGGTCGAGGCCGCCCACGACGCCGGGGTGCCGGTGACGACGATCGCCTTCGGCACCGATGCAGGAACCATCGAGTACCAGGGGGAGACCCTGCCCGTCCCGGTGAACAGCGGCGACCTCGCCGCGCTGGCCGACGCCACGGGAGGCTCCGCCTTCGAGGCGGCGACGGGGGAGCAGCTGCGCGGCGTGTACGAGGACATCGGCAGCTCCATCGGCTACACCGAGGAGGACCGCGAGGTCGGCGAGGTGTTCGTCGGCGGCGCCTTCGCCGCCGCCCTCGTGGCATCGGTCCTCTCCCTCGCCTGGTCGAGCCGCCTGCCCTGAGCGCTGTCAACCCCTCTTCGGGGTGCGCGCAGGTCAGTTGGCCAGGCGCTTCTCGAGCGCTGCCAGCTCGTCGATCAGCTCCTGGGGGAGGCGCTCGCCGACGCCGGCGAAGTGGGCCTCGATGAGCGGCAGCTCGTTGCGCCACTCGTCCTCGTCGACGGTGAGCAGCTGGTGCAGCCGAGCCGGATCGAGGTCGAGCCCGGCGGTGTCGATGCTCTCGGCGGTGGGGATCCGACCGATGGGCGTCTCGACCGCCTCGGCCGTGCCCTCCACCCGGGCGAGCACCCACTCGAGGACGCGGCTGTTGTCGCCGAACCCCGGCCAGAGGAAGCGCTGCTGGTCGTCGCGGCGGAACCAGTTGACCCAGAAGAGCTTGGGCAGCTTGTCGGCATCCGCCCGCTCACCGATCGACAGCCAGTGGGCGAAGTAGTCGCCGACGTTGTAGCCGGTGAACGGGAGCATGGCGAAGGGGTCGAAGCGCACCTCGCCCACCTTCCCTGCCGCCGCGGCGGTCTTCTCCGAGCTCATGATGGAGCCGAGGAAGACGCCGTGCTGCCACGAGAGGGACTCCGTGACGAGCGGCACGGTCGTGGCGCGTCGCCCGCCGAAGAGGATGGCTGAGATCGGCACGCCCCTCGGGTCCTCCCACTCCGGTGCGATGGACGGGCACTGCGCCGCCGGCGCCGTGAAGCGGGCGTTGGGGTGGGCGGCCGGGGACCCCGACGCGGGCGTCCACTCCTGGCCCTTCCAGTCGGTCAGCACTGCGGGCGGCTCGTCGGTGAGGTCCTCCCACCACACGTCGCCCTCAGGGGTCTCGGCGCAGTTGGTGAAGATGCAGTTCTCGTCGAGGGTCCGCAGGGCGTTGAGGTTCGTCTTCTCCGACGTTCCGGGCGCGACCCCGAAGAACCCGGCCTCGGGGTTGATCGCGTACAGGCGACCGTCGTCGCCGAACTTCATCCAGGCGATGTCGTCGCCCACGGTCTCGACCTTCCACCCCGGCAGGGTCGGGATCATCATCGCCATGTTGGTCTTGCCGCACGCCGACGGGAACGCCGCCGCCACGTACTTCTTCTCGCCGCCCGGCGGTGTCACGCCGAGCACGAGCATGTGCTCGGCGAGCCAGCCCTCGTCGTGGGCCATCGCCGAGGCGATGCGCAGCGCGAAGCACTTCTTCCCGAGCAGGGCGTTGCCGCCGTAGCCGGAGCCGTAGGACCAGATCTCACGGGTCTCGGGGAAGTGGACGATGTACTTGTTCTCGGCGTCGCACGGCCACGGCACGTCCTCCTCGCCGGCAGCGAGCGGCGCGCCGACGGAGTGGAGGCACGGGACGAAAGCCCCGTCCTCGAGGGTGTCGAGCACCTCCTGGCCCATGCGGGTCATGAGCTTCATGTTCACCGCCACGTACGCGGAGTCGGTGAGCTGCACGCCGATGTGGGCGATGGGCGAGCCGAGGGGGCCCATCGAGAACGGCACCACGTACATGGTGCGGCCCCTCATGGAACCCCGGAACAGCCCGGTGAGCAGGTCCTTCATCTCCGCTGGGTCCCGCCAGTTGTTCGTCGGACCGGCGTCGGCCTCGGTGGCGGAGCAGATGAAGGTGCGGTCCTCGACGCGAGCGACGTCGCCCGGGTCGGAGCGGGCGAGGAAGCTGTTCGGACGCAGCTCCTGGTTCAGCTCGGTGAACGTCCCGGCGTCGACGAGGAGCTGCGTGAGCCGCTGGTACTCCTCCTCGGAGCCGTCGCACCACTCGACGGTGTCCGGCTCGCCCAGC
Organism: Acidimicrobiales bacterium; assembly: GCA_040905815.1. Lineage (GTDB taxonomy): Bacteria > Actinomycetota > Acidimicrobiia > Acidimicrobiales > CADCSY01 > CADCSY01. Next base: position 16,448 of record JBBDQT010000053.1, read on the forward strand.
TCGGCGACCTCGGCGACCCAGGCGAGGAGCTCGCCGTTGGTGGTCCGATCGGTCTGCGTTCCTGGCTGCATCGCTACTCCGTGTTCGCTCGACGCCCGGCGCGGGGGTGGGCGTGGGGGCTACCCGTGCTCGGGGTCGGGGATGCGAACGCCGGCGTCGTCGAAGCCCGGGGTGCCCATGTCGACCTCGGAGCCGAGGCGAAGCGCCGTCGCCCGCCCGCCGTCGTCGAGGTCGAAGACCACACGCTGGCCCTGGCGGAGCATGCGGAAGACCGAACCCGCCAGCGCGGCGGGGGCGAGGTCGTACTCGGAGCGGTCGAGGTCGCGCATCAGCACACCCTGCCCGGTCCCCGGGTCGTACGACTTGACCACTCCCTGCACGGCATCCTCCGGCGCGTCGTTCGCGGAGGCGACGTTACCGGAGGGTCAGCGGGGAGGACGATTCGCGAGCCGGACCGTCCCGGTGAAGGCCAAATACGACAACGAGGCGTTGACAGACCGACGGCCGGGTGAGCGTCAGGTGACGGGTCGCACGGAGCGGGCGGCCTTGGTGACCTTGCCCGCCTTGATGCACGACGTGCACACGTGCAGGCGCTTCGGGGAACCGTTCACGATGGCGCGCACCCGCTGGATGTTCGGGTTCCAGCGGCGCTTGGACCGGACGTGGCTGTGGCTGATGCTCATGCCGAACGACGGGTGCTTGCCGCACACCTCACACACTGCTGCCATGGGGACGTGCACCTCGAGCCAAGAGTCGAAACCGGAACCCGGAAACGATAGCAGCAGCGTCTCGATGCCCACCACCCGGGGGTTAGCATCACCGCCCATGACCACCCTCGAGCGCCTCGGTGCCGATCACGTGCGCCTGGTGGTCACCGGCTACCGAGATGCGCTCCGATCCCATCAGGATGCGGTCAACCGGCTCAACGTCTACCCCGTGCCCGACGGCGACACGGGGACGAACATGGCCCTCACCCTCGAGTCGGTCTGTGACGAGCTCGCCACCCTCGAGCGCTCCGGGGCCGCCGGCGAGATGGCAGCCACCTGCAAGGCCATCAGCCACGGCTCGCTCATGGGCGCCCGTGGCAACTCCGGGGTCATCCTGAGCCAGATCCTGGGGGGGATCGCCGGACGCTTCACGGAGGACGACGACGGCCGGGGCGTCGACGGCTCCACGGTCGCCCTCGCCCTCACCGCCGCCGCCGAGGCTGCGTACCAGGCCGTGATGCGCCCGGTGGAGGGCACGATCCTCACCGTGGTCCGGGAGGCTGCAGCTGGCGCCACCGCCCGGGTGGCGCAGGGGTCGGCTGCCCTCGTCGACGTCCTCGACGCCGCGCGCGCCGCCGCCCAGGCCGCCCTCGACGACACCCCCGAGCAGCTGTCGGTCCTGAAGGAGGCTGGTGTCGTCGACGCCGGTGGCGCCGGGTTCCTCCTCTTGCTGGATGCCGCGCTCGAGGTCGCTGCCGGTCGTCCCGTGCCGCCCCCGCCCGCGGCACCGGCCGGCATGGCGGACCTCACGAGCGCGGCGGCTCACGGCGAGCTGGGTCAGAGCGGTTCGATCGCCGACCTCCGCTACGAGGTCATGTACCTGCTCGAGGCTCCCGACGATGCGGTCCCCGCGTTCAAGGAGGTGTGGGCCGGCATCGGGGACTCGATCGTCGTCGTGGGCGGCGACGGCACCTGGAACTGCCACATCCACACAGACGACATCGGTGCGAGCATCGAGGCGGCGATCGAGATCGGCCGGCCCTGCCGCATCCGGGTCACGGACCTCCTCGAGCAGGTCGAGGAGGAGCGCTGGGTGCGCGAGGGCGCCGAGGCGGGGCGCGAGCCCCTCCCCGACCGGGACGTCACGACGGCGGTGGTGGCGGTTGCCACCGGCGAGGGGATCCGCCGCATCTTCCGCTCGCTCGGCGTGCAGAACATCGTGGCGGGAGGACAGTCGATGAACCCGTCCACCGCGCAGCTCCTGGAGGCGGTCGAGGCGACCGGAGCGTCGGAGGTGGTCGTCCTCCCGAACAACAGGAACATCATCCCGGTCGCCGAGCAGGTCGACTCTCTCACCGACGTCACCGTGCGGGTCGTGCCCACCAGGGGCATCGCCGAGGGCTTCGCCGCGCTCCTGAGCTACGACCCCGGCTCGGCGGCGGTCGAGAACGCCGAGGAGATGACCACCGCGGCCGAGGCCGTCGTGGCCGGCGAGGTCACCCGGGCGGTGCGCGACAGCAGCTGCGATGCCGGACCGATCTCGTCGGGGGACTGGCTCGGCATCGCCCGCCAGGGGATCGTCTCGGTCGACGAGAGCCTGGCTGGCGCCACGACCGGCCTGCTCGAACGGCTCGTTGGCGAGGGCCACGAGATGGTGACCATCATCGAGGGCGAGGGCTCCACCGCCGCTGACACCCGCCGGGCCACCGAGTGGCTCGCCGAGCACCGACCCAACGTCGAGGTCGAGGTGCACCACGGCGGCCAGCCCCTCTACCCCTACCTGCTCGGCGTCGAGTAGCGGCGCGTCAGCCCCGGAGCGCTCCGGCCACGGCGTCGATCGACCACGTCGGGGCGACGCCAGGGCACTGCAGGAGGTGGGCGGCGACCGCCTCCGTGGACCACCCGTGAGCCTCGGCGAGGCCGGCGCCCATCGTGCGGATGTAGGCGGCGCTCGGTGGTGCGACCTCGATGTCGTCGAGGGACCACGACGAGGTGATGGTGAACAACGGCTCCCCGTCGACGGCGCCGACGTGGGCCGACGTGCCGTACCAGCCCGGGCACACCTCGTTCCGACCTCGGGTGACGAGATCGCTGACGTCCACCGTGACCGAGCCTGGTGGCAGGCCGTTCTCCTGGGCGACGACATCAGCGAGCTGCTCGACGGAGATGCGGTAGGCACGTCCCGGCGACCGACCGGGCGCCGCCGTGTCGAGGAACGCCACGGCGCCGTCCCATGCCGGCGAGCGGTGGGCGAGGTGCACCAGCCCCGGCAACGTGACCGCACGGTTCCCCGTCGGCGGGGTCGCATCCCGACAGCCCGGTTGCGCCCGCGCTGAGCCCGGCGGGGTGCCGCCTGTGAGGTAGCGGCGGAACCGGGCGACCGACAGGTTCGAGCCGTAGCACCCGTACCAGACGGCCCGCTTCGTGGGCGTCCCCGCCGGTGTCCCCGCCGAGCTCACGTCGGCGCCGGCGCGCCCGCCCTCGGCCCGGACGATGCGGAGGAAGTGCCCGATGTGACCGCTCGCCGGGGCGGTCGGAGATGCCGGCGTGGCTGGCAGGCCGGGCAGGTCGTGGTGCCTCGGGCGGCGACCACGGAGCGCTCGAGCGGCGTGCCGCAGCGGGTGCAGGGTTCGCCGGCGCGGCCGTAGCAGTCGAGGTGTCGCTGGTGGGAGCCATTGCGGCCCTCGCCGTCGCGGTAGTCGCGCAGCGTCGTGCCGCCGTGCTCGATGCCCTCGGTGAGCACCTCCCGGATGGCGGCGTGCAGCGCTGCCACCTTCCCCGGCGGCACCTTCCTCGTGCCGGGGTGCACCCCCGCCCGCCAGCACGCCTCGTCGCAGTAGATGTTGCCGACGCCGGCCACCACCCGCTGGCTCAGGAGCACCGCCTTGAGGGGGGCGCCGGCCTTGCGCAGGCCGGCGGCGAGGTGCTCGGGCGTGAAGTCGCCGCCGAGTGGCTCCGGCCCGAGCCCGGCCAGGGTGGGCAGCGCGCCGTGCTCGCCGTGGGGCACGACCACGGTGCGACCGAAGCGTCGCACGTCGGTGAACGTGAGCACCTCGCGACCTTCGGGAACCTGAGCGGGTCCGAGAGACCACCACGCCCGGAGGTACGGCGACGGGACCGGCTCGGCGCCGGGCGTGAGGGCGAGCACGCCCGTCATCCCGAGGTGCACGACGAGATCGAGGTCGTGGTCGAGCTCGGCGATCAGGTACTTGCCCCGCCGCCCCAACGAGGTGATCCGACCGCCGACGGCGTCGACCGCGGTGGCGAACTTGGCGGAGGGGTGGGCGCCGGAGGCGACCACCTCGCGCCCCTCGAGGCGAGTCCGCAGCTGGCGGCAGATCGTCTCGACCTCGGGCAGCTCGGGCACGGGTCGCTATCCCTCGTCGGCGAGGAGCCGTTCGACGACCTGGGCCACGCCGTCGTCGTCGTTGGAGGCCGTGACCTCGTCGGCGACCGTTTGGACCTCCGGGTGGGCGTTGGCGACCGCGACGCCGTGACCGGCCCAGACGAGCATCGGCAGGTCGTTCGGCATGTCGCCGAACGCCACGGTCCCGGCCGCGCCCGTGCCGAGGTCGGCGGCGAGGCGAGCGAGCGCGCTCGCCTTCGTGACGTCCGGGCCGGAGATCTCGAGCAAGCCGGTGCCCACGCCCGAGTGCGTCACGGTGCACGACTCGCCCACCACGGCTCGCGCCGCGGCGACGAGCTCGTCGGAGGAGAGCACCTCGTGGCGGACGAGGAGCTTCACCATCGGTTCGGCCACCAGCTCGTCGATCTCGGCGACGAGGACGTCGTCACGCACGCCGAAGTGCGGGATCCACCCTGGCTCGTGTCCGAAGAGCTGGCCCCGCTCGACGGCGAAGACGAGGTCTGGCACGGCCTCTCGCAGGGCGGCGACGACCTCGGCGGCGGCTGCCGGGTCGAGCGGGTGCTCCTCGACGACCCGTTCCTCGTGCAGGTCGTAGACGATGGCCCCGTTGGACAGGATGGCGAGCCCGCGGTGTCCGGTCTCGGCAGCCATCGTCGACATCCAGCGGGGTGGGCGGCCGGTGACCAGCACCACGCCGACGCCGGCGTCCTCGGCTGCGGCGAAGGCGCGCCTCGTCCGGTCGGACACGCTGCCGTCGCTGCGCACGATCGTGCCGTCCAGATCGGTCGCGACCAGGCGGAGGGGGCCGAAGGACGTCGGCTTGTCGGCGATCGGCACCCGGTCGAGCGTACCGACGCTCCGCGCACGGCAGGATTGGCCCGTGGCCGAGACGTCGGAGGACCCTCGCGCCCGGCGCCCCGCCGGTCGCAGCTTGCGAGGGCTGAAGGGACAGCCCGTCGAGAAGCTCCTCACCCGCCGCAGCCCCGACGGTGAGGACGTGCCCCGACTCGACAAGGTGGCCGAGAAGAAGCTCCAGGCGCTCCACTCCGTCGGCGTCGAGAACGTGCTCGACCTGCTGCTGCACTACCCGAGGCGCCACATCGACCGGACGAACCAGCGGACCATCGCGGAGCTGCAGGTCGGTGAGGAGTCCCTCGTCCTCGCCACCGTCGGGCGTTCCTCCATCCGCCAGATGAAGGGCCGGCGCACGCTCGTCGAGGTCGAGGTCCGTGACGCCGACGGAGGGCGAGGGACGTTGCGCTGCACGTTCTTCAACCAGCCGTGGCGCGCCAAGCAGCTCTCGACCGGCACGCGCGTGGTGCTGTTCGGCAAGGTCGAGGCGTTCAGGGGTCGGCTCCAGATGACGAACCCGGTCGTCGACCTCGTCGGCGACCGGACGGGGAGGATCGTGCCGATCTACCCCCAGTCGGAGAAGGCGGCGCTCACCACCTGGGAGATCGGGGAGTGGGTGCAACAGGCGCTCGACCGGGCCGGGGCGTTCGCCGATCCCGTCCCGCCGGACGTCCTCCGGCGCCACGACCTCGTCGACCGGACCACCGCGATCCACGGGATCCACGCCCCCGCGTCCATGGGCGACGTCGCGATCGCCCGCAAGCGCCTCGTCTTCGACGAGCTGCTGCGGGTGCAGCTCGCCCTCGTCGCCCGCAAGCGCGAGATCGAGCGGACCTCGGTCGGGCACCGCCACGTCGTCGACGGAGAGCTCGTGCGCGCCTTCCAGGAGCGGCTCCCGTACGACCTGACCTCGGCGCAGCGGCGGGTGATCGCCGAGATCAGCGCCGACCTCGCGGCGCCGGTGCCGATGCACCGGCTGTTGCAGGGCGACGTCGGGTCCGGCAAGACGGTGGTCGCGGTCTCCGCCCTGCTCGCCGCGGTCGAGGGCGGCCACCAGGGCGCCCTCATGGCCCCCACCGAGGTGCTCGCCGAGCAGCACCACCAGGCCGTGACCGCGCTGCTCGAGGGGTTCTCTCTGACCGACGACGCCAACCTGTTCGGCTCCCGCCAGCTCTCCGTCGCCCTGCTGACGAGCCGGACGACCGCCGGTGAGCGCAAGGTGCTCTCCGCCGGCCTCGCGTCGGGTGAGGTCGACATCGTGATCGGCACCCACGCCCTGCTCGAGGACGCCGTCGCGTTCTCGAGCCTCGGCGTGGCTGTGATCGACGAGCAGCACCGCTTCGGCGTCGAGCAGCGGGCGGCGTTGCGCGCCAAGAGCGGCCCGGTGCCCGACGTGCTCGTCATGACCGCCACGCCGATCCCGCGCACCGCGGCGATGACCGTCTACGGCGACCTCGACGTCAGCGTCCTCGATCAGATGCCCCCCGGCCGCACGCCCATCCGGACAGCGCGGGCCCAGGGCCCGCTGCAGGAGGCGGAGGCCTGGGCGCACGTGCGGGCAGAGGTCGCCGAGGGTCGCCAGGCGTACGTGGTCTGCCCCCTCGTCGAGGGCTCCGACAAGCTCGAGGTCGCGTCGGCCACCGAGACCTACGAGGAGCTCGGCGGTGGCGAGCTGCACGGCCTGCGCCTCGGCTTGCTGCACGGGCGGGTGCCGGCGAGGGACAAGGAGCAGGTCATGGCCGCCTTCCGGGCCGGCGAGCTCGACGTGCTGGTGGCGACCACGGTGATCGAGGTCGGCGTCGACGTCCCGAACACCACGGTCATGGTCATCCTCGACGCCGACCGCTTCGGCATCGCCCAGCTCCACCAGCTGCGCGGCCGCGTGGGGCGGGGGAGCGCCGCCTCGGCCTGCTACCTGTTCGGCGAGTGCAAGGACGAGGAGGGACAGCCCACCGAGGCCGCCGCGCGTCTGGACGCGCTCGTCGAGTCGAACGACGGCTTCGCGCTCGCCGAGGTCGACCTCGAGATGCGCGGCGAGGGCACGCTCATGAGCAGCCGCCAGAAGGGCCGCAACGACCTGCGACTCGCCTCCCTGCGCCGGGACCGCGACTGGGTGGTGAAGGCGCGAGAGGTCGCGTTCGCCCTCGTCGACGGGCCTGGCGGCCTCGACGCCCACCCCGGCCTCGCCGACGAGGTCGAGCTCCTCCTCGGCGGCGACGAGGGCACCGCCGAGGCCGAGCGCACCGACTACCTGCTCAAGTCGTGACGAGCCTCCCGGGGCTCGAACGCACATGGCGAGGGAGGGGACATGACTGAGAGTCGTCTGCGGAGCGGCGTCTACCTCCCACCCTTCGGGCCGTTCGGCGTAGCGGCACTGCCGCAGCCGGCGATGGCAGGAATACAACGCATGTCGGGGTTCTCGCCACTCGCTCAGCCGTCCCGTTCCTCCGGGCCGTCCGGCAGCAGCAGGTCCCAGCGGTCGTGGCAGTCCCGGCACCGGTAGGTGACGAGATCGCCGGGCTGCCAGCCGAGCTCGGGCGGGAACGACGTGAGCCGGCACGGCCCGCCGCAGTCGATGCAGTCGATCTCCGGCTCCGGCTCGACGATCGAGCGGCGCTGGTCGAACGGGTCGCTCATCGGCTCACCACGCCCGGGACCGTACCGCCGGACACCGCCTTCGGCGCTTTCTGGACGCCGGACCAGCTCTGGCGAGGTCGATCGTCCAGAAACCGCGGCGCGGGCTCGCTACGGTCCCCGCTGTGCGGGTCGTGGCGGGGACGGCGAGGGGACGGCGGCTCGTCGCACCGGAGGGCACCGCCACGCGCCCGACGAGCGATCGGGTGCGGGAGGCCACGTTCAACGCCCTCACCAGCCTCGACGCCATCGACGGGGTCGAGGTGCTCGACCTGTTCGCCGGCTCGGGTGCCATGGGGATCGAGGCGCTGTCGCGCGGAGCGGCCTCGGCCACGTTCGTCGACGATGATGGCCGGGCGCTCGCCGCAATCCGCGCCAACGTCGCTGCTGTGGGCTTCGACGACCGTTCCGAGGTCGTGCGGTCCGACGTCGGCCGGTTCCTCGCGGGGAGGGCACGTCGCGTCGGCCTCGCCGTGCTCGACCCTCCCTACTCGCTCGCGGACGGGGCGTGGGCGTCACTGCTCGTCGCCCTCGACGCCGACGTCGCGGTGCTCGAGTCCGACCGTGAGCTCGTGATCGGCGAGGCCTGGGAGATTCTCCGGGTGCGCCGCTACGGCACTACCGTGGTCACGCTCGCAGCGAGCCGGTGAACCCGCACCCTTCGCACCCTTCGACCAGGAGACGACTCCGTGGCGACCGTGCTCTACCCAGGGTCATTCGACCCTTTCCACAACGGGCACCAGGAGCTCGTCGAGACGGCGTCGCACCTGTTCGACGTGGTCGTCATCGCCGCCATCCGCAACCCGCAGAAGTCGGGGATGCTGTTCGAGCTCGAGGAGCGCCAGGAGATCATCCGTGACACGCTCCGCCACCTCGACAACATCGAGGTCGTGGCCATGTCCAAGCTCGTCGTCGACGTGGCGAGGGACGTCGGCGCCGACTTCATCATCAAGGGGCTGCGAGCGGTGTCGGACTTCGAGAACGAGATGGCCCAGGCCCAGACGAACCTGACGATCTCGGGGGTGCACACGCTGTTCCTGCCGTCGGCTTCGGCGAACTCGTACTTGGCCTCCAAGTACATCCGCGAGATCGCCACGTTCGGCGGTGACGTGAGCGCGATGGTCTCCGACGACGTGGTCCGGCGACTGAAGGAGAAGTTCGGCCCGTGACGATCAGAGACGACGACGAGTTCGCAGCAGCCGGTGTCGGTGCCACCGACGTGGAGACGCTCCTCCGGAGGGTCGCGGACCTCGTCGGCAACGCCCGGCCCATGCCTCTGTCGGCGTCGGTCATGATCAACCGCGACGAGGTGCTCGAGCTCGTCGAGGAGGCCGCCGACCGCCTGCCCGAGGAGCTCCGGCAGGCGCGGTGGCTGCTCCGCGAGCGCGACGAGTTCCTGGCCAAGGTCCAGGGTCAGGGCGACGACATCCTCGATCAGGCGCGCGTCCAGGCCGAGCGCATGGTGCAGCGCACCGAGGTCGTGCGTGCCGCGCAGCACACCGCCCGCCGCACCGTGGAGGAGGCCGAGGCCGAGGCGCGCCGCCTCCGCCACGAGGCCGAGGACTACTGCGACCAGAAGCTCGCCCAGTTCGAGATCGTCCTCGACCGCACGATGAAGACGGTCCAGGCCGGCCGGGCCCGCCTGCAGGGCCCGATCTCGGCGTCCGGCGAGGTGCCCGACGTCGTCAGCCCCCGGGCGGGCGACGATGACGTGGCCTCGGGGTCCGAGGCCGACTTCTTCGACCAGGACTCCTAGCCGGTGGGCGCGACCCACCGACCGTTCGTGGTCAACGTCGCCGACCTGCTCCGCCGCTCCGGAACGGGCAGGGACGAGGTGCTCGAAGGTGCGCTCGACCAGCTCGAGGTCGTCGACACGCGAATGCCCGCGGGGTCGCCGGTGCGCATCGAGGCCCGGCTCGAGTCGGTGGGCGACGGCGTCGTCGCCAAGGGGCAGGTCGTCGCACCGTGGGAGGGGGAGTGCCGCCGCTGCCTGAAGACGGTCACCGGCACGCTCCGGAGCGACGTCCTGGAGGTGTTCGAGGCTGAGCCCAAGGAGGGCGAGACGTTGCTGCTCGACGGCATGACGATCGACCTCGAGCCGGTGGCACGCGAGGCCGTCCTCCTCGACCTGCCGCTCGCCCCGCTCTGCACGGAGGACTGCGAGGGGCTGTGCCCGAGCTGTGGCGTCGACCGCAACGAGGTCGCGTGCAAGTGCACCCCGCCGGCCGCCGACCCCCGCTGGGCCGGCCTCGAGGGCCTCACCTTCGACGAGTAGGCCGAACACGCTCGCACCTCTCGGAGCCACACCCGCCCGGTTTCCTTCTTCCGGGCGCCGCCCGGTAGCCTCACTCGGTCGTCCCGCCCTCCGTTTTCCGCCGTGCCGGGCGCCGCACCGCCTCACAACGCAGGAGAAGCCGGCCATGGCCGTCCCCAAGAAGAAGACGAGCAAGGCCAAGAGCCGCAGCCGCCGGGCATCCGCCTGGACCCTGGACGCGCCGCCCCGCAGCGTCTGCCCGCAGTGCTCGGCCGCCAAGCTCCCACACGTCGTGTGCCCCGGTTGCGGTTGGTACGGCGGTCGCCAGGCGATCGAAGTCGAGTGATCTCGGCCATCGATGATCCGATGGCCTGCCTCCCGGACGACCGGCGGAGCCGGATCGTCCTCCGGCCGTGACCGACGGTCGCTGCGAGCTGGCGTACCCGCTTCCCTCATGACGTTGCCGTTCGCGCTCGATGCCATGGGCGGCGACGCAGCACCTGGCGCCATCGTGGCCGGCGCCCGCCGCGCGGTCGCCGAGCTCGGCATCGACGTGCTCCTCGTCGGCCAGGCCGACGCGATCGCCGCCGCCGATCCGGGTGACCTCTCCGTCCTCGCGTGCAGCGAGGTCATCGGCATGCACGACGACCCGGGATCGTCGGTGCGCACGAAGAAGGACTCCTCGCTCGTACGGGCCGCTGAGGCGGTCAGGGACGGGCGCGCCGCCGCCATGGTCAGCGCCGGCAACACCGGCGCCACCATGGCCTCGGCGCTGCTGCGCATGGGTCGGATCAAGGGCGTGAAGCGGCCGGCGATCGCCACCCCGATCCCGGTGCCCGGCACCACCCCGACCGTGCTGCTCGACGCGGGCGCCAACGCCGACTGCCAGCCCGAGTGGCTCGTCCAGTTCGCCCAGATGGGATCGGTCTTCGCCCGCTCCCGCTTCGGCGTGGACGCGCCGCGCGTCGGCCTGCTCTCGATCGGCGAAGAGGAGACGAAGGGGAACGCCCTGGTCAAGGAGTCGCACGCCCTCCTCGCCGAGGCACCCGGCGTCCTCTTCATCGGCAACGTCGAGGGCCGCGACGTCATGAGCGACGACGTCGACGTCGTCGTCACCGACGGCTTCACCGGCAATGTGGTCCTGAAGACGCTGGAGGGCGGCGTCCGCTTCGTCCAGGGAAAGATCCTCGAGGCCGCCGCCTCCACGCCCGAGCGGGCGGCCGCCTTCGAGATCCTCTGGCCGGCACTGGAGCCACTCGTGCAGGAGCTCGATCCCGACACCTACGGCGGTGCCATGCTGCTCGGCGTCGACGGGGTGTGCATCATCAGCCACGGATCGAGCTCCGAGCGGGCCGTGGTCAACGCCCTCGGCGTGGCCCGGGAGATGGTCGTCGCCGACCTGGTCGCGGCGTTGGCGGCAGCGGTCGCCGCCTGATCAGGCCCTTCCTCGTTCACAAGCGAACAAGCGCGGGGTGGTGTACCCTCCGACGGCCCAACCCCCGACCACGTGGTGCGACCCGGCGCTCCCGGGTCATCCGTGGCCAGCCGTCGGCCTCCGCCACGGCGCAACGAGCAAGGAGCCCTGGTGCCTGCCGAGACCGCCCCGATGGACCGAACCGCGGTCTTCGAGATCATCCGCGACCGCCTGGCTGACATCCTGGAGATCGACGCGTCGTCGATCTCCGAAGGTCAGTCGTTCACCGATGACCTCGAAGCCGACAGCCTCGCGCTCATCGAGCTGGTCGAGGCGATCGAGGAGGCCATGAGCGACCAGGTCGAGGGCTTCCGCATCGAGGACGATGACCTCGAGGACCTCAAGACGGTGCGCGACGCCGTCGACTACGTCTGCGCCCGACTCTCCTGAGAGCGGTCCAAGCCGTGGCTCCCGAGCTCGAGGCGCTCACCGCGCGCCTGCGTCGCCGCTTCCACGACGAGGCCCTGCTCGGGTGTGCCCTCGCCCACCGGTCGTGGTGCGCGGAGACGCCCGGCATGCCGTCGAACGAGCGCCTCGAGTTCCTCGGAGACGCGGTGCTCGGCCTCGTCGTGACCGACCACATCTTCCGCAGCTACCCGCACCTCCCCGAGGGCGAGCTGGCGAAGGTCCGGGCGACGGTGGTGAGCGCCGCTGCGCTCGCCGAGGTCGCGCTCGAGCTCGAGCTCGGCGAGGCGATCCTCCTCGGCAAGGGCGAGGCGCAGAGCGGGGGCCGTGAGAAGCCGTCGATCCTCGCCGACGCCCTCGAAGCCGTCATCGGCGCCACTTACATCGACGGCGGGTGGAGCGCAGCCGCCGAGCTCGTGCTCGACCTGCTCGGGGCGCGCATCGCCGAAGCCGCCCTCGGGCCCGGAGGCCAGGACTACAAGACCCGCCTCCAGGAGCTGGCTGCCCGCAGCTCGGGCGGCCTGCCCTCCTACGAGGTCGACGACGAGGGCCCCGACCACGCGAAGCGCTTCGTCGCCACGGTGGTGGTCGGCGGCCGTCGCCACGGCCGGGGCGAGGGCCGATCCAAGAAGCAGGCCGAGCAGGCCGCCGCCAGGGATGCCTGGCACGAGCTGCGAGACGCCCTGCCGGGCGACGAGGCCACCACGACGAACGACGAGGACGACGCTGATGCCTGAGCTGCCGGAGATCGAGACGCTGCGGCGCGACCTCGAGAAGGAGGTCGTCGGGAGGAAGATCAAGGCGGTCGAGGTGCTCGGCACCAAGGTCATCCCCCGCCACAAGGCGAAGAAGCCGTTCCAGGAGCGCCTCGAGGGCGTGAAGATCGACGGCATCAGCCGCAAGGGGATGTGGCTCCTCCTCCGCCTCGGCGAGGACGTGCTCGCCTTCAACATGGGCACGACGAGCCAGATCGTGAAGGCGGCCACCAAGGAGAAGGTCTCGCCCGACACCCAGATCGTCATCACGTTCACCGTCGGTGGGCAGCTGCGCTTCATCGACGCCAAGGCGACGGGCGAGGCGTTCGTCACGAGCGCCGAGGACCTCGACGCGGAGCTGCCCGAGCTCAAGGCGATGGGCTTCGATCCGCTCGAGGACGTCATCAGCTGGAACACCTTCGGCGCCGCCCTCAACCGCGAGAAGACGAGGCTCAAGCAGCTCCTGATGGACTCGAAGTTCATGGCCGGCATCGGCACCGTGTACTCCGACGAGATCCTGTGGGCAGCCGGCCTGCGCTACGACCGCGAGGCGTCGAGCCTCACGACCCAGGACGTGCGACGCCTCCACCGGGCGCTGCTCGAGACGCTCCACGACGGCGTGAAGTACCGGGGCGTCTCCCAGCCCCGCGACGCGTACGTCGACTACTACGGCAAGCCGGGCGGTTTCGGCAACGAGCTCAAGGTCGTCGGTCGCGACGGGCAGCCGTGCCGCCGCTGCCGGCAGTCGGTGGTCAAGAGCCGCTACGGCTCGAAGTTCACCTACCACTGCGGTTCCTGCCAGGTCTAGGCCCGGGACCCCAGCTCAGGCCGAGACGTCGCCCCGGCCCTGGGGAAGGTCGGGGACGGGGTCGAGGTCGAAGCCGTCCCGCAGGTGGGACGTGTCGTTGAACCGGCGCACCACCCAGCGCTCGCCGATCACGACGAGGTGGGAGATCGAGCCGTTGTCGCTCCCGACGAAAGCGAAGCCCCGGCTGGCGCCCACCGCGAAGCGGAGGAGCTCACCGATGACGCCTCCGTGGGCGAACACCGCCACCCGCTGGTCGGGGTGGGCGGCAACGATGCGCTCGCTGGCGGCCTGCACCCGAGCGCTGAACTCATCCTGAGGCTCGGCGCCGGGGACGACGTCCCAGCGCTCCTCGGAGATCACCCGCTGCGCGATCGGGTCCCGCTCCGCCATCCGCTCGCGGAACACCCCGCCCTCCCACTCGCCGAGGAACACCTCACGCAGGTCGGGCTCGATGACCGGCGTGAGCCCGAGACTCGCCGCCAGCGGCGCGGCCGTCTCGTGGGTGCGGCGCAGGTTCGTGACGTAGATCGCATCCAGGCGCTCGCGAGCGAGGCGCTCGGCGACCCGCTCGGCCTGCTCCCACCCCTCGGGTGCGAGCGCGGGGTCGCCGTGCCCGTCGACGAGGGTGAAGGAGCGCCCGGGGACATGCGGTTCCGACTCGCCGTGTCGCACCAGCAGCAGCTCGGTCGAGCCGGGGGGCCGCCGGAAGCGGGTCTGTCGGTACTCCTGCTCGGCCATGGCGGCGAGGCTACGCGCGGCGTAGATGACCTCGGTCGACGAAGCCGGGGGGCCGGATGGCGTGCCGGCCGGCGCTCACGCCACCGCCAGGTCGGGATCGTCGTCGAACCGCGTGCGGTGCAGGTCGGTGTAGCGACCGCCGAGTGCGAGGAGCTCCAGGTGGCTCCCGCGCTCGACGATCCTGCCGTCCTCAACGACGAGGATCACGTCGGCGTCGCGGATCGTCGAGAGCCGGTGGGCGATGACTATTGCCGTGCGACCCGCGAGGGCCCGCGCCAAGGCTGCCTGGACGTCCGCCTCCGAGGTCGAGTCGAGGTGCGCGGTGGCCTCGTCGAGGATGACGACCTTCGGCTGCGCGAGCAGGATGCGGGCGATCGTGAGGCGTTGCCGCTCGCCGCCGGAGAACCGGTACCCGCGCTCGCCCACCACCGTGTCGAGCCCGTCGGGGAGCGCCTCGATGAGGGTGGTCAGCCGGGCGGCCCGCAGTGCCGCCCACAGCTCGGCGTCGGTGGCCTCCGGCCGTGCGAACAGGAGGTTCTCGCGGACGGTGTCGTGGAACAGGTGCCCGTCCTGGGTGACGAGGCCCACCGTCTCCCTGATGGCGTCGAAGGAGAGATCGCGCACGTCGGTCCCGAACAGGCGAACCGAGCCGCGGTCGACGTCGTAGAGCCGTGGCACGAGGGACGCGATCGTCGACTTGCCGCTGCCGGAGGTGCCGACGATCCCGACGAGCTGCCCGGTGTCCACGCGGAAGGACACGCCGTGGAGCACCTCGGCACCGGCCCGCGCGTCGATCGTGGCCACGTCCTCCAGCGACGCGAGCGACACCTTGTCTGCTGCCGGGTAGGCGAAGTGCACGTCTGCGAGCTCGACCGCGACCGGTCCGTCGCCTGCTGCGAGCGCTCCCGGCGCCTCGAGGATCATCGGCTCGAGGTCGAGCACCTCGAAGACGCGCTCGAAGCTGACGATGGCGGTCATCGCGTCGACGCGGGCGTTGGCGAGCGCGGTGAGGGGTGCGTAGAGGCGGGTGAGGAGCAGGGCCAGCGTGACCACGGTCCCGGCACCGAGTCGACCGTGCACGGCGAAATAGCCGCCGAGACCGTAGACGAGCGCCAGCGCGAGGGCGGAGACGATCGCGAGCGCGCTCATGAACACGTACTGGCCAATCGCCGTGCGCACCCCGATCACGGCGACGCGCTCCGCCCTCGCGCCGAACTCCTCGGCCTCCCGCTCCGGCCGGCCGAACAGCTTCACGAGGGTCGCCCCCGGGGCCGAGAACCGTTCGGTCATCTGGGTCGTCATGGCCGAGTTGTGGCCTGCGGCCTCGCGCTCCAGGGTCGCGAGCCGCGCCCCCATGCGACGGGCCGGCACCACGAAGATCGGCAGGAGGCCGAGGGCGAGCAGCGTGATCGGCCACGACAGGCGCAGCATCACGGCGAGCGTCAGGGCGAGGGCGATCAGGTTGCTCACGACACCCGACAGCGCACCGGTGAACGCCCGTTGCGCGCCGATCACGTCGTTGTTCAACCTGCTCACGAGGGCTCCGGTCCTGGTCCTCGTGAAGAACGCCACCGGCATCCGCTGGACGTGGGCGAACACCGCTCGACGCAGGTCGAGGATGAGCCCCTCGCCGATCCGGGACGACTGCCAGCGCTCCGCCACGCCCACCGCTGCGTCCAACACGGCGATCAGGGCGATGAGGACGGCGAGCGCGATCACCCGGCCGTCATCCTGGCCGCCGACGATCTCGTCGACCACCTGTCCGGCGAGGACGGGCGTGGCGACGGTGAGCAGTGCGGAGCCGATGCTGAGGAGGAGGAAGCCGAGGAGTGCTTGTCGATGTGGCGCAGCGAAGGCGCCGATGCGTGCCAGCGTCTCGCGGGTGAAGGCGCGTGCGGGTCGTGGACCCTGCATGGCGCTCTCGAGGGCCATCCAGTGCCCGAAGTCCATCTGCATGTCGAGGATGTTTGCACTTCAAGTGAGGTTCAAGTCAAGGGGAGACATCCCCGAAGATCCTCATGTCTCTCGACGGCGCTGGGCGTACTGTGCCGGTGTGGAGCGACGAGCAGCGGTCGGTACCGCCAAGGGCCTCTTCCTGATCGACGGCGACGGGCAGCGGGGGCCGTTCTTCCCGGGCGAGCGGGTGCCCGCGATCGCCATGGCCACCGACGGGCGGGTCGTGGCCGCGTCGGTCAGCGAGCACTGGGGGCCGACGCTGCGGCTCTCGGGCGACTTCGGCGAGACGTGGACCGAGCACGACGAGCGCAGCATCGCCTTCCCCCCTGGTCTCACCTGGACGGACCACTGGTCGGGCGAGACCAAGCCGGCCGCCGTCACGCAGGTGTGGCAGCTCGCGCTGGCGCCGGGCGGCGACATCTGGGCGGGCACCGAGCCGGCAGCGTTGTTCCGGTCCACCGACGGGGGGAAGACCTTCGATCTCGTCATGGGACTCTGGGATCACCCGCACCGGGATCAGTGGTTCCCCGGGGGCGGCGGGCTCGCGCTGCACACCATCCTCTTCGACCCGCGCGACGAGCAGCGCATGCACGTCGCCATCTCCGCCGGCGGTGTCTACCGGACCGATGACGACGGCGAGACGTGGGTGGCTCGCAACAAGGGCGTCGCCGGCGCCGTCGGCCCCGACGAGGACACGGAGTTCGGGCAGTGCGTCCACAAGGTCGACCGGGACGCCGGCGACCCCGACGTGCTCTACCTCCAGAACCACGGAGGCCTCTACCGCAGCGACGACCGGGGTGACACGTGGGTGTCGATCGCCGAGGGCGTCCCCTCCGACTTCGGCTTCCCGATGGTGACCCACCGCCACCGCCCCGGGACGGCGTTCGTCATCCCGCTCGACCACGACCTCGGCCGCATCGTCCCCGAAGGAAGGTGCCGGGTGTACCGGACCGCCGACAGGGGTGCCTCGTGGGAGCCGCTGACCGCGGGGCTTCCGCAGGACGGGGCGTTCATGACCGTCCTGCGGGACGCGTTCTGCGCCGACACCGGCGACCCGATGGCCCTCTGGTTCGGCACGCGGTCGGGTCACGTCTACCACTCCGAGGACGAAGGCGAGCACTGGCGCTGCGCCGCCGAGCTGCTGCCGGACGTCCTGTGCGTCCGCGCGGTCGCGACCTGAGCGGCCGACGGTGCCTGTCTCGGTGCGCTTGCCGACGATCCTCGGCGACCACGCCGGCGGCGCTCGCACCCTCGAGCTGGAGGGCGGCACCATCGGCGACGTGCTGCGAGCGCTCGACGACCGGTTCCCTGCCGTGGGTCGCCGGGTGCTCGATGAGCAGGGACGCATCCGACGCCACGTCCACGTCTACGTGGGCGACGAGCGGGTGCGCTCGCTGACCGAGGCGACCCCGAGTGGCACCGAGGTCACGATCATGGCTGCCATCTCGGGTGGCATGGGCCTCGCCGCGGCGCCGCCTCAGGCAGGCCGGTCCGCCGTCACGACCCAGACGGCGGCGCCGAGACCGACCTGACCTTCGGAGACACGAGGGGCGAGCTCCTCCTCGAGCGACCTCGCCGCCGCGGCCCGCTGCTCGGGCGACGCCGATCTGAGCAGCATGCGCCCGAAGTTGTCCTCCAGGTAGAACTCGACGGCCTCCTCGACCGTCGTGGCGCCACCGACCGCGACGGTCGTCGTCACCCCCTCGATCTCCACGTCCGCCCAGCCTGTTGCCTCGAGGACCCCCCTGGTGTGGTCGGGGTCACCGAAAGCGAACGGACCGGGCGCTCCGGGAGGCGGCGGCTCTGGCAGCTCCACGTAGGGCCTGAAGGCCGTGAGCGCGGCCACGACCCACTCGTTGGCCGGGGCAGCCTGCCAGCACACGAACGAGAGGCGTCCGCCCTCGACCGTCGCGGCGTGCAAGTTCGCGAACGCGGCGACCGGGTCGGCGAAGAACATGATGCCGAAGCGGCTGATGACGACGTCGAACGGCTCGGCGAAGCGGTGCACCTGTGCGTCCGCTCCCACGAAGGTCGCTGACGCAACCCGGGCTCGCTCCGCACGTTCCCGCGCCAGCTCCAGAAGGGGGAGCGAGACGTCGGTCCCCACGACCGAGCCGCCCGGGCTGACGCGGGCGGCGGCTTCGAGGGAGAGCTGCCCCGCCCCGCACCCGACATCGAGGATGCGCTCGCCGGGCCGGAGGTGGGCGGCGTCGAGCGCCAGCCAGCCGAGCGGTGCCAGCATCCCGTCGTAGCGGCCCGGGTGTGTCACCCACGACGACGCGACCTCGCTGTTCCAGAGCGACACCATCTCCGTGTTGCTGTTCTCGGCCATGGCCGCAGTCCAGCACCCCCGCGCCCGGCGTGCTCGATCGCCGCTGCGTGGTCGCACCGGGGCGGGCCGGCGAGCAGTACCGTCGCGCCCGGCGTGCACCTCAAGTCTCTCACCCTCAAGGGCTTCAAGTCCTTCGCCGACGCCACCACGCTCGACCTCGAACCCGGGATCACCGTGGTCGTCGGCCCGAACGGCTCCGGCAAGTCGAACATCGTCGACGCCGTCGCCTGGGTGCTCGGCGCGCAGGGACCACGGACGGTCCGCAGCTCCAAGATGGACGACGTCATCTTCGCCGGCACCGACAAGCGCTCGGCGCTCGGCCGGGCGGAGGTCAGCCTCACCATCGACAACAGCGACGGCCAGCTCCCGATCGCGTTCTCCGAGCTCACCGTGCGCCGGACCCTCTTCCGCAGCGGCGACAGCGAGTATG
The DNA here is from genome assembly GCA_040905815.1 of Acidimicrobiales bacterium. Taxonomy (GTDB): domain Bacteria; phylum Actinomycetota; class Acidimicrobiia; order Acidimicrobiales; family CADCSY01; genus CADCSY01. Next base: position 35,160 of record JBBDQT010000053.1, read on the forward strand.
CGATCAACGGCGTCGCCTGTCGACTGCTCGACGTCCAGGACCTGCTCTCCGACTCCGGGGTCGGACGCCAGCAGCACGTCATCGTCAGCCAGGGCCAGATCGACGGGATCCTCAACGCGCGCCCCGAGGATCGCCGGGCGGTGATCGAGGAGGCGGCCGGCGTCCTCAAGTTCCGCCGGCGCAAGGAGCGGGCCGAGCGCCGGTTGGAGGCCACCGAGGCGAACCTCGTGCGCCTCTCCGACCTGCTGCGCGAGCTGCGCCGCCAGCTCCGCCCCCTCGAGCGCCAAGCAGAGGCCGCCCGTCGCCACGGTGACCTCGTCGCCGAGCTCGCTGCCGTCTGCCTCTTCCTGGCCGGGAGGGAGCTCGCCTCGCTCCGCACCCGCCTCGGGGCGGGGGCCGAGCGCCGCGCCGGCCTCTCCACCGAGGACGCCACGTTGAAGTCCGAGCTCTCGGTGCTCGACGCCGGGGTCCTCGCCACCGAAGCCGAGCTGTCGGCCATGGGCGCGGAGGACCTCGGCGACTCGCTGGTGCGGGTGGAGCGGGCGCACGCCCACGCGCGGGGGCTCGCCGCGGTGCTGGCCGAGCGTCTCAGGGGCACCGAGCGCGACATCGCGGTCGCCATCGACCTCGAGGTGGTGGCCACGCTCGAGGCCGACGCCGCCCGACTCCGCTCCGAGCTCGACGAGGCTGAAGGCGCCGCAGTCCGGCTCGTCCCCGAGACCGAGCGGGTGGAGCAGTCGGAGGCGGACCTGCGGTCGGCCCACGCCCGCTTCGCCGAGACGTGGGGCGAGGAGGCGCCGATCGCCACCGGCAGGGCAGCAGAGGTCCGAGGGGAGCTCGCCGCCCTGCGCAGCGCGGCCGAGCGTGCAGGCAGCGAGGCGGGACGGGCGCGGGCCAGGCTGGTGTCGCTCGAGTCCCGGATCGAGCGCCTCGACGGCGAGGCGAGACGTCTCCGGGCGGTCGTCGCAGAGGCCGAGGAGGCCGTCGCCGGACTGCGACTGGCGCGCGACGCTGCCGCCTCCGCCCGCGCCGACGCCGAGGCGCAGCTCGACGCAGCGGAGACGGGGCGCCGTGCCGCCGACGCCGACCGCCATGCGTGGGCCGCCCGCGCTGAGGCGCTGGGCCAGGCCCTCGACCAGGCGAGGGCCCGGGCCGGGGCGGAGCGGCTCGAGGGCGTCGACGGGGTCGTCGGGATCCTCCTCGACCTCGTCGAGGTGGACGACGGCTGGGAGCCGGCGGTCGAGGCTGCCCTCGGCCAGGCCATCGACGCCGTCGTCGTGCGCGGCGGCGCCGTGGGGGCACGGCGCGCGCTCGAAGTGCTCCACGAGGCGGGCACGGGTGCCGTCCTCCCCCTCGGCGTCGCCAGCTCCGGCGCGCCCGTGGCCGCTCGGCTGCCCGTCGGAGAGCGTGTCCGGGACCATGTCCGCTCCCGGGACCCCGAGGTCGATGCCGCCCTCGACGCGGTGCTCGGCGCGGCGGTGTGCGTCCCGGTCCGGGACGTGGGACCGCCGTGGCTGGCCGCCCTCGATGCCGCCGTCGCCCACCCGGGCGCCGTGGTGGTCACCCGCTCGGGCGATCGCTTCGCCGCTGGCGGCTGGCGCATCGGCGCGACGGGCGCCGGCGCGACCGGCGCCGCCCTCGAGGAGGCCGTGGTCAGGGCAGCCGAGGCGGCCGCCACAGCGACCGATGCCGAAGAGGCGGCGATTGCTGCCCGCGCCGCCGTCATCGAAGCCCGGGCCGTCGAGGTCGACGCCGCCCGCCGCCACGACCGCAACGAGGTGTCCCGCCGCAGCGCGGCCGACGGTCTCGCGAGGGTCGACGCCGAGCGCGCCGATGCCGCCCTCGAGGCTGAGAACCTCCGCTCCGACGTGGATGCCCTCGTCGAGCGGGCCGGCCTCGAGCAGGGCCGCCTCTTCGAGCTCGACGCCGAGCTGCCCGCACTCGAGGCGGAGGAGTCTTCTGCCCTCGAGCGGGCCCGCGAGATGGCCGACGACCGAGCTCGGCTGGAGGAGCGCGCTGCGGCGGTGAGGGCGCTGCGCACCGATCTCGAAGTGCGGGCGAGCGGGCTCGAGGAGCGCCGCGCCTACCTGCACGCGAGGCTCGCCGAAGTCGACGAGCGCCTGTCCCGCAACGTGGCCGAGCGAGCTGACGCCGAGAGCCGACGCATCGCGCTCCAGCGCCGTCTCGGCGCCGTGCGCGGGCTGGCCGGCGTCGTCGAGGGCCACCGTGCATGGCTCGACGCCGTTCTCGACGATCTGAGAGAGCAACGCCGCGCCCAGAGCGAGGCGGTCCGCACCAAGGCGACCCACCTCGACCATCTCCGCAAGCAGAGAACCGACGCCGAAGGGCGCCTCAGCGAGCTCCGGGAACGGTCCCAGCGCGCCGAGCTCGAGTGCCAGGAGCTCCAGCTCCGGGTCGAGGCGTCGGTCGAGTCGATCCGCCGGGAGCTCGACAGCGAGCCCGACGCGGCCCTCGCCGCCGAGTGCCCGCCGCTGCCCGAGGCCACCACCCCGGCCGCCCACCTCCGTGACCTCGAGCGCGAGCTGCGCCTCATGGGGCCGATCAACCCGCTCGCCCTCGAAGAGCACGACGCGGTCAAGGAGCGGCACGGCTTCGTGGAGTCCCAGCTCGAGGACGTCAAGGCGGGACGGCGGGAGCTCGCCCGGGTGATCCGGGCGGTCGACGCCGAGATCGTCGAGACGTTCACCTCCGCGTTCGCCGACGTGAGCGGCCACTTCACCGACCTGTTCGAGACGCTGTTCCCAGGCGGCCAGGGCCGGCTGTGCCTCACCGATCCCGACCACCCGCTGGACACCGGCATCGACATCGAGGCCCGACCGTCCGGCAAGAACGTCCGCAAGCTCTCGCTGCTGTCCGGTGGCGAGCGGTCGCTGACCGCGCTCGCCTACCTCTTCGCGGTGTTCCGCAGCCGCCCGTCTCCCTTCTACTTGATGGACGAGGTGGAGGCGGCGCTCGACGACGTGAACCTGCGGCGCTTCCTGGACCTCGTCGACCAGTTCCGCCAGGAGGCGCAGCTCGTCATCGTGACCCACCAGAAGCGCACGATGGAGGTGGCCGACGTCCTCTACGGCGTCACCATGCAGTCCGGCGGGTCGTCCAAGGTCGTGAGCGAGCGGGTCACCACCGCCACCACCTGAGCTCGCTGGCGGACGGGGCGGATCGGCGGATCTGGCCGGTGAGCCGCCCTGGATAGGCTGCCGCGACCATGGAGATCGTCATCCTGCTGGTCGTCCTCGCCGCCGTCCTCGTCGGTTCCACCGCCGCGCTGGTGGCGTCGCGCCGTGGCCGAGACCGGGGTGACCTCCTCGAGCCCCCGCCTGAACCGCCGGTCGTCATCCCACCGGAGCGGGCGGGCCCGACACAGGCGCCCGACGGTGCCACCGACGTGCCCGACTCGAGCTCCGGCGTCGGCACGCTGCCCCCTCCTGGGGAGGCGCCCGACGTCGAGGGCGATCCCGACGTCCTCGTCCCCGAGCCCGACGAGGCGACCGTCGCGGAGATCGAGGAGGCCCTCGCCGAGGCTGAGGCGTCCATCGTCGAGGAGGCCGTCAAGCCGCGCATCCGTGACCGGCTCACCAAGACCCGGAGCCTCTTCGCCGGGTACTTCGGCTCGATCCTCGCCCGGTCCGCCATCGACGCGGAGACCTGGGACGACCTCGAGGAGGCGCTCCTGCGGGCTGACGTCGGCATCGGCCTCACCACGTCGGTGCTCGACGACCTGCGCGCCGAGGTCAAGGACAAGGGCATCACCGAGCCCGACGCCCTGCTCGAGCAGCTGAAGGGCGACTTGAAGGTGCGCCTCCAGGTGTCGGACCGGGGCCTCAACCTCAAGGCCGGGGCGACGAACGTGTGGCTCTTCGTCGGGGTGAACGGGGTCGGCAAGACGACGACGATCGGCAAGCTCGCCAAGGCGCAGTCGACCGAGGGCCGCCAGGTGGTGATGGCGGCCGGCGACACCTTTCGTGCTGCCGCCGCCGAGCAGCTGGGCATGTGGGCGGAGCGGACCGGCGCCGACCTCGTCCGCGGCGCCGAGGGCGGTGATCCGAGCTCGGTGATCTTCGACGCGGTCCAGCGGGCTTCGTCCCGGGGATCGGACCTCGTCCTCGCTGACACGGCCGGTCGCCTGCACACCAAGACGAACCTCATGGACGAGCTGCGCAAGGTCCGCCGGGTGGCGGAGAAGCCTCCGGGCGAGGTCACCGAGGTGCTCCTCGTGATCGACGCGACCACGGGACAGAACAGCCTCACGCAGGCCCAGCAGTTCCTGAAGGCAGTGGAGGTCACCGGCGTCGTCCTCACCAAGCTCGACGGCTCGGCCAAGGGCGGCATCGTCCTCGCCATCCAGTCCGAGCTCGGCCTCCCGGTGAAGCTCGTCGGCCTGGGCGAGACCGTCGACGACCTCGTCCCCTTCGATCCCGACGAGTTCGTCGAGGCGCTGTTCGCATGAGGTCGTGACGATGGTCCGGAGGAGCGCACGATGATCTGGTTGCTGACCCGCCTGGTGGTGGTCCCGGTCAAGGTGACCGCTGGGGGATTCAAGCTCGGGTTCTGGACCGGCCGGACGGTCGGCTGGCGCCGGATCTCCCTGCTCGGCCTGGGCGTCGGGATCGGGCTCCTCGTCGCCCCGGGGCCCGGCGCCGAGCTGCGCGCCCGCCTCCGACAGAAGGTGGAAGGTCCGCCGGGCCAGCCGGGCCGTTCCGGCCCGCCGGCCTGGGACGATGGGGTGCTCGTGGCTACGCCTCCGCCGACCGATGCACCGGTCGTCCCGCCCTCATCGCAGGCGAGCGGTGTTGTGCGGGGTGCCTCCACCCCGTCGGAACCGCTGCCCGCGGCGCCCGACGCCGACCCGGCGACCGAGGATCCGGCGACCGAGGACCCGACCACGTCCTGATCGGGCCTCGCCCCGACCTGCAGGGCGCCGCCGGGTTCGTCCGAGCCCGCCCCATGCCCGAGCCGGAGCGCCCCGCCGACCCGCCTCGCCGGGCGGCGATGAGGTCCGGAGGTGTGGCCGACCGTTGGCGTGGGGTAACCCACGGTGGTCTTCCGGCGTTGTGAGCGCGCAGAGCCCGGCGCGCTCGCGATGCCGGAAGCTCAGCTCTGGACGTCGGAGGATGCACCGGGCGGCTTCGACCGGCGGCCGCAACCACCGGTAGCCTCGGAGACCGCATGTTCGACTCGCTCTCAGACCGCTTCGAGGGGATCTTCACGCGCCTGCGAGGCAAGGGCCGCCTGGGCGAGGCCGACGTCGACGAGGTCCTCCGCGAGATCCGCACCGCCCTGCTCGAGGCGGACGTCAACTTCGCGGTCGTCCGCTCGATGGTCGGCCGCATCCGTGAGCGCACGGTCGGCGCCGGGCTCTCGAAGAGCCTCAGCCCCGCCCAGCAGGTCATCAAGATCGTCCACGACGAGCTCCGCGAGACGCTCGGCGGCGAGACGCTCAAGGTCACCTACGCCTCCAAGCCCCCGACCGTCGTGCTCATGGCGGGCCTCCAGGGCTCCGGCAAGACCACCAACACCGCAAAGCTGGCCCGGTGGTTCAAGCAGCAGGGCCGCAACCCCCTCCTCGTCGGGGCGGACCTCCAGCGCCCCGCGGCCGTCGAGCAGCTGCGCACCCTCGGGTCCCAGGTCGGCGTCCCCGTGTTCTCCGAGCAGAGCGACCCCGTCACCGTCGCCCGCCGCGGCCTCGAGCACGCCCGCGACACCGGCCGGGACGTCCTGATCGTCGACACCGCCGGCCGCCTCGCAATCGACACCGAGATGATGGCGCAGGTCCGGGAGATCTCCGAGGCGGTCAGCCCCGACTACACGTTCCTCGTCGTCGACGCCATGACCGGGCAGGACGCGGTGAGCGTGGCCGAGGCGTTCCACGCCGCCCTCGCCATCGACGGCGTCATCCTCACCAAGCTCGACGGTGACGCCCGTGGTGGCGCCGCCCTGTCGGTCAAGGAGGTCATCGGGCGCCCGATCGCCTTCGCCTCGACCGGTGAGAAGGTCGTCGAGTTCGAGCAGTTCCACCCCGATCGCATGGCCGACCGCATCCTCGGGATGGGCGACGTCCTCACCCTCATCGAGAAGGTCGAACAGGAGTACGACGAGGACGTCGCCCTCAAGGCCGAACAAGCCCTGCTGGAGGGTTCGTTCACCCTCGAGGACTTCCTCGAGCAGATGCAGCAGATCCGCAAGATGGGGCCGCTGCAGGGGATCATCGGTATGATGCCCGGCGTTCCGAAGGAGCTCAAGAACGCCGACATCGGTGAGAAGGAGCTCGGACGGGTCGAGGCGATCATCAGGTCCATGACGACCGAGGAGCGGCGCAAGCCGGACCTCATCAACGGGAGTCGGAAGACCCGCATCGCCGCCGGCAGCGGCACCTCCACCTCGGAGGTCAACCTGCTCCTCAAGCAGTTCAAGGACGTCTCGAAGGCGATGAAGCGCTTCGGTGGCACGTCCAAGCAAGGCAAGAAGAAGGGGAAGCGCCGGGGTGGACCCGCGTTGCCGAACCTGAAGCAGCTGCAGGAGCTCCAACAGGACCAAGGTGAGGACGAGAGCGCGCTCGACATCCTTCGCCGCAGCTAGCGCCAGACCGAGCACCACCGAAGCACAGCCACCGCCACCGGGCGGGGGAGAACAGGGAGAGCACCACCGTGGCCGTCAAGCTCCGCCTCATGCGGATGGGCAAGAAGAAGCAGCCGACCTACCGGGTCGTGGCGGCCGACGGCCGCTCACCCCGCAACGGCCGGTTCATCGAGATCCTGGGCACCTACGAGCCCCGCCTCGATCCGTCGGGTGTCAACATCGACAACGAGAAGGCGTTGCACTGGCTGCGCCAGGGCGCCCAGCCGACCGAACGGGTGGTGCTGCTCCTGAAGCAGACCGGCGCGTGGGACGAGTTCAAGTCCGGCACCGCCTCATGAGCGACGCTCCCGCAGACGACGTGGACGTCGACGACGAGGCACCGGCCCCCACCGCCGAGGACGTCCTCGCCTACCTGGTCGAGGCGCTGGTCGACGACCCCGACAGCGTCGAGATCGACTCGGTCGAGGGCCGGCGTGGCGTGGGGCTCGAGGTGCGCGTCGCATCGGGCGACATGGGCCGCGTCATCGGCCGGCGGGGCCGCATGGCCAACGCCATCCGCACCGTCGTGCGCGCCGCCGCCGTCAAGGACGGCGTGGCCACCGACGTCGACTTCGTGGACTAGGTCTCTTCGCCATCGATGATCCGATGGCTGGCTCCCGGACGACCGGCGGAGCCGGATCGTCCTCCGCGGGCTCATTGCCCAGCGATGATCCGATGGCTGGCTGTGCCTGACGGCGTCCCCCTCCTCGAGGTGGGTCGCATCGCCAAGGCCCACGGCATCCGCGGTGAGGTCACCGTGGTCCTCACCACCGCGCGCCTCGAGCGCCTCGCCTCCGGCGCCGTCCTCCACACCCGCCGCGGGCCGCTCGAGGTCGTCACGTCCCGGCCGCACCAGGGCGGGCACCTCGTGGCCTTTGCCGGTGTCTCGGACCGCGATGCGGCGGAGGAGCTGCGGGGGCTCGTGCTGCAGGCGGAGCCCCTCGACGATCCCGACGAGCTCTGGGTCCACGACCTCGTAGGCCGCGAGGTGGTCGAGGTCGACGGCACCACCCGCGGCCGGGTCACGGCCCTCGAGGTCAACCCCGCGAGTGACCTGCTCGTCCTCGACTCCGGCGCCCTCGTTCCGCTGACCTTCGTGGTGGACATCGACGCCGAGCGGCTCGTCGTCGATGCCCCCGAGGGCCTCTTCGACCTGTAGGCCCATCGAGCTGCACGCCCATCGAGGTGCCCGCCGACCGCTGTGCAACGCTGGCCCCGGTGCGCATCGACGTCTTCACGATCTTCCCGGAGATGGTCTCCGGCTTCGCCGGCCAGAGCCTCCTCGGCCGGGCGCAGTCGCGGAACCTGCTCGACGTGCGGGCCCACGACCTCCGTGCCGGCACGACGGACCCGCACCGCAGCGTCGACGCGCCGCCCTTCGGCGGGGGAGCGGGGATGGTGCTCATGCCCGAGCCGGTGTTCGCCTCGGTGGAGGCGGTCGACCCGCCCCGACCGCTCCTCCTCCTGGGACCTGGCGGACGGACGCTCACCCAGGCCTACGCCCGGGACCTGGCGGCGAGCGGGGGCTTCTCCCTGCTGTGCGGGCGCTACGAGGGGGTGGACGAGCGCATCCGCACCCACCTCGTCGACGACGAGCTGTCGGTCGGGGACTACGTCCTCGCCGGGGGGGAGGTGGCGGCGATGGTCGTGCTCGAGGCGGTCGGCCGGCTGGTCCCGGGGGTGATGGGCAACGACACCTCGGCGGGCGAGGAGAGCTTCAGCGACGGCCTGCTCGAGTACCCGCACTACACCCGCCCCTCCGGCTTCCGGGGGTGGGACGCGCCGGAGGTCCTGCGCTCCGGTGACCACGCCAAGGTGGCGCGCTGGCGCCGCGCCCAGGCCCTCGCCCGGACCATCGAGAGGCGCCCCGACCTCATCGCCGCCCGAGGCGGGATCTCCCCCGAGGAGGGCCGTCTGCTCGCCGAGCACGGTCTGGCCGGTGGCAGCGCCTTGGAGGACGAGGATGACCTGTCCTACGATGCAGGCTCCCCCAGCAGCACCTGACGAAGGAACCTCGCGCCATGAACCCCACCGATCTCGTCGACCGCGCCAGCTTGCGCGACGACATCCCGGCTTTCGGCCCCGGTGACACCCTGAAGGTCCACGTCCGGGTCGTCGAGGGCACCCGCGAGCGGGTGCAGGTCTTCCAGGGCGTGGTCATCCGCCGCCAGGGCTCGGGCGTCCGCGAGTCGTTCACCGTCCGCAAGCTGAGCTTCGGCGTCGGGGTCGAGCGCACGTTCCCCGTGCACTCCCCGATCATCCAGCGGATCGAGCCGATGGTCGTGGGCGACGTCCGCCGGGCCAAGCTCTACTACCTCCGCGACCGCGTCGGGAAGGCGGCCAAGATCAAAGAGAAGCGGGCCGTCCGCTAGCCCGTCCGCCGACTGCAGATGGCCGGTCGGCGCTCCCCGCTGCGCGGTGCTGCCGTCGAGGTGGCGTTCCTCGCGACGGCAGCGGTGGTCATCGCGGTGGTCGCCCGGGTCTTCCTGGCCCAGGCGTTCTTCATCCCCTCCTCGTCCATGGAGCCCCAGCTGGAGGTCGGCGACCGGGTCGTCGTCTCCCGCACGTCCTACCGGCTCCACGAGCCCCGGCGGGGCGACGTCGTGGTCTTCGACTGCCCTCCCCGCGCGACCTGCCCGCCCCCCGCGGAGGACCGTGCCCTGCCGGTGCGGGTCGCGTTCGGCGCCCTCGAGGCCGTCGGCCTCCGCCAGCCGTCCACCGAGGAGTTCATCAAGCGGGTGGTCGCGCTCCCGGGTGAGGTCGTCGAGGGCAGGGACGGCCGGGTCTACGTCGGCGGACGCCTCCTCGTGGAGCCCTACCTCGACGCCACCGCCACGACCTCCTCCTTCGATCCCGTCAAGGTGCCCGATGGCCACCTCTGGGTCATGGGCGACAACCGGGGCAACAGCTCGGACAGCCGCGCCTTCGGTGTGATCGACCAGGAGGAAGTCGTCGGCCGGGCCGTCCTCCGGATCTGGCCCCCGACGAGGAGCGCCTTCCTCTGACCGCCGGCGCCACCCTTCCACCGTGGGATCCGGGGCGTAGGATGCGCGGATGAGCACCGACGACCTCGAGCGCTACGAAGCCGAGATCGAGCTCCAGCTCTACAAGGAGTACAAGGACGTCTGCCCGATGTTCACCCACGTGGTGGAGACGGAGCGCCGGTTCTACCTGGCGAACCACGTGGAGCAGACCGTGCGCGGTGAGGACGGCCGGAGCTGGATCGAGCTCGAGCTGCGTGACGCGTGGGTCTGGGACATGTACCGCCAGAGCCGGTTCGTGGCGGCGGTGAAGATCGTGACGTTCAAGGACGTCAACGTCGAGGAGCTCCCCAAGAAGGACATCCTGTAGCCCGTGGCCGGTGACGGTGACGGTGCCGCAGCCGGTAACGACCGGGTCGCCCGGCGACGCTCCGTCGGCGTGACCGGGGAGGACCTCGCCGCCGCCTGGTACGTCGAGCAGGGCTACGAGGTCGTCGAGCGCAACTGGCGCTGTCGGCACGGCGAGCTCGACCTGATCGTGCGGGACGGGCGGACGTTCGTGTTCTGCGAGGTGAAGTCCCGCTCGTCCCTGGCGTTCGGCTCACCGCTCGAGGCGGTCACCCACACCAAGCGGCAGCGCATCCGCCACCTCGCCGCCCGCTGGCTCGAGCAGGCTCCGGTCCGGCCGAGCGGGATCCGCTTCGACGTCGTCGCCGTGCTCGACGGTGAGCTCGAGGTCATCCAAGGGGCGTTCTAGTCAGAGGGCGCCCGCGGCCCAGGCGATCGCCAGGAGGCACACGGCGATGCCCGCGGCGACGAACGCCAGGTCCGCCGGGCGCCGGCGCTGCGGTCGCATCGGGTTGAAGCCCATGCTGCCAGCATCGCAGTGCCGGAGGCCGATGCGGCGCGGGGATAGCGTCCCGGCATGGAGACGCTGAAGCTGACGCGCTCGGGCGGGGTGGCGACGCTCACCCTCGACCGCCCCGCCAAGAAGAACGCGATCAACGACGCCATGTGGTCCGAGCTGCGGGCCGTGCTCGACGAGGTGGCGGCCACGAGCGAGGACCGCGTGCTCGTCGTCACCGGCGCCGGCGGCGCCTTCTGCTCCGGCGCCGACCTGTCCGACGTGCGGGGCGAGCGGCACCAGCTCGAGAAGATGCGCGACATCGCCGACGTCGCCCTGCGGCTCCACCGCCTCGCCAAGCCGACCATCGCCAAGGTCGGCGGCGTCGCCGCAGGGGCCGGGTGCAACCTCGCGTTCGGCTGCGACCTCATCGTGGCCAGCGACGAATCGCGCTTCAGCGAGATCTTCGCCAAGCGGGGTCTCAGCATCGACTTCGGCGGCTCCTACCTGCTGCCCCGGCTCATCGGGCTGCACAAGGCGAAGGAGCTCGCGTTCTTCGCCGACATCATCTCCGCCGGGGAGGCAGCCGACCTCGGCCTCGTGAACCGGGTCGTCCCCGCAGCGGAGCTCGACGCGTTCGTCGACGGTTGGGCGACCCGCCTGGCCGCCGGCCCTCCGCTCGCCCTCTCGATGACCAAGACGATGCTGAACAACGCGTTCGCCGTCTCGATGGACCAGGCGCTCGAGGACGAGAGCCGCTGCCAGACCGTCAACTTCGCCACCACCGACACCATGGAGGCGATGCGGGCGTTCGTCGAGAAGCGCGACCCTCGGTTCGAGGGCCGGTAGCGCCCTCGTCGACACCTTCGGTCGCCCGCGTCGCTGTCACACGGGCGGCCTAGGGTTCCCGCAACGCTCGAGCGCCGGCGCACGGCACTCCTCTCGCCACCTGCCGCAGAGGAGCGTCACCCGTGCTCGCCATCATCCCGTCCGCCACCCTGCTCGGTGTCGAGGGCCGGCCCGTCTCGGTCGAGGTCCACGTCTCGAACGGCCTGCCCGGCTACACCGTCGTCGGCCTGCCCGACACCGCCTGCCGCGAGTCGCGCGACCGGGTGCGGGCCGCGCTCATGTCCAGTGGCGTCAGCTGGCCGATGAAGCGGACCACGGTGAACCTCGCCCCGTCCGACCTGCGCAAGAGCGGCGCCGGCCTCGACCTCGCCATCGCCGTCGGGTTGCTCGTCGCCTCGGAGGTGCTCGACGAGGCGGCGGTGTCGGGCCACGGGTTCCTCGGCGAGCTCGGGCTCGACGGGTCGCTGCGGCGGGTGCCCGGCATGGTGCCGCTCGTCGCCGCGCTGCCGGGGGACGTGGCGGTCGTCCCGCCGTCCTGCGCCGAGGAGGCGACGCTCGTCGGACGGCACCGTGTCCGCTCCGCCAACACGCTCGGCGAGCTGGTCCTCGCCCTCCGGGGCGACGCCCCCTGGCCCGACCCGCCGGTGCCCGGCGAGCCCGAGGCGCCCGAGGCCGAGCCGGACCTGGCGGACGTGCGGGGCCACCGCCTCGTGCGCACCGCGCTCGAGCTCAGCGCGGCCGGTGGCCACCACCTTCTCATGGTGGGGCCACCGGGATCGGGCAAGACGATGCTCGCGCGCCGGCTGCCCGGCTTGCTCCCCGACCTCGGGCCGGAGGAGGCGCTCGAGGCGACGATCGTCCACTCCGCGGCCGGGCGCGCGCTGCCGGTCGGCGGGCTCGTCCGCCGGCCACCGCTGCGGGCCCCGCACCACGGTGCCTCGGCCGTCTCCCTCATCGGCGGGGGCACTGCCCAGCTGCGGCCGGGCGAGGTCTCCCTCGCTACGAACGGCGTGCTGTTCCTGGACGAGCTCGGCGAGTTCCCGGCCGTGATCCTCGACTCGCTCCGCCAGCCGCTCGAAGAAGGCGTCGTCCGGGTGTGCCGGGCGGCGGCCTCCGTCTCGTACCCGGCGCGCTTCCTCCTGGTCGGCGCCATGAACCCGTGCCCGTGCGGCGAGGCGAGCACGCCCGGCGCCTGCCGCTGCTCCGACGCCGCCCGGCTGCGGTACCAGCGCCGCCTCTCCGCCCCCCTCCTCGACCGGTTCGACCTGCGCCTCGAGGTGTGCCGTCCCGATCCTGGCGACCTGCTCGCGGGGCCGCCTGGGGAGGCGACCGCGGCGGTCGCCGAGCGCGTCGCGTTCGCCCGCCTCCTCGCCATGGAGCGCGGCGTGCGGTGCAACGCCGACATGCCGGGCTCCCGCCTCGACGAGATCGCACCGCTCGACCCCGGTGCCGCCGCCTTCCTGGAGCACGGCCTGCGGGTCGGGACCCTCACCGCCCGCGGCCTGCACCGGGTCCGGCGCGTCGCCAGGACGATCGCCGACCTCGCAGGACGGCCGGGACCGGTCTCGGCCGAGGACATCTCGCTCGCCCTCAACCTGCGCGCCGAGCCGGTTCGCCTCGGGGTGGCGGCATGAACGGCTCTGGTGCGGCACCGGACCGTTGCGACGAGAAGGCGAGCGACCTGTCGTCCACGGCCTGGGTCGCCGCCCTCGCCGGCCTGCCCAAGATGGGCCCGGTCCGGATGCGGGCGCTGCTCGACGCCTGGCCTGCTCAGGAGGCGTGGCGACGGGTGCGGGCGGGCGGGCTCGAGACGGAGCGACGGGTCGTCGAGGCGTGCCGCGGCCTCACCGCCGAGGTGGCGTCGCAGTGGGCGCTGGTGGCGCGGGAGACCGACGTCGCCGAGAGGTGGCACGCGCACCGTGAGCGTGGCATCGCCGTCCTCACCGCCGACGACCCCTCGTGGCCGGCGGCGTTCGCCGACGATCCGGAACCTCCGGTCGTGCTCTTCGTGCGGGGCGACGTCGCCGCCCTCGGGGCGCCGACCGTGGCGATCGTCGGCACCCGGCGGTGCACGCCGACGGGTCGGGCAGTGGCACGCGAGCTTGGCTTCGACCTCGCCGGCGCCGGGGTGCGCGTCCTGTCCGGCCTCGCCCTGGGCATCGACGGGTCCGCCCACGGGGGCGCTCTCGCCGCCGAGGCCGCCCCGCCGGTCGGCGTGGTCGGCACCGGCCTCGACCTCACCTACCCCCGAGCGCACGCCGCGCTGACCGACCAGGTCGCCGAGGCGGGAGCGGTCGTGACCGAGTACCCGCTGGGGACGCCGCCCGCGGCCTGGCGCTTCCCCGCCCGCAACCGGATCCTCGCCGCCCTCGCACAGGCCGTCGTGGTGGTCGAGAGCTCCGCCACCGGCGGCTCGATGCACACGGTCGACGCCGCCCTCGAGCGCGATCGCAGCGTGCTCGCCGTGCCCGGTTCGGTCCGCAACCCGGCGGCCGCGGGGACGAACGGCCTCCTCGCCGCAGGTTGCGCGCCGGCACGCGACGCCACCGACGTCCTCGTCGCCCTCGGTCTCGACACGGTCGGACGGTCCCCGGCTCGCCCGCCGGCGCCGTCGGTCGAGGTGTCGGCCGACCAGCGCCTCGTGCTCGGCGCGCTCGGGTGGGACGCCACGACGCTCGAGCAGGTCGCCGACCGCCTCGACGTCCCGCTCGGCCCCGTGGCCCTCCACCTCGCCGAGCTCGAGCGGCTGGAGCTCGTCGCCCGCACCGGCGCGTGGTACACCCGCCTCGCCCCCACATGGTGATGACGGGCGAGGGGTGCGGTCGACCCCGGGCGAGACCTCGTCCTGTCGCTGGGCTGCCGGGCCCCAGCCCGCCATGACGCGCGGCGCCGGCGGTCCGCCGTTACCGTTCTTCTGTGGATTGGGAGCTCGACACGTTCACGAGGTCGCTCACCTCCGCGGCGCCGGCCACCGTCACCGCCTACCGGAGCGACCTCGACGCGTTCGTCGAGTGGGCGGCAAGGTCGGGCATCGACGGCCCCGAGACGGTCGACCGCCTCGTGCTGCGCCGGTACGTGGCGTTCCTCGCCACCCGCCGGTACGCCAAGCGGACCGTGGCCCGCAAGACGTCGTCCATCCGCCGCTACTTCGCCTGGGCGGCCCGAACCGGGCGGCTGCCGGCCGATCCCGCAGCCGGGCTCTCCGCTCCCTCGGGCGGCGGGCGCCTGCCCCGCGTGCTCCGGGGAGACGAGCTCGCCGGACTGCTCGACGAGCCGCCGGCCGCGGTCGACGCCGACCC
>JBBDQT010000054.1:0-9488 GCA_040905815.1 Acidimicrobiales bacterium
TGAAGGACAGGGCCCCGGGCGTTCTGCCGGCCGTCCGCTATCTGGCGATAGCAGCGCCGCCGACCGCCCCGTATCGCTCAACTGCGCCCAGCGCTACCGCGTCCCCGAGGTGCCAGTAGAGCGCAGCAACTCCCGCGAGCACGAGAGCTCGCATGCACGCGTGACGGCGTACGGATTCGGCGATGCGAGCCACGTGGAGGTCGACGATCTGTCACGACAGATCAGCCGACGAGAGCGCCCCTTGCCGTCGATCTGCCCGGTCGAGCAGCGCGCCGCAGCTCGCCGCCCCTGGAATGCCAGAGGCGCCGGTGCCGTTGCCGCCGCTATGGGCCGTAGGCGTCTCCCACTTCGGACCGTGCTCGTGGCGGTCGTGACGTCGGTGGTCGTGGCGGTCGCCCCGCTCCGCCAGTCGGAATCGTGTTCCGTCCGAAGCGGTGCAGGCGAGCAGTCTGGGGCGGTTGTGTGCGAGAGCTCGACATCTTCGCTGGTCGAGGGCGAGGGCGGCGGCGTGCTCGCCGTGCTGGCCGTCCCCGTGGCGTTGGCACTCCTCGGCCTGGCGTGGCCAGCGCAGACCGCCCTGGTCGGCGTCGCCCTGGTACTGAGCTTGGGCGTCGTACTCACCGGGTTCTCGATTGGGCTCCTCTACGTGCCGACGGCCGTCACCGCGTGGGCTGCCGCCACCCGGGCTCCGTTCCACTCGCAGGGATCCGTGCGGTCCAGTCGGGCGGAGTGATCTGGCACGCCAGGATGGAGACCATCGCCGTCGTTTCGTCGCGCTCGCGGCAGGCAGCAGGGAAGCGGTTCGCTTGACCGGAGGTGTGCCTCTCAGCCGGTGCTCAGCCAAGAAGCCTCTGCCGCCGGGACCGGCTTCCGGCGGTGGGCAGCCGTCGTCGACCGGCGAGGCTCTGAAGAAGGCAGGTAGAACCAGTCCTTGTCCTTGAGGCGGAGCACCTCTTCGAGCGTGTGGAGCTGCTCCTCGCCCCGGTAGCTGAAGACCAGCTCTCGGGGCGCCACATTGGACGCCTGGATGTGCTTGATATACCCGCGCCGCATGGCCTCGGCGATGGGGTACTTGTGGATGACCTCGCCCTCGATGGGCTGGTCGTCGGCCCGGAAGGGTGTAGCGGTCAGACTCAGGACCCTGGCGGTGGGGAAGCGCTTGAAGACGTTCTTCCAGCTCACTGCGGCGTTGTGGTGACCTTCGTCGACCACGATGAGGGCGAAGAAGTCAGCGGGCAGGTGCGCAAGCCATCTGCCGCCTCCGGCCGCCAGCTGCTGGATGTTGGTGACGGCCACGTGCGCGTCGTCGAGGTCGCTGAGGTTGGCATCGGCGTCGAGCGCAGCAACCCACGGACCCTTCGAGAGATCGGTCAGTGCCTGGGACTTGCGATAGGAGCACTCGGGGCTCGCGCCGTCGAACGCACTGACCAGCTGGTCACGGATGGTCAGGTTGGGGGCGATGACGAGCCCCCGGCCCTCCGCGCATCCGAAGGGCAACAACGTGATGAGGCCGGTCTTGTGCCGTGGCCCGCCTGCGGCGGGGTGCCGTGTGGTCCGCCAGCCGGTCGGGTCATCGCCCCGGTGGGGTCGGTCGGCTTGGGGAAGACGGCCGGCCCCGCCGTTCACCGAACGGAGCCCGACCATGTCGACCGCCCCCGCCACGTCCACCCCGTCCGAGCCGACCACCACCACCGCCGACGAGCTGGCACCCCGCACGCTCGCGGTCGTCGCCTACCCCGACCCGGTCGTCGAATCGGCCCTGGGTGCGATCCCGACCGCGAGCGACGACGCGCTGATCTGGTGGACGCCCTCGGTCGGCCCGACCGCCATGTTGATGGCCCACCGCTTCGCCACCTACGCCACCTACGCCGCCGACGGTCCGTCGTCGTGGCCGCTGGTCGACCTGGCCCAGACCTTCGGTGCCGGCCAATCGACCTCGCGGATGACCCACACGCTGAACCGGCTGGAGCGGTTCGGGATCATCGTCCGCCGCGGCGACATCATCGGCATCCGGCTCTGGCTCCCTCCGCTCACCGCCCCCCAGCGCGCCCGGCTGCCCGAGTACCTGGCCTACGTCTACCCCCACTGATGGACCCCGCGTGGATGCGGGCCGCGGCGAGCCGGGGGATGCCCCCGGCACGCCGGCCGACGGTGCCCTGGCCGTCTGCGCGCGCTGCCCTGTCCGTGACGAGTGCGACCGTCACGCCACCGAGAGCGGAGAGGAGCACGGGATCTGGGGCGGCCGGCTCGAGACCGAACGCACTAGCTTGACACCCACACCCCGGGCCCACCCCTCGCCCGACACGAATCCGGTCACGGCTCGAGCTCGAGGACCGCCGCGACATTCTCGACGCCACCTTCGCCACCGCACCGGCCGACCACCGTGGTCTCGTCAGCCGGCTGCAGGCGGGCGACACGTTGCCGTTCGACGAGGTCGACGAGGACGAGGTCCGAAAGAGCGGTCGGTTGCTACGACCCGATCGAGCCGTCCGGGGATGGCGCGGGAGGCTCTGCGTCGTACACGTCGGGGGCGGGGCTGGCCAGGAGGCGCTTGGTCATCTCCTGCTTGTGGAGCGTGAGCCGGTCGTCCTCCTCGGGTGTGCGAAGCTCTTTGCGGGACAGGGCGATGAACTCGTCGTCGACGTAGCCGTCTCGGATCGTCACGGTGACCGTCCGCTCGCGGTAACCGAGGCGGAAGACGTACCGCTCGAGTGTCGGCCCGCGCTCGGTGCGCTCGAGCGCCCGGTCGACGACGAAGCGGTCGCCGGTCACCGCGCGGGTCACCATCTCGAACGCGTCGCGCCCTCCCGGACCTGTGAAGGCGGTGTGGACGGTGATCTCGCAGCGTTCGACGGGGCCGTCGGGGTCCAGGAGCGGCAGGGCCCGCTGCATGGCCTTGAAGGCGTGGGCGACGCCGCCAGGGAAGCTCGTCCCGTGGTATTTCATGATCTCGTCGAACGTGTAGGTGATGGGTCGTCCCTGGTCGAGGACCTCGATCACATCGGTCATGTGGCGCTCCTTCGGCTCGAGGCCTCCGCCCAGGGCAGGAAGCCGTTCAGGAACCGCTCGGTCGCCGGCATGAAGTAGCCGCCGAAGTGGCTGAGCGGGTCGAGGGTGGAGACGACCAGGGTGCCCGGCGTGGAGACCTGGTCGACGTAGAGGAGGGCTTCACCGGTGGGCAGCTCGACGAGCACGTCGGCGCCGTCGGGTGGTCGCAGCACCCCGTGGTGGTGCCAGGCGCAGTCAGGCAGGTCGAGGTGATCGAAGAGCGGGTGTCCGGCCGCGGGTGCCCGAAGCCCGAGGTCGGCGCCGGGTTCGAGCCACCACCAGAAGTTGGTGGGCCGGTGCTCCCAGTGGATCCCGGGCAGGAACTCCGGGAGCGGTTCACCTCCGGAGAACGTGATGACGGTGCCGCCGGCGTCGAGCAGGTCGAGGACGCGTCCGGCGCCTGCGTCGAGCAGCCCCCGGTGCATCCGCTCGGGAATCACCAGCCCGTTGAGGCCGGTGAGGTCGACGTCGGGCAGTTCGGGCAGGTACACGCAGCCGCCGGTGAGGTGGCATGCGTACTTGGGGGTAGTGAGGGCGCGGTCGTGGGCGGCGGACCCGCTGTAGATGGCGGCGAGGCCACGATCGGCGAGCCGGGTGAGGCGGGACGACGGTGGCGCGTGGCCGCCGATGGCGGCGTCGGTGCGGATGCGGGATTCGGACCGCACCCAGGCGAGCAACTGGTCGCCGATCGTGCTCGCCGACCCGCCGGCGTTCCCGGCACCGCCGCCGTAGCCGAGCAGATCGCAGGTGGCCTGCACGAGGATGGTGCCTGCGGTGGAGGAGCGGTCGACGTAGGTGACCGGTTCGCCCCTGGCCAGGCGGACCAGGATCTCGGCGCCGTCGGGTGGCGGGTGGTGGCCTCGGGCGAAGAACCCGGCGACGCCGCGGCGGAACGTGAGGTCGTCGGGCTCCACGCCGGCGAAGACGGGGTGGTCGGCCACGTCGGCGACCCGGTAGGCGCCGAGCGACGGTGGTGAGAGGGGAACGAAGGTGGACGCGCTGGGGAGCCAGCGGCGGTGCAGGTGCCCGCCGAACACCACGACACCGCCGGCGTCGAGGTAGCTGCGGATCAGGTCACGGTGCCGGAGGAGGTGCTCCTGGTCGACCGACGGCGGGACGAGCAGGCCGGCGTACTGGGACAGGTCGACGTCGGCGAGGTCGTAGCAGTCGAGCCGGTGGGCGCGGTCGGTGGACTCGGCGGAGCGGATGTCCATGTCGATCACGGCGATCGGTGTCACGGGTGCTCCTGGGGTCGGGCGTGGAGCCGCCGGGCGGCCCCGACGAGGGCGACGGTGTAGGGGTCGGTGGGCTGCGTCATGACCTCGGCGGTGGCGCCGTGCTCGACGACCCGACCTCGGTCGAGGACGACGAGGCGGTCGCAGGACCGCTGGGCCAGTGCCAGGTCGTGGGTTACGTGGAGCACCGCTAGGCCCCGGGCGGCCCGGAGCTCCTCGAGTAGGTCGGCGATCTCGGTTCGGAGGGTGGCATCGAGCATCGCGGTCGGTTCGTCGGCCAGGACGAGCCGGGGCTCGGTGACGAGGGCCCGGGCGAAGGCGACGCGTTGGCGTTCGCCGCCGGAGAGCTGGTGGGGGTACCGCTGCAGGTAGCGCTCGGGGTCGAGGTGCACGGCGGCCAGCGCCGCTCGCACCGTGGCGTCCCGGTCGCCGAGGCGGTGGATCACCAACGGTTCGGCGACGATCCGGCCGACCTGCATGGTGGGCGGGAGAGAGGCGTAGGGGTCCTGGAACACCAGGTGCAGGTGGCGGCGCCTGCGTCGCAGCTCCGACCTCGACATGGCGGTGACGTCGGCGCCTTCGAGCAGCACCCGGCCGGTGTCGGGCGACACCAGCCCGACCACCACCCGGGTGAGCGTCGACTTGCCGGAACCGGAACCGCCGACCAGCCCGACGACCTCACCGGCCGTCACCTCCAGGTCGACCCCGGCGAGCGCCTGCACCGGGCTGCCGCCCCTGGTGGGGAACGAGACCGACAGGTCCTGGACCGCCAGCAGGGGTGTCACGAGACCGGGTCCGGGACGAGCAACCGGGGGCTGGCTGCGACCAGCCGGCGGGTGTAGGGATCCTCTGGGGCTGCGAGGACGGTCGGGACCGGGCCGGTCTCGACGATCCGCCCTGCGTGCATCACCGCGACCCGGTCGGCGACGGACTCGATCATCGGCAGGTCGTGAGAGATGACCAGCACGGCGAGGTCCAGTCGTCGCCGGAGGTCGACGAGGAGGTCGATCACCTCGACCTGCACCAGCACGTCGAGGCCGCTGGTGGGCTCGTCGGCGACCAGCACCGCGGGCTCGCCTGCCAGCGCCATGGCGATGACGACCCGTTGGCGCATCCCGCCGGACAGCTGGTGGGGGTGGTCCCGTGCCCGCGCCGGGTCGAGGGCGACGAGCGCCAGCAGCTCATCGACGCGCCTGGCGACGTCGCAACGGGGCATCTTGCGATGGGCGGTCACCGCTTCGGCGAGCTGGTCGCCGATGGTGCGCACCGGGTTGAGGGCGCTCATCGCCTCCTGGGGCACGAGCCCGACGCAGTCGCCCCGCAGGGCTCGCAGACCGGCCCGGTCCAGGGCCGCGGGATCCCGGCCGCACACCAGCGCCCGGCCGTCGATGACGCGGGCGGCGAGCGGCAGGAGGCCGAGGATCGCGCCCGCGACGGTCGACTTGCCGCTGCCCGACTCGCCGACCAGGCCGACGATCTCCCCCGGGGCCACGGTCAGGGAGGCGTGGTCGACCACGACGGCATCCCCGAACCGCACCGTCAGCTCGTCGACCACCAGCGGAGGGCCGGCGACGTGGGCGGCGCGCGTGGTCCGCCGGACCGGCCGACGCCGGTCCCGAAGCACGGGGCGGGCGCGCTCCTCGAAGCCGGCGCCCACCAGGGCGAACCCGAGCACGGTGAGCGCGATGGCCAGGCCCGGAGGGATCACCCACCACAGCCAGGCGTCGGTGAGGAACGCGCTGCGGGCGTGGGCGATCGACAACGTGGTGCCCCAGCTCTTGGCCGACAGGTCGCCGAGGCCCAGGAACGCCAGCGACGCCTCCAGCACGATCGCCGTCTTCGTGGCCAGCACGAACTGCGGGACCATGAGCGGGGCCACGGCGGGCAGCACGTGGCGGGGTACCACGTGGCTGGCGGGCGCGCCCATCGCCCGCAGCGCGACGATGTGGTCACGCTCCCGCAGCGACAGCACCTGTGCTCGCAGCTCGCGGGCAACGCCGGCCCAGATGACCGCGGCGATCACCAGGATCTGGGTGCGGAGGCCGGGCCCGACGAACACACCGATGACGATCGTGAGGGGCAGCACCGGGAGCGAGAGGACCACGTCGACGACCCGCATCAGGCCAGCGCCGAGCGCGCCCCGCACGTAGCCCGCCGTCACGCCCACTGCGGCGCCCAGCACCGTCGCCGCCACCGCCGCGACCGTGCCCACGAGGAGCGAGACCCGGGCACCGTGGACCAGCTCCGAGAGCAGGTCCTGGCCGACGTCGTTGGTCCCGAGCAGGTGTGAACCCGACGGCTCGGCGAAGGGGGGCCCGACCCGGTCGTGGGGGTCGTAGGGGGCGAGGAGCGGCGCGGCGAGAGCCACAGCGACGAGGAACCCGAGGACCACAGCGCCCACCAGCACCGTCCCCTGCGGACGGCGTCGCCGCCGGGTCATCAGGGCAACGCCGGCTCGACCGGCGGCGAAGCATTGCCTGCATGCCGCCGCACGCGCGGGTCGAGCAGCGGGTAGGTGAGCTCGGCGACGAGGTTGGCGCCGATGACCCCGAGCGTGACCACCAGGAAGCCGGCCTGGAGCAGCGGGTAGTCGCGCACGATCACCGCGTCGTAGAGCAGCCGCCCCAGGCCGGGGTAGGCGAACACGGTCTCCACCACCACGGCGCCGGACAGCAGCCCACCGACCGCGACGGTGAGGTTCGTGTACACGGGGAGCAGCGCCGTCCGCAGCGCGTGATGGGTGGCGACCCGCCGCTCGGAGATGCCCTTGGCCCGGGCCAGGCGCACGTAGGGCTCGTCGAGGACCGACACCATCGACGCCCGGGCCAGGAGGAAGAACGTGCCCATCGAGGCGAGGACGATGGTGGCGACCGGGAGGACGAGCCGTGTTGCCGCTTCCGCCAGCCAGTCGGTGCCCTCGGCGGTGATCGTGGCGGCGCCGTAGGACGGGAACCAGCCCAGCTTGACGGAGAAGATCGAGATCAGCAGCATCCCGATCCAGAAGCCCGGCATGGCGTCCACCGCGAGCACCCCGGTGAGCACCGAGGTGTCGGAGCGTCGAGTGTGCCGCCACGCCGCGAACGCCCCCAACAGGGTGCCGAGCGCGGCGGCGAGGAGGGTCGACAGGCCCACCAGCACGAGCGTCCAGGGCAGGCGCTCGAGGATGACGTCGCTGACCGGGCGGTTGTACTCGATCGACGTGCCGAGGTCGCCGTGGGCCAACCCGGCCCAGAAGAAGTCCAAGTACTGGGCGAGCAGCGAGTCGTCGAGCCCGTACGACGCCCGCACCGTCGCCAGCTGCGCCTCGTCGAGGCTGCTCTCGCCGCCGTACAGGTAGTAGACGGGGTCGCCGGGGGCCAGGTGCGGCAACGCGAAGTTGAGCGTCGCCGCCACCCACACCACCAAGACGTACTGCCCGAACCGCGGGACCCACCCCCGGACCCGGACTCTCATCGGTCCGCCTCGACGATGGCGTTCGCCCCTCGCCCCACCTCCCGGGGAAGGAGCGACCACTTGTGCACGATGCCGTAGCCGGGCGACTCCACCCATCCTCCGTAGGACTCGGAGCGGAACGCCCAGTGCTCGTCCGGGTAGTAGAGCGGGACCGACGTCGGCGCGTCGTTGAAGACCCCCTGCATCTCGAAGAGGAGCTCGGTGCGGTCCTCGACGGTCGTGGCCTGCCGCCACTGCTCGTACAACTCGTCGTACCCGGGCAGCGGTAGGCCCTCGTCCCACAGGTAGCCGGAGCGGTGCGACATGATGAACTGCGTCGGGTCGGCCGTGCCGTGCGCGGTGATCGACCCGATGACAATGTCGTAGTCCCGGCTGTTCGACCGCTCCGACAGCGACCCGGCGTCGAGGCCCTGGACGGTGACCGCCACGCCGACATCGGTCAGCTGCTCCGCCACCAGCTCCGCGGCCCGCACCTGCACGGGGTCCCCGCCCGGTGTGTACAAGGTGTAGCGCAGCGGGCCGTCGGGGCCCTCCCGCACGCCGTCGCCGTCGTCGTCGACGAACCCGAGCCGGTCGAGGATCCTCTCCGCCTCGGCCGGGTCCGACGGGGTGGAGAGATCGGGGTTCGTCCACGGGGAGTCGGGGTGGGGGTAGCCCCTGTCGGCCGGGCGCCCCTGGCCCAGGAACGCCGTACCGAGCAGCTCCTCGCGGTCGAGCGCACGGCTGATCGCCAACCGAAAGTCGGGCTGGTCGAACGGCGCCCGCCGGAAGTTCAAGCGGAGCTCGGGGAACTGGAACGGCGCGGCCTCGATGATGTCGATGTCCCCGACGGAGGAGAACTGCTCGATGAGCTCAGGCGACAACGGCCTCGAGGTGGCGTCGATCTGACCGCTGCGAAGGGCGGTGAACGTGGCCGACGGATCGTCGATCACCGGCATGACCAGCTCGTCGACGAGCGGCTCGCCGGCGAAGTAGTCGGGGTTGGCCTCGAACCGGTAGCCGGTCGTCGGGTCGTAGTCGACCAAGCGGTACGGGCCGGTCCCCACCGGGAGCTCGGTCACCGCCTTCACGTCGGCCGGCGCCACCTGCGACCAGACGTGCTCCGGGATGATCGGCAGGTCGGCCAGCGTCACGTCACCGAGATCGGGACAGGGGTCCCCGCAGCCGAACCGGACCGTGTCCTCGTCGAGCGCCTCCACCGAGGTGATGTTCGGCGTGTCGCTCACATGGTGGGTCCAGCGGCCCGACGGGGGGTGCTCGTCAGCGCGGAACAGGTCGAACGTGAACACCACATCGTCGGCGGTGAACCGCTCACCGTCGTGCCAGCGGACGTCGTCGCGGAGGTCCACCTCCCACGTCGACGGATCGACCTCGCGCACCGCCAGCGCCAGCCACGGCTGCGGATCGTCGACGTAGGGCGACGGGGCGACCAGCTTGTCGTAGACCAACTCGGTGAGCGGCTCCTCATGGCTCGCGAAGATGTTGAGGGGCCCGACGTCCTCGGGAACGGCAACGGTGAGCGACTCGACGGTCCGGGGAGCAGCGGCGGCGGGGGCGGCGTCGACCTCCCTACCGCCATCCGAGCACGCGCCGGCCAGGACGGCGGCAGCAACCACGACGGCAGCGGCGGTACGGATCGACATCGGTGTTCTCCTTGAGGCGTCATGACCACGAAGCGGTCGGGTGGGCGGCGGACCTCCGCCAGGCCCCCGTTGGTCGTGGGCCGACCCGGCTGCTGATGGTAGGTGCGCT
>JBBDQT010000055.1:0-1572 GCA_040905815.1 Acidimicrobiales bacterium
GTGCAGGAGGCCGCGCCATGCGCGGTGAGCTGCACCCAGAACGATCAGGTGTGCCTCGGAGCGATTAGGTCAGGCCCCTTCGGCGAGGTGGAGCATGGCCTGCAGGAGGAGGTCGGCGCCCGCCACGAGGTGCTCGGCATCGGTGTGCTCGGCGGGGTTGTGGCTGATGCCGTCCCGGCTCGGGACGAAGAGCATCCCGGTCGGGCACAGCCGGGCCATCATCTGCGCGTCGTGCCCGGCACCCGACGGCATCCGCCGGTGCGAGAGGCCATGCTCCTCCACGAGCTGCTCGAGGAGGTCGACCACGCTGGGGGCGAACTCGACGGGCTCGAACCGGGCGAGGGACCGGGACGTCAAAGTGACCCCCTCCGCCTCGGCGAGGACGGCGACGAAGGCTGCGAGCCGGGCCTCGGCGTCCTGCAGCACGGCCTCGTCGGTGTTGCGCAGGTCGACCGTGAGGGTGGCGGTGGCGGCGACCACGTTCACGAGGTTGGGGTGGAGGTCGAACTTGCCGACGGTGCCGACCTGGGGGTGACCGAGCTCGAGGGCGAGGTCCCGGACGAACGTCGCGATCCGGGCAGCCACGTAGCCGGGATCGCGGCGGAGCGACATCGGCGTCGTCCCCGCGTGGTTCGACTGGCCGACGATCATCAGCTCCGTCCACGAGATGCCCTGGACGCCGGTGACGATGCCGATGTCGAGGCCCTCGTGCTCGAGGATCGGTCCCTGCTCGATGTGGAGCTCGACGAACGCGTGGGGGACCAGGCCCGGGCACGGCGCGGGGCCGCGGTAGCCGATCCGCTCGAGCTCGTCGCCGACGCTCGCCCCGTCGATGCCGACGATGTCGAGGGCGACCTCGACGGGCATGCCGCCGGCGTAGACGAGGCTGCCGAGCATGTCCGGCGGGAAGCGGGACCCCTCCTCGTTCGTGAAGAAACCGACGGCGAGAGGCCGGGCCGGCGTGCGCCCCGAGGAACGGACGGTCTCGAGGACCTCGAGGCCGGCGAGCACGCCGAGGTTCCCGTCGTAGCGGCCGCCCGTCCTGACCGTGTCGATGTGGGATCCGGTCATGACCGGCGCGGCGGACGGGTCCGCTCCCGCCAACACGGCCACGACGTTGCCGATGACGTCGATCGTCACCTCGAGGCCGAGGTCGCGCATCCACGCGACCACGAGGTCTCGTCCCGCCCTGTCCTCGTCGGTGAGCGCCAACCGGGCACAGCCGCTCGTCCCCGGGATGGCACCGATCTGGGCCAGAGCGTCGAGGCGGTCGAGGAGCCGGTCCCGATCGATCCGGGGAGTGCCGTCGACCGCCGCCATGCGGTCGTCTTCCCGCACGTCGTTGCAGTCCGTCATCACCGACGAAGGGGCGTCCACCCTCCCCGCGACCGCTTCGGGCGGACGCCCGACGACCTCCTGGTAGGCGGCCGGGTCGGTCGCCCCCTCGGTGGAGAGCAGGAGCACCGTCGCGTCGCCGCGCAGGACCCGGTCACCGGTGTCCCGGCGGAGCTGCGTGGCGCCCGCCAGGGATGCCGCCCCCGACTCCCCGGACACGATCCCCACGCCGGCGAG
>JBBDQT010000056.1:0-1569 GCA_040905815.1 Acidimicrobiales bacterium
CGAGCCCGCTCGGTCCCGCCGTCCGAGCTCGTCGTCGCCGACCTCCTCTACGACGGGCTCACGGCCTACGACCCCGCTGTGGGGCAGGCCGTGCCGGCGCTCGCCAGCGGGTGGGAGACCGACGAGGCGGCGACGACGTGGCGCTTCACCCTCGATCCCGACGCCGCCTTCACCGACGGCGCGCCAGTGCGACCGGAGGACGTGAAGGCATCGCTCGAGCGGGTCGCCGCCGCGGGCCCTGCGGAGCCGGCAGCTCGCCTCCTCTCAGGGATCATCGGGTCGGACGAGGTGGCGTCGGGTGCGGCGACCACGCTCGCAGGCGTCTCGCTCGAGGGCGAGGACGTGGTCGTGATCGCCCTCGCCGAGCCGCTGAGCTCCTTCCCCGAGCTGCTCGCCAGCCCCCTCCTCGGGATCGCACCCGAGGGCGCCACCGCCGATTCGCTCGACGCCCTCCCCGCGGGGAGCGGCCCCTTCCGCCTGGCGGCCGGCTCGTCGGGAGAGGACGGCATGCTCGCGTCCGACGTGATCCGCCTCGAGCGAGCTCCGGGGGCCGCGGCCATCGTGGACGGCGTCGACCTCGTCCTCGCCGAGGACAGCGTCGGCGCCCTCGCCCTGGTGGAGGCGGGCGACGCTGATGTCGCATACGTGCCCAGCGAGGTCGGCGAGCTCGACGGGGATCTCGACGAGGTGGCGGCGCCGTCCGGAGCGGAGCTCTTCTACGGCCTCAACCTGCGCAGCCCGAAGCTGGCCGACCCTCGACTGCGGGAGGCGATCGTGGCAGCGGTCGACCAGGACGCGATCTCCGACGGCGTCTACGGCGCCAACCTCGGCCCCCTCGCCGGCGTCGTCCCCGACGACGTGCCGGGTGGCGCGCCGGGCGGCTGCGGTGCGCCGTGCCGCCACGACCCCGACCGGGCCCGCGCCCTGGTGAGCGAGGCGTTCCCGCACGGGGACGCGCCCGAGCTGTTCGTGGACGTCGACTCCGGCAGCCGCCAGGAGCAGGTGGCCGCTGCGATCGTCAGCGACCTCGAGGCGGTCGGCATCCCCGCCTCGGTGCGCACCCACGCGATCGACGAGTACCCGAGCTTCCTGGCGAGTGGCCAACAGGAGGTCTTCCGGCTCGGGTGGTCTGGCGGATGGGCCTCCGCTGCGGCGTACCTCGCACCGCTGTTCCGCTCGGGATCGCCCGAGAACGTCGTCGGCCTCTCCGTCCCCGCTGTCGACGACGCGCTCGATCGGGCGGCAGCGGAACGGGAGCCGGCCACCAGGGATGCCGCCTACGTCGAGGCCGAGGCGCTGGTCCTCGCCGAGATGCCGGTGCTCCTGATCGGCCAGTTCCGGACCCGGGTGGCGGTGGGGGACACGGTCCGTGGCCTCGAGCTGTCAGTCACCGGCACCTTCGACGCCACGAGGATCCACCTCGCCCGGGATCGCTGAGGCTGCTGGTAGGGTTACGCCCCGCACCGGTGCTCCCGGTGCGCCACGTCGGAGTGGCGGAATAGGCAGACGCGCCAGCTTGAGGGGCTGGTGCCCGCAAGGGCGTGGGGGTTCAAGTCCCCCCTCCGACAC
>JBBDQT010000057.1:0-7292 GCA_040905815.1 Acidimicrobiales bacterium
GGTGCCCCCGTCCCCCGTGGAGACCGCGGTGGCGTCGCCGGCATCCTCGGACCGGTCGCGCAGGTCGACCACCGAACCCGGCAGCAACGTCGGATCTGCGCTGAGGCCGCCGTTGCCGGCGACGACGGCGCCGGCGAGCGGCAGGGGCGCCGGTCGGTCGAGGTCGCTGGCAGCGGCGAGCAGCCCACGGGCGAGCTCGCCGGCGTCGGGCCGGTCAGCCGGATCGGTGCGACCTGCCCGCTCGAGGATGCCGGTGAGCGGGCCCATCGACTCGGGCACGGGGACAGGGGAGTCGACGCGGCGCATCAGGGTCCCGAGCGCGGTGTCGGCGGTGAGGGGGACGTTGCCGGTCACCGCCTCGATGAGCACGAGTCCGAGCGAGTAGATGTCGGCCTTTCCGTCGATGCGGGGGCTCGCCGCCTGCTCGGGCGCGGCGTACCGGGCGGTGCCGACGAGGCCGTCACCGGGCTCGGTCCACGCCGCCTCCGACAGGGCACGGGCGAGGCCGAAATCGGCGATCCGGAGCCGGGCGTCGTCACCGAAGAGGAGGTTGGCGGGCTTGATGTCGCGGTGCACGAAGGTGCGGCGGTGGGCGGCGTCGAGGGCGCGGGCGGCGTCGAGGCCGACGACGACCGCCTGCGAGGGCGTCAGGCGGGTCCCGGCGTCGAGCATGCTGCGGAGGCTGCCGCCACCGAGGAACTCGAGGACCAGGTAGGGGCCGTCGTCCTCGCCCCAGTCGTAGACCGCCATGAGGTTCGGGTGGCTGAGGGCGGCGGCGGCCCGCGCCTCGGCACGGAACCGGCGCAGGAACGCCTCGTCTCCGGCGAGGGCGGGGTGCAGAACCTTGACCGCCACCCGCCGGCGGAGCGTCACGTCGTCGGCGAGGAACACCTGCGCCGAGGATCCGGTGCCCACCGGCGCGGTCAGCCGGTAGCGACCGCCGAGGACGCGGCCGAGCTGGTCGGTCATCCCGGACATGGCCACGGAGGAAGGCTACCGCCGCGCTTCCGCCACATCGAGCATGCCAGGCGCTCGGCGGAGATGCCGATGTCGCCCACGGAGGCGGCGTCGGGCAGGATCGGTGGGTGCGAGCGGCTGCGGTGGAGGATCTGGGGGCGTTCAACGGCGGGGGACGCCCGTGACGGTAGTCAAGCGGTTCCTCCCTGTCGTGCTCGTCATCGCCGCCCTGGCCACCATCGTCTACGCCGGCACGCTGGGGGGCGGCTCGGAGGAGATCCGGGTCACCGACGAGGCGGTCGAGCAGCTGGTCCCGGCGGACGGGAGCCCACTGGTGGTGCGCCAGGCCGAGGTCGGCATCGACCTCGCACCGGGCTGGACGGGCGTGCTGACGATCAACGGGCGGGAGATCCCCGAGGACCAGCTGCGCCGGGTCGACGCCCAGAACCAGGTCTTCTTCCAGCCCGGCGCGGGCAAGGAGCTCGAGGCCTTCCCCGCCGGCACGATCATCGTCGAGGCGGAGATCTGGCGGACCGTGCCGGAGACGCGCGACGACGCCCGCTCTGTCATCTGGAGCTTCGGCGTCGCCTGACGGCATCGGCTCCGCCAGGCTGGTGCAGGTCTCAGGCGGGGACGGGGTCGGGGTGCTGGTGCGCGTCGACCCGGGCGAAGTCGGACCTCACGGCTCGGAGGGCGTCGTCGTCACCGGGCAGCGTCAGCGCCTGGGAGCGGAGCGTCTCGGACTCCAGCGCCACGCCGCCGGCGACGAGGAGCTCGCCGACCCGACCGACGAAGCGGGACCGGAAGACCTCGGCGCCCTCGGCGCCGGTCTCGGGGAGGATCACCGCGAGCCAGTGGTGCTCGCCGTCGGTTGCGTGCGCCATGTGGTCGACGGTGCGCAGGCCCTCACCGAGACGACCCAGGTCGCGCAGCAGCGAGGACCGCTTGCGCCGTCCCAGCACAGTCAGGGCCGCGCTCGGCCAGCGGAGCACGACGACGGAGAACATCGTCTGGTACCGCTGGGCTCGCGACCGCTCGAGGTCGGTCTGCTGGAGGAAGGAGCGGGCGTTGCTCGCACCGGTCTCGTCGTCGACCTGGTCGTAGAGCTCGAGCTTGTGGAGCGATGTCTCGAGGACGCGGCTCGACCAGCCGCCCACCGCGCCGAACAGGATGTACGAGAGGGACCTCGATGCGATGAGGCCGACGAAGTCGCCGGCGCCGACGGCCTCGATGGCGGGATAGCGCAGGAGCACGTAGGCGCCGGCGGCGAGCACACCCGTCGCCACACCGCCGGGAAGGCCCTTGAAGAGGAAGCCGATGAACACCGGGAGGAAGAGCAGGGTGGCCACGACCTCGACGGTGTCGACACGACGGACGAACATGATCAACGCCAGGGCACCGAGCACGGCGAGGCCGGTCGCGAGCAGGAGCCAGCGGGCCTTCTCGTAGCCCATCTGCGACCGACGACCGGAGAGAGTGGAGGCCACGCCGCGACGCTAGTGAGCGCGGGGGTCGTTGGCCGGATCATGGGAGCCATCACCTGGCCCGGCGCGCCTGCGATGCTGGACACATGCCGTCGAGCCTGCGCGGCCGGTTGGCCCTGTTCGGGGTGCTCGCCGTGCTGCTCATCCCCATCGCCACCTCCTCCCTCCGCGGGCTCACGCACATCCTCAGCTGCGAGGAGCGGTCGGACACGCCCTTCAGCATCGACCTCACCCACTCCGAGACCCCGGTCCTCACCTCGTCCCAGGTGATCGAACGGCAGCCGCCCGGTTCGGTGAAGGCGCAGACACCGCCCGGCGAGCTGTGCGGTGGGCTCACCTTGGACATGCACATGACGAGCCGGGACGCCGACAGCGCCGAGGTCGTCCTCGACATCACCAACGGGACCGAGCTCGGCTGGCGCGGCACGGTGCAGCTCCAGCTCGACGACATCGCCATCCCCGTCGACATCGGCGACATCGCCCCGGGCGCGACCGAGAGCGACCGGGTGACGCTCTCGCTCAAGGGCGAACGGCGCTACGACCTGGAGGGCTCACTGCTCATCGGCCCGTAGCGAACCGGTCAGCCGGCGGCTGCTGTTTGCGGGAGCTCCCCGGTGGCGAGCAGGTGGTCGAAGCCGGCCTCGTCGAGGATCGGGATCCCGAGTGCCTCCGCCTTCGTGAGCTTCGCCTGGCCCGGGCCTTCCCCCACCACGACCGCGGTCGTCTTCTTGCTGACGCTGCCCGGTGCCTTGCCGCCTCGGGCCTTGATGGCCTCCTCGGCCCCCTCCCGGCTGTGGCCCTCGAGCGTCCCCGTGACCACGACCGACAGCCCGGCGAGCACCTGGGGCTCGGTCGGCTCCTCCACGCGGCCGAGGTCGACACCCGCCGCCCGCAGCTTCTCGACCACCTCGAGGTTGCGCTCGGTGGCGAAGAAGGCGGCGACGCTCTGGGCGATGACCGGACCGATGCCCTCGACCGAGGCGATCTCCTCCTCGGTCGCCTCGACGATCCCGTCGAGGTGGCCGAACGCCTTCGCCAGGACCTGGGATCCGGCGCCGCCGAGGTGGGGGATGTTCAGGCCGACGAGGAGGTTGGCGAGCGGGCGGGACCGGGACGCGTCGATGGCCTCGAGGAGCTTGCGGGCGGACAGCTCGGCGAAGCCCTCCAGGCTCCTCAGGTCGGCCAGGGTCAGGCGGTGGAGGTCGCCGGGGTCGGCGACGAGCTCGCACTCGAGCAGCAGCGACGCCGTGCGCTCGCCGAGTCCCTCGATGTCCATCGCCCCGCGGGACGCGAAGTGCTCGATGCGGGCCAGGCGCTGAGCGGGGCAGTCGACGTTGGGGCAGAACGTGACGCTCTCACCCTCGAGGCGGACGAGGTCGGTGTCGCAGCGCGGGCACCGGGTGGGGAACGCCCACGCCGGGAGGCCCTCGGGGCGCTCGGAGAGGACGGGCTTGACCACCTCGGGGATCACGTCACCGGCCTTGCGCACGATGACGACGTCGCCGGGGCGCACGTCCTTGGCCCGCACCTGGTCCTCGTTGTGGAGCGTGGCGACCGCCACGGTCGAACCGCCGACGAAGACGGGCTCGAGCTGGGCGAAGGGGGTGGCCTTCCCGGTGCGGCCGATCGACACCATGATCGAGTGGAGCCGGGTGGTCCGCTCCTCGGGCGGGAACTTGAACGCGATCGCCCAGCGGGGTGCCTTGGCGGTGTGGCCGAGCTCGGCGCGCAGGGCGAGGTCGTCGACCTTGACGACCACGCCGTCGATCTCGTAGTCGAGGTCGTGGCGGTGGTGCAGCCAGTGGGCGCAGTACGCGTGGACCTCGGCCAGCGAGGCGACGGTCCGCGTCTCCGGGTTGACGGGGAGGCCAAGGCGGCTGACGAGCTCGAGCGTCTCGGTGTGGCTGCGCAGCGTCGGGCCACCCACGACCGCGCCGAGCTGGTAGGTGAAGATCGAGAGGTCGCGACTGGCCGTGACGGCAGCGTCCTTCTGGCGCAGCGATCCGGCGGCGGAGTTCCGGGGGTTGGCGAAGAGGCGGCCGCCGATGTCGGCCTGGCGCGCGTTGAGGGCCTCGAACGCCGGGATCGGCATGTAGACCTCGCCCCGGACCTCGAGCACCTCGGGCACGTCGCCGTCCTCGAGTCGCTGGGGCACGGCGGCGATGGTGGCGACGTTGGCGGTGACGTCCTCGCCCACCCGCCCGTCGCCGCGGGTCGCCGCCTGCACGAAGCGACCCTGCTCGTAGCGCAGCGACATGGAGACGCCGTCGATC
Source organism: Acidimicrobiales bacterium (assembly GCA_040905815.1). GTDB lineage: Bacteria > Actinomycetota > Acidimicrobiia > Acidimicrobiales > CADCSY01 > CADCSY01. The sequence continues at coordinate 4,715 of JBBDQT010000057.1, forward strand.
TTGAGCTCGCACACGAACGACGTCGCCTCGGCCACCCGCCGGGTGAGCCGGTCGCCCCACGCCACCAGCTCCTCCTCGCTGATCGCATTCTCCAACGACATCATCGGGACGCTGTGGGTGACGGGCGAGAACAGGGTGGAGACCGGGCCCCCGACCCGCTGGGTCGGTGAGTCGGGGGTGACGAGCTCGGGGCGCTCCTCCTCGAGCGTGCGGAGCCGGCGGACGAGGGCGTCGTACTCGGCGTCGGAGATCTCGGGGTCGTCGAGCTGGTGGTAGCGCTCGTCGTGGTGGGCGATCTCGGCCCGCAGCGCGGCGGCCTGCTCGGCGTCGGGCTGATCGTCGGTGGCCTGCTCGTCGGTGGGCTGGGAGGCTCGGTCGACGCCGTTCGCTCTCTCCGGATCGAGCCGGTCGTCACCATCGCCCATGGGAGGAATCTACCGAGGGGGTGTGACGGGCTCGGTGGTCAGGCGCCCATCGAGAGCCTGGCCGCCACCGCCTGGTCGGAGACCCGACCGGCGAGCTGCGCGGCGAGCTCGAGCCAGAGCCCGGCCTGGCTGATGCCGTGGCCGGCGAGGCCGCAGGCGGGGGTGACGACAGCCTGGGTGCGCAGCAGCCCGGGGTCGCAGCCGAGGCGGACGAGCTCGCACCACAGGGCGGTGAGCTGGCGCCACAGGCGGTCGACGTCGGCGCCCACCGGCTGGTCGGTCGGGACGGCGCCCCAGGCGACCCACCCGCCTCGCTCGAGATGTGCCGCGAGCGCGCCGGCGTCGGACAGCACCATCTCGTCGGCGGGGAGGGCGATCACCGTGGGTCCGGCCTGGGAGACGAGGCGCCAGTCGGTCGAGCCGCAGCAGTGCACGCCGGTCGTCACGCCGACCGCCTCGAGGGCGGCGAGCGAACCTGACAGCAGGTCGATGGTGCCGTCAGCGGAGAGCGGTATGCGGTCGGCGGGGAGGGCGACGAGGCCGGGCTCGTCGAGCACGGCGAGCAGCGGTGCGTCGGGGAGCCGGCGGCGCACGAGCGAGACGAGGGTCTTGGCCTGCACCGAGACGGCGGCCCCGGCGACCGGGAAGGCGACGTCGGGGTCGGCGCCGGCGTCGACGAGCGCGAGGGCGAGGGTGATGGGCCCCGTCAGCTGGATCTTCACCGGCTCCGTGCGGCCGGCGGCAGCGCTCAGGAACGCGAGGAGCCCGCCGTGGCTCGTGCCGTCGATCGGTGTGCGCACCGGCGCGGACGGGTCGAGGCCGGCGCCGTCGACCCGGACGGTGCCGTCGGACCCGACGGTGACGCCCTCGATGCCCCGGGCGGACTGGGCGACCATGCCCTCGAGCGGGGAGCGGCGGGGCAGCTGCGGCGCGGCCGGCAGGCCGGGGTGGCGCTCGAGGACGAAGGCGGCCGCCTCGTCGGCGTCGCGGTGCGGCAGGCTGCCCAACGAGGTGACGGTGCCGGGCCGGAGCGGGAGCCGCGCCCCAGGGGTGCGAGCATCGCTGCTGCGGTCGTCGTGGTGCTGCTCGGAGCCGCTCACCTGGAACCCCGTCCCTCGGTGCCGTCCCGCATGTGACCAGCGTTGGCCACCACGACCTCGGTGCGCAAGTCTCAGGGCCGTGGCCGCCTCCCCCGCCCTCGCCTGGCTCGTCCGCCTGATGTGGGTCGTGCTCCCGTTCACGGCGGGGCCCGTGCTCGCCGACGCGCTCGACCCTCGATCTGGGGCCGTGCGCACGACGGCATCCGTCGCTCTCTGGCTGGCATGGGGGCTCGTGCTGGTGGCGACCCTGGCGCCCCGCGACGTCGGGCTCACCCTCCTCCGGGTGGTGGCGCCCGCCGCGCTCGTGGCAAGCGTCGTCGCCGTCGCCGAGGCAGGCTCGGACCGGCTCCCGGCGGCGCTGGCCGTCTCGTCCGCCCTCGCCGCTGCTGCGCTCGCCCACCTGCCCGAGATCGGTTCGCTGTTCGTCAACGGATCCGCCTACGGCGACGAGCGACGGCACCTGCTGCGGGCACCCGGCGCGCTCCTGCTCGGACCGCTGCCGGTGGCGTGGGCCGTGCTGGTCGCGGGGATCGTGACGGGCCCGCTCCTGCTCGCGGCTCGACAATGGGTCGCCGGCGGCGTGGCCACGGTCGCGGGCTTCGCCCTGGCCGCGATCCTGGCTCGGGCGCTGCACTCCCTGACCCAGCGGTGGGCCGTCCTCGTGCCCGCCGGCCTCGTGCTCAAGGACCACCTCACGGTCCTCGACCCGGTCCTGTTCCGCCGGACCGAGGTCGAGGTGCTGCGCCCCGCCCCTGCCGACACCGACGCCCTCGACCTGACCGCCAAGGCGCCCGGCCTGGCGCTCGAGCTGCGCCTGCTCGACAAGGTGGGCCTCGTGAGGGTCGTCCCCGGCACGAACGGCGAGCCCGGGCGCACCGCCCGGCTGCTGTTCACGCCGACGCGCCCGGGGGCGGTGCTCACCGACGCCCGGGCTCGCCGCATCCCCGTGGGATGAAACCCGACCGACTCGGTCGGGAATCGCTATCCTGGAGCAGTGGCCCTGCTCCCTGACTTCCCCAACCCCGTCAACGAGGTCGCCGCCCGGCTCGTCGC
>JBBDQT010000057.1:7392-9438 GCA_040905815.1 Acidimicrobiales bacterium
TGCAAGGTGTTCGCCGTCCTCATGCGCCTCGGCGTCATCCCCGACGAGGTCTGCGCGGAGTGCACCGACATCTGGTCGGACCGCGACCGTCTCGTGAGCCAGACCGGTTGAGCGCCGACCCCGTGCCCGGGCCCCGCCTCAGGTGACGACGGCGGCGGCGTCGCGCAGACGGGCGACCTGGGCGACGTCGCCGAACAGCTCGAGGTCGCCGGTGGGCGCCCGCCCCCACAGCCACAGCAGCAGTTCCGAGGCTGTCCCCCGGACGGCCGCGTCGCCCTTGGCGTGTCCCCGCTCGACGGTGACGCCGTCGGGCCCGAGCCCCACCAGCCACTCCCCCGCTCCGTCGGTGGCGTGCAGATGGACCGTCGCTGGCGGTCCGTCGAGCGAGCCGGGTGGGAAGTTGGGCGCGAGGAACAGGTCGAGCGCCTCGTCCACGCCGTCGCGGGCGAGCTCGGTGCGGACCGGGGTGAGGGCGCCTCGGGCAGCCTCGGCGTCGGCGCGATGGACGACCGTCTCGTGCGCCATGCGCCGGAACCAGAACCGGGCGCGCTGCTCCGGCTGCCACCACGTCCACATCGGCGTCGTCGGGTCCGTCGCCGACAGCGCGCTGACCACGGCATCGAGCTCCTCGTCGAACCACGCCGGCACCTCGTCGGGATCCGGCGCCGCCCGCCTCCAGGCGTCACCGGAGGGGCGCTCCCGGGCGCCTGTCGTGACCACGAAGGTCATGCGGCGGTACACCAGCGCGGTGTGCTGGAGCAGGTCGGCGATCGACCACCCGGGACACGCCGGCACCGCCGCCTGCAGACCGGCCGCCCTCGCCGCTTCACCGAGGCGGGCGCCTTCGCTTCGGATCGACTCGAGGTAGGCGGCGGGTTCCACGGCGCAAGTGTCGCGCCGGTTCAGCTGACCCGCCCGAGGGCGTAGCCGAGCGCCAGGCCGAGCACGAAGACGAGTCCAACCATGGCGATCGCCATCTTCGCCGTGACCTCGGGGCGGCGGCTCAAGCGGCGATCCCCCCGCCGAGCACGACGTCCCCCCGGTAGAGGACGACGCTCTGCCCCGGCGCCACGCGGCGGGTGGGCTCGTCCAGCACCACCACCGCCCCGCCGTCACCGATGCCGTGGAGCCGGGCGGGGCGGGCGTCCCCGTGGGCCGAGACCTGGACCTCGACCTCGCCCTCGGCCGGCTGGTCGACCCAGGTGAGGTCCTCGACGTGGAGCTCGTCGACGAGGAGGTCGTCGGCGCTGCCCACGGTGACGGTGCCGCCGGCCACGTCGACCGCCGTCGCGAAGCGGGCAGGGCCCCCTCCGGGAAGGCCGAGGCCTCGGCGCTGGCCGATGGTGACCAGCTGTACGGCGGGCACGGTGCCGAGCACCGCTCCTTCGGCGTCCACCACCGACGCCGGCGTCAGGTGCAAGCGGGGCGCCAGGAACACTGTCCGTCCGCCGGTGGCGGTGATGAAGCAGACGTCCTGGCTGTCCGGCTTCCCCGCCGTCCGCAACCCCATGCGGGACGCCAGGGCGCGCACGTCGACCTTCGCCAGATCGCCGACCGGCAGCAGGGTCCGGGCGAGGGCGTCCTGACCGAGCACGTGCAGGACGTAGCTCTGGTCCTTGGCGGGGTCGGCGCCCCGCCGGAGCTGCCAGCGACCGTCCGCCTCCACCACTCGGGCGTGGTGCCCGGTGGCGATCGCATCGAAGCGGAGGGCGTCGGCCCGTCGCAGGAAGCGGTCGAACTTGAGGTGGCGGTTGCACTCGATGCACGGGTTCGGCGTGCGCCCCGCGGCGTGGGCGGCGACGTAGGGCGCCACCACGTCGGCCTCGAAGTCGTCGGAGAAGCCGAACGTGAAGTGGTCGATGCCGAGCTGCTGAGCGACACGCCGGGCGTCGTCCACGTCGGCCACCGAGCAGCATCCCGTGTCCGAGGCGCCGCCCCAGAGCTTCATCGTGGCCCCGGTGACCTGGTGGCCGGCCTCGAGGAGGAGGGCGGCGGCGACCGAGGAGTCGACGCCGCCGCTCATGGCGACGAGGACCTTCACGAGGG
>JBBDQT010000058.1:0-9327 GCA_040905815.1 Acidimicrobiales bacterium
CGTGGTGCGCGAGGGGGGACTTGAACCCCCACGTCCTTACGGACACTGGCACCTGAAGCCAGCGCGTCTGCCATTCCGCCACTCGCGCGAGTGAGCTGGGACGATCGTAGCGGCCATGGCGCCAGCCGCCGTCAGCGGACGGCTGCCAACACGCTCGCTCCCTCCGGGAGCATGGTGCCAGAGGGGCCTGAGTAGTATCGCCCGCCGTGGGACTGAAGGGTTTCGAGCGCCGCCTCGAGCGGCTGGTGGAAGGCGTGTTCGCCCGGGCCTTCAAGTCGTCGCTGCGGCCCGTCGAGCTCGGACGCCGACTGGTGCGGGAGATGGACGACCAGCGCACGGTCAACGTGCGCGGCGCGGTGGCCGCGCCCAACCACTTCACGGTCACCCTGGGCCCCGAGGACCACGAACAGTTCGCCGAGATCGAGCAGAGCCTCACCGACTCACTCGCCGACGCCGCCCGTGACCACGCCAACGAGGAGGGGTACGCCCTGATGGGCCCTGTCGAGGTCCACCTCGAGAGAGACGACGAGATGAACACCGGGAGCTTCGCCCTCTCCGCCCGCTTCAAGGAAGGCCCGGCGGGCACCGCGGGCGGCAGCATCGTCCTGCCGGCGGGGCAGCGGGTGAAGCTCGGCGAGGGCGTCGCCACCATCGGCCGCTCCGCTGACTGCACCATCCACCTGACCGACACGAGCGTGAGCCGGCGCCATGCCGAGCTGCGACCGTCAGGCTCGAGCTGGGTGATCACCGACCTCGGATCGACGAACGGCACCCGCGTCAACGGTGCCGGTGCGTCTGAGCGCCCGCTCCGGGACGGCGACACCATCACCGTGGGCGACGTCCAGCTCCGGTTCGAGACGTCCTAGCCGCATGCCCGAACCGCTGCTCGGACTGCTCAAGCTCTGCGCCCTCGCGCTCCTCTACCTCTTCTTCTTCCGCGTCCTGCGCGCGGTGTGGGCGGAGGTCAACCCCAAGCTCGCCACCGCCGGGGTGGTCGACACCGGCAACCGACAGAGACGCAGCACCCGCACCAGCGGCGGGCGCAGGTCGAGGAGCCCGGGCCGGCTCGTGGTCCTGGAGCCGAAGGAGCGCAAGGGCCATGCCTGGGAGCTGAGCGAGGAGCTCACGGTCGGGCGGGCAGCGGGCTGCCAGGTCACGCTCGACGACAGCTACGTCTCCCAGCTCCACGCCCGCGTGTTCTCGCGCGACGGCGTCGTCTACGTCGAGGACCTCGGGTCGACGAACGGCACCTACCTCAACACCCGCAAGGTCTCGACCGCGGTCCCCATGCAGCGGGGGGACAAGCTCAAGATCGGCTCCACGGTCATGGAGGTGGCAGGGTGACCGCCTTGCGCTTCGGGTCCGCCAGCGACACGGGCATGGTCCGCACCGTCAACCAGGACTCGAGCCTGGTGGCCGAGCCGCTGTTCGCGGTCGCCGACGGCATGGGCGGACATGCCGCCGGCGAGGTGGCGAGCCAGGTCGCTGTCGAGGCGCTGCGGCTCAACGCCGAACCCTCCGCCGAAGGGCTCGTCCACGCCGTACGGGTGGCGAACCGGGCGGTCTGGGAGAAGGCCGAAGCGGACCCGTCGATGCGCGGTATGGGCACGACGCTGTGCGCGGTGGTCCTCGTGGCCGGCAGTGACGGGGCGGAGGGCGGTGACAGCGTCGTGGTCGCCAACGTCGGAGACTCCCGGGTCTACCTGTTCCACAACGGGGAGCTCGAGCAGATCACCGAGGATCACAGCCTGGTCGAGGACCTGGTGAGGGAGGGCAAGCTCACCCACGCGGAGGCGAAGACCCACCCCCAGCGCAACGTGGTGACCCGTGTCCTGGGCATCGAGGAGGACGTCGAGGTCGACTCCTGGCACGTAGATCCCTACGTCGGCGACCGCCTCCTGTTGTGCAGCGACGGTCTCTTCAACGAGGTCGACGACGGGCCCATCGCCGGTGTGCTCCGGCGACTCGAGGATCCGCAGGAGGCCGCAGCCGAGCTCGTCCGACTCGCCAACGAGGGTGGCGGGCGAGACAACGTCACCGTCGTGGTCGTCGACGTGGTCGACGACGGCGGTCGGGCGGAGGCGGCCTCAGCGGGGTTCGGGGCCCGCGCCACGACGCTCTCTTCCCGGCCGCTGCCGGCCGGTCCCGGCGAGGAGCACGGCGACGGCACCTCCGACCTCCCGGCCCACACGCCGCTCGGGTCCCCGACGGTCGCCCCCGGTCAGCCGCTCCGCTCCGCCTCGGCCGCCACCGAGGATCCTCCCCGCCGCTTCACGTGGCGGGTCGTGCTCTTCGCTCTGGCGGTGCTCGCGGTGCTCGGCGCGGCGGCCGGCGCGGTGGGCTGGTTCGCCCGCAGCACGTACTACGTCGGCGTCGACGGCGATGACGTCGCCATCTTCCAGGGCAGGCCCGGCGGTGTCCTGTGGTTCCAGCCCACGCTGGAGGTGACGACCGACCTCGCGTTCGACGACGTCCCCCCCGCCCGCCAGCCCGATGTCGAGGCCGGGAAGCAGGAGACGAGCCTCGAAGACGCCCGCCGCTACGTCGAGCGCCTGAAGGACCAAGCCGCCGCCCGGACCACCACGACGACCACGACGACTGCCACGACCACGCCCGAGACGACCGCCACGTCGACCCCGTGATCGGCGCACTCCGCCGCAGCACCGAGCTCGGGCTCGTCCTCCTCGGCGGCGTCATCACGGCCTCCATCTACACCCTCGCCAGCCTCGGCCGGACGGCCAGCCTCCCAGCGGACATCGGCCCCTTCCTCGGCGTCGTCCTCGGGCTCGTTCTGGTGGCCCACGTGGCGACGCGCCGGCTCGCGCCCGCCGCCGACGGCATCCTCCTCCCGATCGCGGGCCTCCTGAACGGCATCGGCTACGTGTTCATCGCCCGCCTCGACGAGAACCTCGCCGCACTCCAGGCGGTGTGGACCGCTGTGGGCATCGGCGCCTACATCGGGACGCTCGTGGTCATCCGGCGGATCCGGGACCTCGAGCAGTACCGGTACACGCTCATGTTCGTCGGTCTGGCCCTGTTGCTCCTGCCGCTCGTGCCCGTGATCGGACGCACCATCAACGGAGCGCGCATCTGGGTCCAGCTCGGTCCCATGAGCTTCCAGCCCGGCGAGTTCGCCAAGATCGTGCTCGCCGTCTTCTTCGCCTCCTACCTCGTGGAGAAGCGAGAGCTGCTCGGCATGGCGAGCGTCCGGATCGGGCCCCTCATGCTTCCCGACCTCAAGCACTTCGGTCCCGTGCTGTTGGCCTGGGGCGCCTCGCTGATCGTCATGTTCTACGAGCGCGACCTCGGCTCGTCGCTGCTGTTCTTCGCCGTGTTCGTGGTGATGCTCTGGATCGCCACAGAGCGCTGGGCCTACCTCGGCGTCTCGGCGGTGCTCTTCGGCGCCGGCGCCACCGTCGCGTGGCGGACCTTCTCCCACGTCCAGGTCAGGATCGAGAACTGGCTCGACCCGTGGCAGGACGTCGCCGACCGCGGCTTCCAGACCGTCCAGGCCACGTTCGCGCTCGCCTTCGGCGGCATCACCGGCACCGGACCCGGCCTCGGCAGCCCCGGCCGCATCCCGGCCGCCGAGACCGACTTCATCTTCGCCGCCATCGGCGAGGAGCTGGGGCTGCTCGGCTCCACCGCCGTCCTCGTGGCGTTCCTCCTCATGGTCGGCACGGGGCTGCGCATCTCGCTCAGAGCCGATAACCCGTTCGAGAAGCTCCTGGCCGCCGGCCTCACCGCCATCATCGGCATCCAGAGCTTCATCATCATCGGCGGCGTCATCCGCCTCGTCCCCCTGACGGGCATCACGCTGCCGTTCGTCTCCTACGGGGGCTCGTCGCTCGTGGCGAACTACGTGCTGCTCGCCCTGCTCATGCGCATCTCCGACAGCGAGGAGCGACCGGTGGGAGCACCGTGAACCGCCAGATCCGCCGCCTCGGCATCGGGATGCTCGCGCTGTTCCTCGCCCTCTTCGCGCAGCTGAACATCGTGCACGTGTTCCGGGCAGAGTCCTACAACGACAACCCGAACAACACCCGCGCCGTGACCCGCGACTTCAACCGCCCCCGAGGCCAGATCGTCGCCGCCGACGGCACCGTGCTCGCTCGCTCGGAGGCGGTGGAGGGCGGGCAGTTCAACCGTCAGCGGGTGTACCCCGAAGGAGAGCTGTTCGGCCACATCACCGGCTACTTCTCGTTCTCCTTCGGCTTCTCGGGCGTCGAGCAGTCCTACAACGCGGAGCTCGCCGGCCGGACGGCGCCCCGGATCCAGGACCTCGCGGAACACCTCCTCGAGCGCGACCCGACCGCCGACGTCACGATCACCATCCCGACCGAGGTGCAGCGAGTCGCGCGCGACGGGCTCGGCGAGCAGCGGGGCTCCGTGGTCGCCCTCGACCCCCGGGACGGCTCGATCCTGGCGCTGTGGTCCTTCCCGTCCTACGACCCGACGGCGCTGTCCGCCGCGGACCAGGACGCGTCCCGCGCCGCACGCGAACAGCTCCTCGCCGCACCCGAGAACCCGCTCCTCCCCCGCGCGTACCGGGAGACGTTCTTCCCGGGCTCCACGTTCAAGGTCGTCACCGCTGCGGCCGGGCTCGCGAGCGGAGCGATCAACCCCCAGGAGCCGGACTACCCGAGGCTCGCGGAGTTCGTCCCGCCCCAGACAAACCAACCGATTCGGAACTTCGGTGGCGCCACGTGCGGGGGCGTGCTCATCGACATCCTCCGGGTGTCGTGCAACACCGCGTTCGCGCAGCTCGGCGTCGAGATGGGGGCCGAGCCGCTCGTCACGACGGCAAGCGCCCTGGGCTTCAACGACCGCCCCCCGATCGATCTCCCGGCGCCGGTGGCGAGCACGATCTCGCCGCCCGAGTTCTTCGACGACAACATCCCCGTCCTCGCCCAGACCGCCATCGGCCAGAACGCCGTGCGGGCCACCCCGCTCCAGATGGCGATGGTCGCAGGGGCGATCGCCAACGGCGGGACGGTGATGGCACCCCATGTCATGGCCGAGGTCGTGAACGACGACGGCGAGGTCATCGACCGGTACCGGCCGTCGGTGTGGCGGACGGCGATGACGCCCGAGGTGGCGGCCACCGTGACCGAGGCGATGGTGGCGGTCGTGGCCGACGGCACCGCGGGGGGCCTCGCCGTCCCCGGTGTGACCACCGCGGGCAAGACAGGCACGGCCCAGATCGGCAACGACCTGTCCCATGCGTGGATCATCGGCTTCGCGCCGGCCGAAGCCCCCCGCGTCGCGGTGGCGGTCATCGTCGAGGCCCGAGAGGGTGCCAGCGAGCAGACGGGAGGCCGCGTCGCGGCGCCGATCGCCCGCGCCGTGCTCGCCGCCGCCCTCGAGGCGCGCCCCTCCTGAACGTCCCGGCGCCTCGGTGCTCCGGGTGCCTCCCGGGCCGGGCGTAGGCTGCCCCGGATATGTCCGACCAGCCGCAGCAGGTCTACAACGGACGATACGAGCTCCACCGCCTGATCGCTCGCGGGGGGATGGCCGAGGTGTTCCTGGCGCGCGACGCCCTCCTCGACCGGCCCGTCGCCCTGAAGGTGCTGTTCCCCGAGTTCGCCACCGACCCCTCCTTCGTCGAGAGGTTCCGCCGAGAGGCCCAGTCCGCTGCGAACCTGAGCCATCCCAACATCGTCTCGGTCTACGACTGGGGCGAGGAGGACGGCACGTACTTCATCGTCATGGAGTACGTCGAAGGGCGGAGCCTCGCCCAGATCATCAAGGACGAGGGACCCCTCCACCCCGACCGCGCCGCCGACATCACCGCCGACACCGCCGCCGCCCTCGGCTTCGCCCACCGCAACGGCGTCGTGCACCGGGACGTGAAGCCAGGGAACATCCTCATCAACCCGTCCGGAACGGTGAAGGTCGCCGACTTCGGCATCGCGCGCGCTGTATCGACCTCGGAGAACCTGACCCAGACGGGCACGGTCATGGGGACCGCCACGTACTTCTCGCCCGAGCAGGCCCGAGGCGAGTCGGTCGACCCCCGCAGCGACGTGTACTCCCTCGGCGTCGTGCTCTACGAGATGCTCACCGGACGGCCGCCGTTCTCCGGCGACAGCCCGGTGTCGGTGGCGTACAAGCACGTGCAGGAGACGCCGGAGACGCCTCGAGCCCGCAACCCCGACGTACCGACCGCGCTCGAGGCCGTGACCCTCAAGACCATCGCCAAGAACCCGGCCAACCGCTACGCCACCGGCGAGGACCTGCGCGCCGACCTCCGGCGGTTCCGAGCGGGTCAGCCCGTCACCGCGGAGGCGATCATGGCGGCCCCGGGCGCCGACGCGACCCGCGCCGTCTACGCCGGCACCGCGGCGACGACCGCTGTCCCCCACACCGGGGGCACCCGTGCCGTCCGCGAGGTCGAAGAGCGGTACTGGGACGACGAACCGCCTCGCGAGAAGAAGAGCTCGGCCGCCTTCGTCATCGCCCTGCTCGTGCTGCTCGCCATCCTCGCCGCCCTCCTCTACTTCTTCACCCAGAGCCTCGGCCTCGGCGACGAGGAGACGGGGGCCACGGTGGAGACCCCGAGCGTGCTGTCACTGCCTGCGGCCGAGGCGACCCGGATCCTGACCGAGGCCGGGCTCGACCCGGAGATCACCGAGGAGCCGAACGAGTCCGTGCCGGACGGGACCGTGTTCGCCCAGGACCCTGCGGCAGGCGTGAACGTGCCGGAGGGCTCGACGGTGGAGCTGCGGGTGAGCGCGGGGGCCCCGCCCGTCGAGGTGCCGTCGGTCGTCGGCATGAACCTGTCGGACGCGGTCTCCCAGCTCGAGGGCCTGGGCCTCTCCACCGACGTGACGCCGGCCGAGAGCGAGACCACCCCGGAGGGCCAGGTCATGAGCCAAGAGCCCGGGGAAGGTGAGGAGGTGCCGGCCGGCACCGCGGTGGAGCTCACCGTCTCGAGCGGGCCGCCCTCGGTCCCTGTGCCCGACGTCGTCGGCTTCAGGTCGAACGAGGCAGGCGTCGAGCTCGGCCGCGCCGGGTTCGAGGTCGCGTTCCGCGAGGAGCCGAGCGACAGCGTCGACGAAGGGCTCGTCATCCGGACGGATCCGGCGGCGGGGGCCGAGCACACGAAGGGCTCGACCGTCACAGTGATCGTGTCGTCCGGCCCCGCTGAGGCCGAAGTGCCCGACGTGGTGGACATGTCCGACGCCGAGGCCACCGCCGCCCTCCAGAAGGCGGGCTTCCGGGTCGCCAGATCGTCGCAGGCCGTCGCCGACGAGTCCAAGGACGGGGTCGTGTTGAGCCAGTCCCCCCGGGGCGGGGCCACCGCCCCCGCCGGCAGCACCGTGACCATCACGGTAGGGGAGTTCGTCGGGTCGGAGACGACCTCCACGACCTCCACCTCGTCCACGACCTCCACGACCTCCACGACCGCGGCGTCCGGCGGAGGGACCGGCTGACGACGCCCGTGACGTGCCAGGGGCCCGGCCCTACGAGCGGGCGCGGTCGAGAAACGTGCGCAGGAGGTCGTGGCCCGAAGTGGTGAGGATCGACTCCGGGTGGAACTGCACGCCCTCGACGTCGTGCTCCCGGTGTCGCAGGCCCATGACGACGCCGTCTTCGGTGCGGGCGGTGACCTCGAGCACGGCGGGGACGGAGCCGGGGTCGACCACCAAGGAGTGGTAGCGGGTGGCCTCGAGCGGGTCGGGGAGACCCTCGAAGACGCCCTTGCCCTCGTGGCGGATCACCGACGTCTTGCCGTGCACCACCTGCTCGGCCCGCACGACCTGCCCGCCGTACACCTGGCCGATGCACTGGTGGCCGAGGCACACCCCGAGGATCGGGACCCGACCGGCGAACCTGGTGATCAGCTCGTTGGAGAGGCCGGCGGCCTCGGGCCGGCCGGGACCCGGCGAGATCAGGACCGCGTCCGGTTCCAGCTCCTCGACCTCTTCAAGTCCGAGGGCGTCGTGCCGATGTACCAAGGGGACGGCGCCGAGCTCTCCCAGGTACTGCACCAGGTTGTAGACGAAGGAGTCGTAGTTGTCGACGACGAGCACCCGGGGCCCCATTGGGGCGAGGGTACCCCCCCCATGGTGACCGGCCCCAAGGGCTCCATCAGCGCGCGCCTGGCGGCCACGACCCGGATCCTCGTCGTCGAGGACACGCTGGAGATCGCGGAGTTCCTCCGCGCCTACTTCCGGGCGAACGGCTACCAGCTCGACCACGTCGACCCGGACAGCGCCGAGGCGGCGCTCGAGGCCGCCCGCTCGCTGGCACCGAGCGTCATCCTGCTCGACGTGGCGCTTCGGGGCTTCAGCGGCCTCGACGTCTACCGGCTGCTCCTCTCCGACGAGGCGTTCGACCGGGTGCCCATCATCCTCGTCACGGCCGACACCTCGGCTCGTCTGCGCTCGGTCGGCGTCGCCCGCCCGATCGACGGCCACGTCGCCAAGCCGTTCTCGATCGGAGCCCTCGCCGGCCTCGTCCGGGACCTGTTGGCGGCCGCCTCGGCGGGCCCCGGCGTCCAGGGCTGACGAGGACCAGGGCTGACACCGACGGGCGCCAGCCCTCGGCGCGCCTATCCTCGGACCCATGGCGAACCGGAGTCGGGGCAGCGGCAAGGCGGCATCGAGGCGCACGACGCCAGGCGCGACCGGCCGGGTCACCCCCAAGGGCACCCCTCCCAAGGGCACGGCCCCCAAGGGTCGGCCGACCAGGCCCAACGTGGCGCCGGCATCGAGCCGCTACACCCCGCCGGTCCCCAAGGAGAAGAAGGTCAGCCCCCCGTGGGTGCCGGCGCTGATGTTCGGACTGCTCGGCATCGGTGTGCTGATGATCATTCTCAACTACCTCGGCGTGCTCCCCGGCGGGTCCGACAACCGCTACCTGCTCGGCGGGCTCACAGCCATCACGGCCGGCTTCATCACCGCCACGCAGTACCGCTGAACCACGTACCGCTGAACGAGACGGGGCCGGCGGGTTGCCGGTAGATGACATCGATGTGATCCTCCCCAGATCCATCCACAGGCTGTGGAGAAGCACCGCTCACGCCGCTCCCTGTCCGGGCTGTCAGTCGACCGGCACCTCGAGGTCCATCTCCTCCATGCAGTGGCGGGGGGCGGCAGGATCCTCGTCGAGCGCCATGTCGATCCGCAGCTCGAGGCCGCAGAGGGAGCACCGGTAGCGCAGCTTGACCTTGCGCATCTCGCCAGGAGGCGGAGGCTCGGGGAGCGGGCGCGCCAGGCCGCCGAGCATGGCGAAGCCGATCTTGAAGATCAGGTAGGCGGCGCCGACGGCGAGGGCCACGTTGAACAGCGTGCCGAGCACCTCCTCAGGCTACCGGTTGGG
>JBBDQT010000059.1:0-1546 GCA_040905815.1 Acidimicrobiales bacterium
CCGGTGACGACCTGGCATGGGATGCCTCGTTCGGCGGCCGTGTTCGCGAACAGCTCGGTCATGTCCTGCTGCCGGTCCGTCCCGATGAGCTCGGTCGCCGGGGGGGCGAGCGCGAACCCCGCCGCACCGCCCCCGCACCCGACGTCGAGAACGACCCCACCGTCGCGGATCGCGTCCGCGGCGATGGCGGTCGAGCGCGTCGGCGGGTGGGTGCCGGGTGCAGGCGCAGCGAACATCTCGGGTGGGAAGACGAACGGGCGCTGCGGTGCCGCGGCGAGGATCTCCGGCGGCACCGCCCACGCCGCGAGCTCCTCGCGCCAGCGGTCAGCCGCCTCACCCGCCTCGGGGCTGGTCATCGCTCACTCACCTCCCGCCACCGCCAGCTCGGAGGTTCTGCTAGTGACCCGTGACCTGCTCCTCGCCCGGAGCCTGGTCACCCTTCTCGCGATCGGGGTCCTGGGCGGATCCCTTTCCGCCTGCGAGCTCCTGGTCTTCCTGGTCTGGCTCGTCACTGACCGGTTGACCGGTCTTCGGGTCGACCTTTGCCATGGTGTTCCTCCTTGAGGGGCGATCTTCTGGCACCGGTAGGTGTGCCCCGCATCGAGCGAACGAAACGGGTGGCGGATCGCTACTCGGCGTCGTAGGTCCAGTCGGGGCGCTTCCGCCAGAACATCTCGTCGTAGGTCGCGTGGCCGCCGGCGAGGTCGACGAGCTTGGGGATCGGCAGCGTCCGGGGGCGGGGACAGCCGCCGCCCTCGATGTGCTCGGCGAACTCCTCGGGGTACGCCCGCAGGATGCTGCTCACCACCAGCTGCTCCTCCACGGGCAGGTAGCAGCGGTTCCCGTCGGTGACCCGCGTCAGCCAGGCGGCGATCCCGTCCAGGTCGCTGTCGGCGCCGGCCCCGGTCTCGAGGCGCTCGAGGTAGGTCGTGATCGCCGACGAGCCGAGCTTGCAAGGGGGGCACTGCCCGCAGGACTCGATCGAGAGGAAGCGGGAGAACCGGTAGGCGGTCTCGACCATGCACGTCGTGTCGTCGTAGACGATGAACCCGGCGGAGCCCATCCCGCTGCCGACGGCGGCGAGGCCCTCGTACGTGACGGGTGCGTCGAGGCCCGAAGTGGTCACCACCGCGTTGGCGACGCCGGAGAACACGGCCTTGACGGACCGGCCTTCGGGCATGCCGCTTCCGACCGCGTCGATCACTGCTCGCAGCGGCGTGCCCAGCTCCACCTCGCCGACATCGGGTGCGACGACGTCGCCGACGACGGTGGCGACGATCGTGCCCGGTGACTCCTCCGTCCCCCTCGACCGGAACCAGTCCGCGCCGTGCACGAGGATGTGGGGCACGTTGGCGAGGGTCTCGACGTTGTTGACGAGCGTGGGGTTGGGTCCCGCGCGGGCGATGTCGCCCTGGCCGGCGGTGGACTCCCAGCCGAGCTGCGGGGCGGTGGCGAAGAGGCCGTGCTCGTACGGGGCGAACCACCGGGGCAGCGGGGGGTTGCCCTCGATCACCTCAAGCATCGCCTTCTCCTCGCCGAACAGGTA
>JBBDQT010000060.1:0-9193 GCA_040905815.1 Acidimicrobiales bacterium
GCGGCCTCGAACGACTGCTCCCACGCGGCGCGGAACCCGTCCTCGCCCATCGCGTCGACCACGAACTTCATGCGCCCCTTGGCGGGGTGCTCGAGATCGCCATGGGTGCAGAACACGTCGATCAACGCCTCGCAGGCGGCGAGCACGTCCTCCCGTGGGAGGAAGGGGGTCAGGCGGACCGAGAGGCGCGGCGCCTTGCCGAGGCTCCCGCCGGCCCACAGCTCGTAGCCGGCGACGCCGTCGACCACGACGGACACGAACGCGGCGTCTTGGATGAGGGCGTCCTCCCGGCACCGCGGCGAGCCGCCGAACGCCATGTTGATCCGGCTCGGGAGCTCGACGTTGAGCTGGCGGGACCGGGCGAGGATGGCGTTCGAGGCGGCACGGGCGTCGGGCAGGCAGTCGAACGGCTCGTCGAGCGCGACGCCGGCCTCCTCTGAGCACATGACGTTGCGCAGGGTGTGCCCGCACGCCGAGTCGGTCGAGAGGCCGGCGTCGCCGATCGCCGTGAGCAGGTCGCGGACCTGTTCGGCCTCGATCCAGTGGAACTCGAGGTTCTGGCGGGTCGTGAGGTGGAGCCAGTCCGGACCGAAGCGCCGTGACAGCCGGGCGAGGGTCCTGGCCTGCGGCGTGGGCAGGACGCCGCCGGGGATCCGCACCCGGATCATGAAGACGCCGTCCTGGAGCTGGGTGCACACGCCATGGGTCTTCAGCGCGTAGCGGTCCTCGGGCGTGAGCCACCCGTCACCTTCGGCGGCGAGCCGCTCGAGGTCCACGGGCAGACCGTTGCGCTTGGCGGCGGGGATGTCGGGAGCGGCCATGGGGAGACCGTACGGACGGCATGTCTCGGCGGGGGGTCCTCCCCATTGCCCCTGCACGACGGTTCGCGCACACCACCCGGGGAACCGGTGTGCGCGACTCGACGTCGGGCGCCGAGGTCATCGGGCGCACCGGGCCGCAGGCATGTCCGTGGTGTTTCGGGCTGCGCATGACCACGGGCGGCACCCGGGCGCAAGCTGTCGCCCGACCGTGACCTGCGGGCAACGGTGACGGAACCTGGGCCCGGTTGGATGGCGGGCATGCCAGCAAAGGGCTTCCGAACCGCGGGCCACCCCCCGACCCTCGCCGCCGCGCTCGTCCACTTCGACGTGTCGTTCATGGTGTGGGTGCTGCTCGGCGCCCTCGGCGCCTACGTGAGCACCGACCTCGACCTCACCTCCTTCCAGAAGGGCCTCATGGTGGCGGTGCCGCCCCTCGGCGGGGCCGCGTTCCGCCTGCTGCTCGGGTCGCTCGCCGACCGGGTGGGCCTGAAGCGCACCGGTCTCGTGTCGATGGCGCTCACCGCCATCCCCCTGGCGTGGGGCTGGCTGGCGGCCGGGACCTACGCCCAGGTCCTCGGGATCGGCCTGCTGCTGGGCATCGCCGGGGCCAGCTTCGTGGTTGCGTTGCCCCTCGTGAGCCGGTGGTACCCGCCCGAGCGCCAGGGCCTCGCCCTCGGCATCGCCGGCGCCGGGAACTCGGGGACGCTCATCGCCGCGCTCGCCGCCCCCCGCCTCGCCGAGCACGTCGGTTGGCACGGTGTCTTCGGGCTGGCGATCATCCCCGTGGTCCTGTCCTGGCTTGCCTTCGCGCTCCTGGCCAAGGAGCCACCCCGACCGACGGCGCCGGCTGGAGGCCTGTTCGGTCTGCTCGCCGAGCGGGACGCCCGGTGGCTGTGCACGTTCTACATGGTCAGCTTCGGCAGCTTCGTGGGGCTGTCGGCCTACCTCCCGATCTTCTTCGTCGACCGCTTCGTGCTGGGCAAGGTCACCGCCGCCAGCGTCGCCGCCCTGTGCGCGTCGGCGGGATCGTTCCTCCGCCCCGTCGGCGGCGCGCTGGCCGACCGGGTGGGCGGGACGCGGGTCATCGTCGTGGTGTTCAGCGTGGTGGCCGGCCTGGCGGGATCGCTGAGCGTGCTCCCACCGCTGGCACCGACGGTGGTGCTGCTCTTCGCCGTGCTCGGCGCCCTCGGTGTCGCCAACGGGGCCGTGTTCCAGCTCGTGCCCCAGCGGTTCCCGGCCCGGGTGGGCGGGGTGACCGGGCTGGTCGGCGCCGCAGGGGGCCTGGGTGGCTTCTTCCTCCCGTTCGGCCTCGGTGCCCTGCGGCAGGTGACCGGCACGTTCGCCGCCGGGTTCGTCCTGTTCGCCGTGGTGGCCGGCGTGGCCGGCCTGGCCATGGTGCGCCGCCAACGGGTCTGGCGGACCGCGTGGGACCTGCAGGTGGCGATCTGATGGCAGGCGATCTGACGGCACGCGTCCTGATGGCAGGCGGTGAGGTGGTGACGGCCGGGGACGGTCGCTCCAGGGCGGCGGTGCCGTCGTGACCGCCACGTTGGTCGACGAGTGGCTCGCCGAGCAGCGCCGCCTGACCCCCGTCGAGCGCTTCTCCCGGCACCACGACCAGCTCAGCGGCCAGGCCCGTTCCTACACCGAGCTCATCCCGGCAGCGCTGCCAGGTCCGGGCCAGCAGTACCGCTTCGAGATCGACCTCGACGCCTGCACCGGCTGCAAGGCGTGCGTGGTCGCGTGCTCGAGCCTGAACGGCCTCGACGGCGACGAGTCGTGGCGGTCGGTGGGGCTCCTGCACGGGGTCCGGCCCGGTGCCCGCTACCAGCAGACGGTGACGACCGGGTGCCACCACTGCGTCGAGCCGGCCTGCCTCGACGGCTGCCCGGTCGACGCGTACGAGAAGGATCCCGCCACCGGCATCGTCACCCACCTCGACGACCAGTGCATCGGCTGCTCCTACTGCACCCTCACCTGTCCCTACGAAGTGCCCCGCTACAGCGCGCGCCGGGGGATCGTCCGCAAGTGCGACATGTGCCAGGGACGCCTCGCTGCCGGCGAGGCGCCGGCGTGCGCCCAGGCCTGCCCGAACGGCGCCATCAGCATCGGCGTGGTCGACACCGTGGTCCTCCGGGCGGAGGCGGCGACGGGAGGCGCCCTCGTGCCCGGGGCGCCGGCGTCGTCGATCACGGTGCCGGCGACCGCCTACCGGACCGAGCGGGGGCGTGTCGACGACATCCTCGCCGCCGACCGCTTCGCGGTTCGCCCCGCCGCCGCCCACGACGCCCTCGCAGTGATGCTCGTGTTGACCCAGCTCTCGGTGGGCGCCTTCCTCGCCGACCTGCTGCTTCCGGGCACCGCCAGCCGGTGGAGCGCAGCGGTGACGCTCTTGTCAGGCGTGGTCGCCCTCGGGGCCTCGGTGCTGCACCTCGGCCGGCCGCAGCTGGCGTGGAAGGCCCTGCTCGGGCTGCGGCACTCCTGGCTCAGCCGTGAGGTGCTGGCCTTCGGCACGTTCGCGGCGATGGCGGTGCCCGCTGCGGCGCTGGCGTGGCTCGCCGTCGGGCACTGGTCGGTCGTCGCCCTCGGCGCCGTCATGGCCGCGACCGGCGTGGCCGGCGTGGCCTGCTCCGTGCTGATCTATGCACGCACGCGGCGCGTGTGGTGGCGCACCTCGGCCACCAGCGTGCGCTTCGGGCTCACCACGGTCGTCTGCGGGCTGGCCGTCGTGCTCGGCACCTCGGGCGACGTGCACCTGGCCGGACCGCTGGCGGCCTGCGTCGCGGTGAAGCTTGCGTGGGAGCTCTCTGCCCTCTTCCCTGTCGGTGGCCGGCCCGACGACGACCTCCACAAGACGGCCCAGCTCCTGAGGGGCCCGTTGGCCGCGACGCTGCGGTGGCGGATCGCGCTCGGCGCCTCGGGCGGCCTGGCCCTTCCCGCCGCCGTGGTCCTGGGCGGGCCCCGTTGGCTGGCGCTCGCCGCCGTGGCCTTGCTCGTGGCCGGCGAGCTCGTGGAGCGCCGTCTGTTCTTCACCGCCGCCGCCCCGCCCCGCATGCCCGGGCTCCCCTGATGGTCACCCTGCGACGGCGTGACGGCGCCTTCACCCAGGAGCTGGTCCGGGCGCCGGGGAGCTTGGGCCTCGGGCAGGTGCCGCTGCGCAAGCAGCCCGACGCGGTCACCTCGATGGTGTGCGGCTTCTGCTCCGTCGGTTGCTCACTCGACGTCCACCTCCGTGAGGGGCAGGCCGTCAACGTCGTCCCCACCACGGCGTACCCGGTGAACCTCGGCATGGCCTGCCCAAAGGGATGGGAGGCGCTCACGCCGCTCGGCGCCCCCGACCGCGCCACCACGCCGCTGCTGCGCGACAGCGGCGGGGAGCTGGTGCCGGTGGCCTGGCCCCAGGCGCTCGCCTCGTTCACCGAGCGCTTCAAGGGCATCCTCGCCGCCCACGGTCCCGAGTCCGTCGCCTTTCTCTCCACCGGGCAGATCCCGACCGAGGAGATGGCCCTGCTGGGCGCCTTTGCCAAGTTCGGCATGGGTCTGGTGCACGGCGACGGCAACACCCGCCAGTGCATGGCCACGTCGGTCGCCGCCTACAAGCAGAGCTTCGGCTTCGACGCGCCGCCCTACTCCTACGCCGACCTCGAGGAATCCGACGTCATCGTCCTCGCCGGCTCCAACCTGTGCATCGCCCACCCCATCTTGTGGGAGCGCATCAATCGCAACCGACATGGTCCCGAGATCGTGGTGATCGACCCCCGCAGCACCGAGACGGCGGTGGCGGCCACCCAGCACCTGGCCATCCGCCCGAAGTCCGACCTGACCCTGTTCTACGGGATCGCCCACCTGCTGGTGGCGCGGGGATGGGTGGACGAGCGGTTCATCGCCGAGCACACGTCCGGCTTCGACGACTTCGCCGCCCACGTGTCCGCCTTCAAGCCCGCGCGCGTCGCTGAGGCCACCGGGCTGTCGGTCGTCCAGCTCGAGCGGTTCGCCGAGGCCATCCATGCCGGCGAGCGGGTGTCGTTCTGGTGGACGATGGGCGTCAACCAGAGCCATGAGGGCACCCGCACGGCCCAGGCCATCATCGCCCTCGCCCTCCTGACGGGGAGCATCGGCCGCCCGGGTACTGGCGCGAACTCGATCACCGGCCAGTGCAACGCCATGGGGTCGAGGCTGTTCTCCAACACGACGAACCTGCTCGGCGGCCACGACTTCGCCGACCCCGACCACCGCGCCAAGGTCGCAGGCGTGCTGGGGATCGACGAGGGCCTCATCCCGGACCGGGCCAGCGACGCCTACGACCAGATCCTCGAGGGGGTTGTGGCCGGGCGGGTCCGGGGCCTGTGGATCGTCGCCACCAACTCCGCTCACTCGTGGATCGACCAGGGGCACCTGGAGGAGGTGCTGGACCGCCTGGACTTCCTCGTCGTCCAGGACATGTACGACACCACCGAGACGGCCCGGCTCGCCGACCTCGTCCTGCCTGCTGCGGGGTGGGGGGAGAAGGAGGGGACGTTCATCAACTCCGAACGACGGGTCGGCCTGGTGAAGAAGGTGGCGACGCCACCGGGGCAGGCGATCACCGACTTCGGCATCGTCAAGCTGCTCGCGGAGAGCTGGGGCGTGGGCGACCGCTTCGCCCGGTGGTCCTCGCCGGAGGCGGTCTTCGCCATCCTCCAGGAGCTGTCGGCCGGGCAACCCTGCGACCTGACCGGCGTCGAGGGCTACGAGATGATCGACACCGCCGGCGGGGTCCAGTGGCCCTACCCGGCGGGGTCGGCTCCGCTCGAACCGGGGGCCGAGCGACGCCTGTTCGAGGACGGGCGGTTCTTCACTCCCGACGGCCGTGCCCGCTTGTTGTTCGACGAGCCACGGGCGCCGCGCGCGATCGTGAGCGACGCCCATCCCCTCGTGCTGCTGACCGGGCGCGGCTCCTCCAGTCAGTGGCACACCGGCACCCGGACCGAGAAGTCGCCCCTGCTGCGGTCGCTCGCACCGTCGTCGCCCTACGTGGAGCTGGCGCCCGAGGACGCCGCCGCTCGTGGCATCGGCCCGGGTGACGACGTGGTGGTGGTGTCAGCCCGCGGATCGATGCGGGGCCTGGCCTTCGTGACCGCCACGGTCGCCGCCGGCCAGGTCTTCGTGCCCATGCACTTCGCCCGCGCCAACCAGCTCACCGCCGCCGAGTTCGACCCGCACTCCCGCCAGCCCTCCTACAAGTGGGCGGTGGTCGACGTCCGGCACCCTGCCCCGTGGGATCTCGTCGTCGGGCTTCCCGCTGCGGGTGCTCGTCCCCACCGCCATCGCCGACGGTGACGTGGCGGACGAGCTGTGCGCGGCCAGCGCCGCGCTCAGGCCGGTGCCCGAGACACCGATGGTCGGCCTCGAGGGGACGTGGACGTCGGTCTCCCCGCTCAGTGGCTGCCGACGCCGTTCGGCCACTCGACGAGGAGGAGCGTCGCGTCGTCCTGGAGCACGTCCTGCTGGTGGTCGAGGAGGGCGTGCATGAGCCGGCGCATGACCTCCGACGCCGGAAGACCTGAGGCCACCGCGCGCTCCAGCAGGTCGCCGAGGCGATCGCGCCCGAAGAGCGCACCGTCGGCCGACCGTGCCTCGATGGCGCCGTCCGAGAGCAGGAGGAGGCGGTCGCCCGGTTCGAGTCCGGTGGTCATGATCTCCGGTGCCTGCAAGCCCAGCCCCGCCGGTGGGGCGGGGGCGGTGCGGAGATCGCCGATCACCCGGCCGTTTCGGACGAGCATGGGCGCCGGGTGCCCGGCCGACACGTAGCGGAGCTCGCCGCTCGCGACGTCGAGCGTTGCCAGCTGGGCGGTGACGAAGCGGTCGCTGGGGAACTGGCTGGAGACGGCGGCGTCCATGGCCCGGATCGTGTCGTCGAGCGGGAGGCCGGCGCGCCGGCTGTGGCGGTAGCTCGAGACGGCGAGGCTCGCCATCAGGCTCGCCTCGAGGCCGTGACCCATGGCGTCGAGGATGGCGACGTGAGAGAGAGCGCCGTTGATGCCGTAGTCGAACGTGTCACCAGCGATCTCGTAGGCCGGCTCGAGCGCCCCCGCGATGGTGATGCCCGGTCCGACGTACGTGAGAGGCGGGAGCATCGACCACCGCATCTCCGCGGCGAGGGACATCAGCTTGCGCCGGCGGGCGAGGAGCAGCGCGTCGCCGTACTGGGCCCGGCTCACCACCATGGCGGCGATCAGCGTCGCGACGGCTTGCAGCCGCCGGAGCGTGATGGGGTCGTCGTCCGGAGCCACCGCCCAAAGGACGCCCAGCCGCTCGGAGCCGTCCTTGATGGGAACCCACACGGCGACGGAGCCCTCGCCCTGGACCCCGAACGCGGGCGCCTCCGTCTGGAACGCCCGTCCCGCGATCGTGCCGTCGACGTCGAGCTCGGTTGCCTCTCCTTCGGTGCCCGGCAGCGTGAAGAGCGTGCGCTGCGAGTGGTCGACCAGGTAGGCGGTCGCTTCCTCGATGCTGATCGCCCGGCAGAGGCGTCGGACGGTCGAGGCGATCTGGTCGGGGCCGAGGTGGTGATCCCCTTCGAGGAGCGCCTCGATCACCTGCTCGCCGGCGCTCGCGGTCGAGGTAGGTGAGATCGAGCCGTCGTCGCGTTCCGCACCCACGACCGGAGTATCGCAGGGTGGGCGGCGCCCCGGCATCGCGAAGAGCGGTGGGGGGTACCGGCTGCGCATGCCGAACGACCACCTCCCCCCGCCCCCTCCCGGCCGATGCCCCGGCGTCCGCCTCCGCCGGCTGCTCGCAGCGATCGCGCTCGCCACGACCGTGGGAGCGCTCGGAGCCTGCTCGGGGGAAACCCCCGGTGACGGCGTGGCGCCCGAGGACGCCGATCCGGGCCCTGCCGAGATGCCCGGTGCCGAGGACGATCCCACGCTCTCCGGCGAGGACGGCGCTCCCGGCGTCGGCGACGGGCGGTCCGGCGGCACGGGCAGCGGAAGCCCTGACTCGGGCGGTGTGGAGGGCGAGGTCGGCGACAGCCCCACCGCAGGCGAGACCGGATAGGGAGCCGGCCGAGGCTCCGGAGACGCGGCAGCACCCGCTCCGGCGAGATCGTGACCTCTCTCGTGGCGCCGCCAGTAGCGTGATGGCCATCGAACCTCCAGATCGACGATTGGCGGCCAGCCCGTGCTGACCGCTCTCGGCCTCGGCGCCGTGCTCCTCCTGATCCTCGCCAACGGGTACTTCGTCGCTGCCGAGTTCGCGTTCGTCGCCTCCAAGCGCGTCAGGCTCGAGGAGCGGGCGGCGGGCGGTGACGGTCGTGCGGCTCGCGCCGTGGCCGTGCACCGTGAGCTGTCGTTCATGCTGTCGGGCGCCCAGCTCGGCATCACGGTCACCTCCCTCGTCGTCGGCTTCATCGCCGAGCCCACGATCGGTCGCGCCGTGCGGCCGCTCCTCGAGGCGGTCGGCGTGCCGCAAGCCGCGACGACGGGTGTCGCCTTCACGGTCGGCTTCATCCTCGCCACCGTCAGCCAGATGGTCCTCGGCGAGCTCGCGCCGAAGAACCTCGCCATCGCCCGGCCGGAGGCGTTCGCCCGGGCGCTGGCCCGCTCGATCTGGTTCTTCACCCGGGTCGCCTCGCCGGTGATCCGGCTGTTCGACGGCTCTGCCAACCGCTTGCTGCGGTTGTTCGGCATCGAACCCCTCGCCGAGCTGGAGGGCGGCGTCAGCGCCGAGGAGCTCGACATCATCGTTGAGGAGTCCGCCAAGAAGGGCTCGCTCAGCGACGCCCAGGCGTCGCTCCTCGGCCGGGCGCTCGAGTTCCGGGGGCTCCGGGCGGTCGACGCCATGGTGCCCCGCGTCCGGGTGGTCACCATCCCGATCACCGCCACCGGCGGCGACCTCCGCCGGCTCCTCACGTCGACCCACACCCGCTTCCCCGTGACCGGGAGCGGCTCGGACCCGAGCGACGTCGTCGGCGTGGTGCACGCCAAGGACCTCCTCGCGCTGCCGGCAGCCGAGCGCGCGTCGGCGCCCGTCGCCGACCTGCTCCGACCGGTGCTGGCGGTGCCCGAGACGGCGCCGCTCCACACCGTGCTCGGCGCCCTCCGCACGAGCCGCACCGAGCTCGCGGTGGTCGTCGACGAGTACGGCGGGGCAGCCGGCATCGTCACCCTCGAAGACCTCGTCGAGGAGCTCGTCGGTGACATCTCCGACGAGCACGACGTCGATGAGGCATCCGTCGAGCCCGACGAAGCGGGCCGCTGGCGCATCCCCGGCTCGTGGCGGCTCGACGAGATCGAGCGCGACACCGGCGTCGCGCTCCCGGAGGGCAGCTACGACACCGTCGCCGGCCTCGTCCTCGACCGCCTCGGGCGCATCCCGTCGCCCGGCGACTC
>JBBDQT010000061.1:0-3429 GCA_040905815.1 Acidimicrobiales bacterium
TGTTCCGGTCAGCGCCTGCGACCGCCCCGACCACCGCGCACGGTGCGGGGCGCGGCCTTGGACGCCTGCGCTGGTTGAGCTGACGGACGCACACCCTCGCTGGCATCGGCGGGGTCCCACTTGAGGAGGTCCCGGAGGCGCTCGTCGTTCGAGAACACCTCGACGAGGGGCTGGTCGATGCCGCAGCGCTTCTGCAGGAGCATGACCTCGTTCTCCTGGTCCCAGAGCGTCAGGGTGACCACCACGCCTGCCGTGCCGGCCCGGGCGGTGCGGCCCGAGCGGTGCAGGTAGGCCTTGTGGTCGGCAGGCGGGTCGTAGTGGATGACGACGTCGATCTCGTCGACGTGGATCCCGCGGGCGGCGACGTCGGTGGCGACCAGCACGTGCAGCTTGCCGCTCGAGAAGTCGTTGAGCGCCTTCTCACGCTGGCTCTGGCGGAGGTCGCCGTGGATGGGCATCGCCTCGACACCCTCCTTGTCGAGCTGCTCGGCGAGGCGGTCGGCCCCACGCTTGGTGCGCACGAACACGAGGCAGCGGTAGGTCCCGGCCGCGACGGCGGCGGTGACCTTGACCTTGTCCATCTGGTGGACCTTGAAGAAGCGGTGGTGCATGTCCTCGACGGTCACGTTCGTCGACTCGACCTCGTGGAACACCGGGTCGTGCATGTGGACCCGGACGACGTGGTCGACGTCGCCGTCGAGCGTGGCCGAGAAGAGCATCGTCTGGCGAGCGCTGTCGACGTGTCGCAGCACCCACTCGACCTGGGGCAGGAACCCCATGTCGGCCATGCGATCGGCCTCGTCGAGCACCACCATCACGACACCGGACAGGTCGATGACCTTGCGGTCGACCATGTCGATGAGCCGCCCCGGGGTGGCCACGACGATGTCGACGCCCTTCGTCAGGTGCTTGATCTGGCGGTCCATGTCGGCGCCGCCGTAGATGGCGAGGACGGTCCGTTCGCGGGCCTCGGCCAGCGGCACGAGCTCCTCCGACACCTGGACGGCGAGCTCGCGGGTGGGCACGAGGACGAGGCCCTGGGGCCGGCTCGGCGTCGACTTGCCGGTGCGGACGACGAGGGGGATGCCGAACGCGAGCGTCTTGCCCGAGCCCGTCTTGGCCTTGCCGCAGACGTCCCTACCGGCGAGACCGTCGGGGATCGTGAGCTCTTGGACGGGGAACGGGGCGGTGATGCCCCGTTCGGCGAGGACGCCGACGAGGTCGGCGGAGACGCCGAGCGCGTCGAAGGTGGTGGACATGAGGTGGTGCTCTCCAGTTCGTCGGACTTTCGCGAGGTGGGTCGGCCTCGGTGTCTGACGCCCACGAGAGGAGCAACGGTGAGGTGACCCGCGCCCACCCAACGGTGGCGCGCAGGCTCCAGGGTAGCGGCCGGTCGTCCCGCGACGCGTGCACGGGTGCGGCGACGGGGCGGATCAGGTCAGGCGCGCCGCCTCGGCTGCGCCCTCCACCGGCTCGCCGGTGATGCGCGCCAGCACGTCGGTGAGCGCGGCGACGGTGACCGACGAGAACGCCTCCGGTGCGACGAGGCAGGCGTCGTGGTCCGCGGCCAGCTCGTGCACCGTGGCCCCGGGGATCACCTTGGCGAGCGCCCGCTGCTTGCCGGGGCGGACGAGGCGGTCCTTCGTCGTGACGACCACCGCGGTCGGCACGTCCACATCGCCGGCGAAGCCGCGCCCGTCGTACCGGCCGAGCGCCCGACCTGCTTCCGCGAGCTCGGACGGGTCGCCCCGCCGGAGCTCGGCCTTCAGCCAGGACCGGTGGGGGGCGAGGTCGGGCGCCTGCTCGATCGCCTCGCGCAGCGCCCGCTCGACGAGCCCGCGCGACGGTCCCACCCGGAAGACGAGCTCCACGAGGCCCATCGCCTTCCAGATGATCCGCTCGCGCAGGCTCGCGCGCCACTCCAGCGCTGTGGCCTCCAGGACGAGGCCGGCCACGAGGTGAGGGTGGCGCTGCCACAACAGCATGGAGATGGGTCCGCCCATCGAGTAGCCGCACGCCAGCACGGGACCGATGCCGAGGTGCTCGACGAGGGCGGCGGCGTCGTCGGCTGCAGCCTCGAGCGTGAACGGCTCCTCGCTTCGCAGGCCCCGCCCGTGGCCACGGTGGTCGATCGCCACCATGGGCGCCATCGCCGACACGGCCTCGTATGCCCGCCACCAGTTCAGGTCGCCAGACGCGGTCCAACCGTGCAGGAGCAGGACGGGCGGCACACCATCGGGTCCGTCGGCCTGGCGGACGAAGGTCTCGCCCCTTCCGGGGAGGAGCACGACGCGGCCGGGTGGCACCACAGGCGGGACCGGGCCCTCCGGCTCGGTGGTGCCGAGCCGGCGGGCCAGCCTCCGGAGGCGAGCTGCCTCGTCACGCCAGTCGGAGCTCGTGCGGGCGCTCTCGGAGCTCGTGGTCGTGCCGGCATCCGGCTTCACCGGAGGAAGCCGCGGCGCCGGCGGCGGGTGGTCCCTCCTGTCAGGAGCCTGAAGGCGACGAGCAGGATCATCGAGCCGACGATGGCGGTGACCCACGTGCTCAAGTCGAAGAACTCGCCGAGCGAGCTCCGGCCGAGCAGCTCGGAGGCGAGGAAGCCGCCGAGGAGGGCGCCGACCACGCCGATCGCCATGGTGACGAGCAACCCGCTCGGATCACGGCCCGGGAGCAGCGCCTTGGCGATGGCCCCGGCGAGGATGCCGAGGATGAGGAAGGCGATGATGCCCATGTCAAGCTCCTGTCCGGCGCGCGCTGCGTCGCTCGCACCGGGTCGTCGCCTGCCCCCCGGGCGGGTCGGTCAAACCGCCGTCTCGTCCGAGGCGGGACCCGCTGGGGTGCGCTGGTCGATGTGGTCGGCCGGGGACTGGCCCGAGTACTCCTCGTCGTAGCGCCAGTCCGGCTGCTTGGCCGCCTGGCGCTCGTCGAGGATCGCCTGACCGTCGACGATGTCCTTGATCTGGGCGACGAGGAAGACGTCGGCGGCGTCCGCACGGCGCTCCAGGTGGGCGACGAACGGCTCGGGGAACAACGACAGCACGCTTCGGACCACTTGCTCCTGCTGCGTAGCCAGGTAGCACCGGGAGCTGTTGGCGACGGTGTCGAGGCGGTCCTGTACCTCGTCGAGATCGGCGGGATCGGCCTCTGAGCTGCGGATCCGGTCGAGCAGGTCGGCGATGGCGACGCCGTCCTGCTTGCACGGGGTGCACTGGCCGCAGGACTCGACGGCGAGGAACCGGGAGACGCCCTGGGCGAACGCCACGAGGTCGCTCTCGTCGTCGAGCACGATGAAACCGCCCGCGCCCAGCCCTGAGCCGATGCCGCTCATGTCCTCGTAGGTGAGCGGCGTGTCGAGGAGCGCAGCAGGGATGACGGGGTTGGCGACACCGGAGACGGCGGCGACGATCGGGCCACGGGAGCAGGTGGTCC
>JBBDQT010000061.1:3529-4840 GCA_040905815.1 Acidimicrobiales bacterium
GCCGTCTCCTCCCCGAACAGGTACTCGCTCGGGCCCTCGATGATCTCGACCGACAACCCCGGCGCCCAACCCTTGGCGACCACCTCGTCGATGGCCTCGCGCATGCGGCCCCGCTCCGCACCGCCGGCCGCCTTGAGGGCGATGACGACCCGGTCGGAGGCGACGGCCTCGGCGACGATGAGGGCGCCCTCGACCACCCGGAACGGGTTGGCCCGCATGATGGCCCGGTCTTTGAACGTGCCCGGCTCGCCTTCGGCAGCGTTCACCACGACCGTCGTCGCGACGGTGGGCGACGTGTTGGCGGCGACCGTCGCGAGCTTCTTGCCGGTGGGGAAGCCGGCGCCCCCCCGTCCCCGCAGACCCGACGCCTGCACGTGCTCGATGATCCCCGCGGGGCCGAGGCGTCGGGCGGCATCGAGCCCCCTGCCGCCGCCCCGGGCGACGTGGTGGTCGAGGTCTCGCACCGGTTCCAGGTCGAGCACGCGCTGGCCTTCGTCCACCGGGGCCCCTCTCTCTCGTCATCGCTCCGGGCTCCCGATCATGGCACCGCCGGCACGGCGCCAGATCATCAGGCCCGGACGGTGCCGTCGCCCGCGACCTCGACTGTGCGGGTGACCTCCACGTGGTCGAGGAAGCGCCGGTCGTGGGTGACGAGGACGAGCGTCCCGTCGAAGCTGGCGACCGCCTGCTCGAGCTGTTCGATGGCTGGCAGGTCGAGGTGGTTCGTCGGCTCGTCGAGGACGAGGCAGTTCACACCTTCGGCCATGAGGAGCGCGAGCTGGGCCCGGGTCCGCTCCCCCGGCGAGAGGTCCTGACCGGCCCGGGTGGCGTGGTCGGCGCCGAGCCCGAACTTGGCGAGCAGCGACCTCGCTTCGTCCATCGGCATGGCGGTGGCGGCGAGCACCGTCTCGACGACCGTCCGCTCCCCGTCGAAGCGGCCTCTCGCCTGGTCCATCTCCCCCACGACGACGCCGGGGCCGAGGAACCGCGTGCCCTCGACGAGCGGGATCGTGCCGAGCACGGCGCCGAGCAGCGTCGACTTGCCGGCGCCGTTCGGGCCGAGCAGCGCGACCCGCTCCGCCCACCCGATCTCGAGGTCCACCGGACCGAGGCGGAACGCTCCGCGCTCCACGACTGCCCCCTGCATGCGGGCGACGACGTCGCCGCTGCGCTGGCCACCACCGAGCTCGAGCTCGAGGCGCCAGCCCTCCCACGGCTTCTCGACCACCGCGAGGCGGCCGAGTGCCTTCTCCGTCGCCCGCACCTTCGACGCCTGCTTCTCGCTGCGCTCGGTGCCGGCCTTGCGGCGGA
>JBBDQT010000061.1:4940-6063 GCA_040905815.1 Acidimicrobiales bacterium
AGCGTCGACTTGCCGATCCCGTTGGGACCGACCACCCCGATCCGGCTCTCCGGCCCGATGGTGAGGCTGACCTCGTCGAGCACCGTCTGGCCGCCGTGGTAGCGGGAGACCCGGTCGGCGTGGAGCACCTCGGCAGGATACGGCCCCACCCTCCACCGTCCCCACGGGGGGTTACCGTGCCGCGGTGGCCGATCCCGCCGACCTCCGAGCGCGCGCCCGGGCATGGCTCGAGGACGACCCTGACCCGGCCACCCGGGCCGAGGTGATCGCCCTCCTCGCCCTCGACGAGGACGGACCGCTGCTCGAGCACTTCGGCGACCGGCTCACCTTCGGCACCGCCGGCATCCGGGGACCGCTCGGCGCGGGACCCAGTCGCATGAACCGGGCGCTGGTGCGCCGAGTCGCGGCCGGGCTCGCCTCCCATGTGCTCGCCGATGGAGGCGAAGGGGCACTCCCCGGCGGGGTCGTCATCGGGTACGACGCCCGCCACCAGTCGGACACGTTCGCGCTCGACGTGGCGCTCGTCCTCGCCGGTGCCGGTCTCCCGGTCATGCTGCTGCCCGGACCGTGCCCGACCCCACTGGTCTCGTTCGCCGTCCCCCACCTCGGGTGTGCCGCCGGCGTGATGGTCACGGCGAGCCACAACCCCCCGGCGGACAACGGCCTCAAGGTCTACGCCGCCGACGGCGCCCAGATCGCGCCCCCGGCCGACGCCCAGATCTCTGCCGCCATCGACGCGGTCGGCCCGACGCTCGGCATCCCGCTCGCCGCGGAAGGCGACCGGCTCTTCCGCCACCTCGGCGACGAGGTGCTCGACGCCTACCTCGACGTCGCGGCCGACCTCGTCGAGCCGGGCCCCCGGCACCTCCGACTGGTCCACACCGCGATGCACGGCGTCGCGACGGAATACCTGCGACAGCTGTTCGAGCGGGTCGGCATCGAGGCGCCGATCAGCGTCGTCGAACAGGCCGAGCCCGACCCCGACTTCACGACGGTCCCGTTCCCGAACCCCGAGGAGGCGGGCGCCCTCGACCTCGCGCTCTCCGAGGCCCGCCGCGTGGGCGCCGACGCGGTGATCGCCCATGATCCGGACGCCGACCGGCTCGCCGTCGCCGTGCGGGAG
>JBBDQT010000061.1:6163-9114 GCA_040905815.1 Acidimicrobiales bacterium
GCCGCCCTCGTCTTCACCGACCTGCTCGGCTCGCTCCAGGAGCAGGGCCAGTCCGTCCCCGACCGGCTCGAGGCGCTCGGCCGCAGCCACGGGCTCCACGCCACCCGCACCTGGTCTGTGCGGATCCCCGGTGCTGGGGCGGCGAAGCGGATGAGGGCTGCCGTCGCCGCGGTGGTCGACGAGCCCCCCATCTCGCTCGCCGGCTTCGACGTCGTGGGCGTCGACCGGCCCGCAGACGACGTCATCGTCCTCACCCTCGACGAGGGTGCCCGCGTGGTGGTGCGCCCGAGCGGCACCGAACCGAAGGTGAAGTGCTACCTGCAGGTCGTGGTCACCGAGATCGGTCCCGGAGCCGACGGTTGGCGCGCCGCCAGGGCGACCGGCGAGGAGCGGCTCGACGCCCTCCAGGCCGCCATCGGTGAGGTCACGGGGCTCGCCTGAGCTGGCACCAGGGCCCACGCTGGCAGACTGCTGGTGTGCTGGCAGAGATCGAGACGCCGGGGCTGCCCCCCTGGAACCCGTCCGTGGAGGGCACCGTCCTGCGGGTCCCGCCCGTGGACGCCGTCGGCCTCGAGGAGCGGGCCGCCGCGCTCGGCGGTCGCTCGATCAAGAAGGACGCCAAGCTCGCCGCGCTGAGCCTGGTCATCCGCTGCATCGACCTCACCACCCTCGAGGGAGCCGACACGCCCGGCCGGGTGCGAGGGCTCTGCGCGAAGGCGGTGCGCCCCGAGCCCTCGGACGAGACCGTCCCCCCGGTCGCCGCGGTGTGCGTCTACCCGGCAATGGTGCCGACCGCGGTCGAGGCGCTCGCCGGCAGCGGCGTCAAGGTGGCGAGCGTCGCCGGCGCGTTCCCCGCCGGGCTCAGCGATCTCGACCTCCGCCTCGACGACATCCGCGCCGCGGTGGCGGCCGGCGCTGACGAGATCGACATCGTGTTGAACCGCTCCGCGTTCCTGTCGGGCGACTACCGCCGGGCGTTCGACGAGGTCGCCGCCTCCGCCCAGGCGTGTGGCCCCGCCCACCTGAAGGTCATCCTCGAGACCGGCGAGCTCGGCACCTACGACCAGATCCGGCGCGCCTCGGCGCTCGCCATGGCCGCCGGCGCCGACTTCATCAAGACGTCGACCGGCAAGGTGCCCTCGGCGGCGACGCTCCCGGTGGCGCTGTGCATGGCGGAGGCGATACGTGACTTCGCCGACCAGACCGGTCGCCGTGTCGGCTTCAAGGTCGCCGGCGGTGTCCGCACCGCCAAGCAGGGCTGGCAGTACCTCGTCCTGGTGCAGGAGACGCTCGGTCCGGCCTGGCTCACACCCGAGCTGCTCCGGATCGGCGCGTCGAGCCTCCTCAACGACGCCCTCCTCCAGCTCCGGTTCCAGACCACGGGCCACTACAGCCGTCCCGACCACGTGAGCGTCGACTGATGCCCGCCGGGGAGCTCGACGCGCCGACCGGCGCGCTGGAGGGGATCGCCGCGGGCGGCGGCGGGTTCCCCTACGCCCCCAGCCGGGAGGGGACCGATCTCGTCACCATCCGTGCGACCTACGGGCTGTTCATCGGCGGCGAGGAGGTCGAGGCCCGCTCCGGGCGCTCGATCACGACGACCAACCCCGCGACCGAGGAGGCGCTCGCCGAGGTGGCCGAGGCCGGCGCCGCCGACGTTGACCTCGCCGTGGCTGCGGCGCGGGACGCGTACGAGCAGCGGTGGCGGGACGTGCCCGGCAAGGAGCGGGCGAAGGTCCTGTACCGCATCGCTCGCCAGCTCCAGGAGCGTGCCCGGGAGTTCGCGGTGCTGGAGACGCTCGACGGCGGCAAGCCGATCAAGGAGAGCCGGGACGTCGACCTGCCCCTCGCTGCGGCGCACTTCTTCCACCACGCCGGCTGGGCCGACAAGCTCGACTGGGCGTTCGCCAACCGGACGCCCCGACCGCTCGGCGTCGTCGGCCAGGTCATCCCCTGGAACTTCCCGCTGCTGATGGCCGCGTGGAAGATCGCCCCGGCCCTCGCGGCGGGGAACACCGTGGTGCTGAAGCCGGCGGAGACCACACCGCTCACCGCACTGCTCCTCGCCGAGGTGCTGGCCGAGGCAGAGGTCCCGCCGGGCGTGGTGAACATCGTCACCGGTGGCGGCGAGACAGGCGCCGCGCTCGTGTCCCACGCGGGGCTCGACAAGGTCGCGTTCACGGGGTCCACGACGGTCGGCCGACAGATCCAGGAGGCGCTGGCCGGCTCCCGCACCCGCCTCACCCTCGAGCTCGGCGGCAAGGCGGCGAACATCATCTACGACGACGCCGCCATCGACCAGGCCGTCGAGGGCATCGTCAACGGCATCTTCTTCAACCAGGGCCACGTCTGCTGCGCCGGCTCGCGCCTGCTCGTGCAGGAGTCGGTCGAGGAGCTCGTGCTCGACAAGCTGAAGCGGCGCCTCGCCACCCTGCGGGTCGGAGACCCGCTCGACAAGAACACCGACGTCGGCGCCATCAACTCCGCCGCGCAGCTCGGCCGCATCACCTCCCTCGTCGAAGCCGGCGTCGACGAGGGCGCCGAGCGCTGGTCGCCGGCGTGCGTCCTCCCGGAGAAGGGCTGGTGGTTCGCGCCGACGATCTTCACCGGGGTCAGCCAGACCCACCGCATCGCGCGCGAGGAGGTCTTCGGGCCGGTGCTCGCGGTGCTGACCTTCCGCACCCCCGAGGAGGCCGTGGCCAAGGCCAACAACACGCCCTACGGGCTCTCCGCGGGGATCTGGTCGGAGAAGGGATCCAAGGTGCTCTGGACCGCCGAGCGGCTGAAGGCGGGTGTGGTCTGGGCCAACACGTTCAACAAGTTCGACCCGACGAGCCCCTTCGGCGGCTACAAGGAGTCCGGGTTCGGCCGGGAGGGCGGCATGCACGGCCTCGAGTCCTACGTCTCGCTGGGGCGGTCGTGACCGACTCGCGATCTGGCCCGTGCGCGCC
>JBBDQT010000062.1:0-1503 GCA_040905815.1 Acidimicrobiales bacterium
CTCTCGTTCCGGTTGCGGTGGCAGGGACAGCGCCTGTGCGTGAACGTCGACCACGACGAAGTGGTCCTCGAGGCGCCCGACGGTCCGGTGCAGCTCTCGGTCGGGGCCGACGGGGTCAAGATCACGTCCGACGCGCCGCTCCGACGGCCGCTGCACAAGCGCGAACCGCTGCTGGTGGCCCCGCAGCAACCGGCAGGTCGCGAACCGCCCCAGGTGGAGCACCTCCCCTGACGGACGACCGACCGCAGGTCGGCACGCCTCCCCGGGCGCCAACGGCAGAGTCCGGCAGGAGACATGTGCCGCGGCGCCGCCCGAGAAGGCCTCGACCATGACCGCCCTGCACACGGCGTATGCCGCCGCCGGGCTGCTGGCCGTCGTCCTCATCCTCGTCAGCCGTTCGATCCGGCGGTACCCCGTCACCGAGCCGCTGCTCGCGCTCGTGCTCGGGGCGCTGCTCGGATCAGCGGTCCTCGGGGTGCTGGTCATCCCCGATGAGATCCGGACCACGCTGCTGCTCGAAAGCACGCGGGCGCTGCTTGCGATCTCGCTCATCGGTGTCGCGCTGCGCTTCCCCGCGCGCGAGCTGCGCTCGGTCGCCCGACCTGTGGTCCTGCTGGTCCTGGTGGTCATGCCGCTGGCGGCCGCCGTGACCGGGGCGCTCGGGGCGCTGCTGCTCGGGCTGCCCGTTGCGTTGGCGGCGCTGCTCGGGGCGTGCCTGAGCCCGACCGACCCGGTCCTCGCCTCAGGTGTCGTCACGGGGAAGCCGGCGGAGAAGGCACTGCCCGGCCGGCTGCGACACATCGTCACCGAGGAGTCCGGGTTCAACGACGGCCTCGCCTTGCCGCTGGTGCTGATCGCCATGGCTCCGGCGCTCGGCACGGCGGCAAGTGGCGAGATCGGCGCGGCCGCCTACCAGGTGGTCGTCGGCGCGCTCGTCGGCGCTGCCCTCGGCTGGCTTGCCGGACGGGCCGTGCGGCACGCCGAGGAGCAGGACGAGGTGGAGGGGCCACCGGAGCTGATCCTCACGCTGCTGCTCGCGCTGGCCGTGCTCGGCGTCGCCGAGGTTCTCGAGACCAACGGCGTGCTGGCCGCCTTCGTCGCCGGACTGATGTACAACGGTGCCGTCGGCGAGCGCGACCGCGAGAAACAGGACGTGCTCGACGAGGCGTTCAACCGCTACCTCATCGTCCCGGTCTTCCTTCTGATCGGCACCGTGCTCCCGTTCGCCGAGTGGCTCGCCTTCGGCTGGGGTTCCGTGGCCTTCGCGGTGGGCGTGCTGCTGCTGCGCCGGCCGCCGGTGGTCCTGCTCTTGCAGAAGCTGCTGGGCGTGCGGCCGCGCGACGCGGTCTTCGCCGGATGGTTCGGTCCGATCGGCGTCAGCGCCGTCTTCTACCTCGTGCTGGCCGAGGACGAGGGCGTCACCGATCCGCGGCTGTTCGCCGCCGGCACACTCGCCGTCGCCGTCAGCACCCTCGCGCACGGCCTCAGCGCGATCCCCGCCCG
>JBBDQT010000063.1:0-6471 GCA_040905815.1 Acidimicrobiales bacterium
GGTGCGTGGGTGGACTCCGGGGAGCGGGCGGCCCGAGGGCGCCGACCTCCCGATCCTCCACGTCGACATGGACGCGTTCTTCGTCTCCGTCGAGCTGCTCGACCAACCGGAGCTCCGAGGCAGGCCGGTCGTGGTCGGAGGGGCCGGCGACCGGGGCGTCGTGGCGGCGGCTTCGTACGAGGCCCGCGCCTACGGCGTGTTCTCGGCCATGCCCGCCTCGAAGGCGAGGCGGTTGTGCCCCCACGCCCTGTTCCTGCGGGGCCGCTACGCGCGCTACGCCGAGGTCAGCGCCCAGGTCTTCGACCTGTTCCGCAGCTTCACGCCCCTCGTCGAGGGCATCAGCCTCGACGAGGCGTTCCTCGACGTCTCCGGCGCGCACCGCCTCTTCGGGGACAGCCCCGCCATCGCGGCGGCGCTGCGCGCCCGCATGCTGGCCGAGCTCGGCCTCACGTGCTCGGTGGGTGTCGCCCCGAGGAAGCTGACCGCCAAGCTGGCGTCGGAGGAGGCGAAACCGAAGGCGTCGCTGGACGGGCCTGTCTTCGGTTCAGGGGTCCACGTCGTGACCGACGAGCAGGAGCTCTCCTTCCTCCACGCCCTGCCGGTGCGGGCGCTGTGGGGGGTCGGTCCCGCGACCGGCGGCCGGCTCGAGCGGCTCGGGGTCCGCACCGTCGGCGACCTCGCCGCCATCCCGGCGGGGACGCTCGCGCGCACCCTAGGCAAGGCCAACGGCAGGCATCTCCACGATCTGGCCTGGGCGCGGGACCACCGGCCCGTCGTGCCCGTCCACGCCGCCAAGTCGGTCGGCCACGAGGAGACCTACGCCTTCGACCACGTCGATCACCGCACGCTCGACCGGGAGCTCGTGCGGCTCGCCGACGCAACAGCGAGCCGGCTGCGTGGCGCCGGTCTGGCAGGGCGGACCGTGCAGGTCAAGATCCGCTTCGGCGACCTGCGCACCATCACCCGGTCGGTCACCGTGCCCGAGGCGCTCGACACAGGGGTCGCGCTCACCCGGGCAGCGCGACCTCTGCTCCTGGCCGAAGACGTGTCCTCAGGCGTGCGCCTCCTCGGGGTGAGCGTGTCCCAGCTCTCGCCGAGCGCCACCCGGCAGCTGAGCCTCGATGACACCGGTCCGTCGTCGTGGGCGGACGCCACCCGGGCGATCGACGAGGTTCGTGGCCGGTACGGCGCGACCTCGCTGGTCCCCGCCACGCTCGTGGATCCACACGAGGGGGCTCGGGTGAAGGCACGGGGTGATCAGCAGTGGGGCCCCGACGAGGCCGGCGGGCACCGGACCTGACCGCGCACCCGGGGCGGGGGAGCGGGGCGCCTCGGGGGTCCAGGGCGCGTTGTGGACCCGTGGCTCGCATGAGATGATCGCAGGTACCATCTTCCACAACGAGTCGGTGCCGGCCCCTCGGCGCCGGCACGAGCAGCGCAGGCGCACCGGAGGGATCGTGCCGCTTTCCGAAGACGAACAGCGCATCCTCTCGGAGATCGAGCAGCAGCTCTACGCGTCTGATCCCGAGCTCGCCCACGAGGTCAGCTCGACCACGATCTACCGCCACGCCGGGCGCAACCTGAAGTGGGCGGCGCTCGGCTTCGTGAGCGGCCTCGCGTTCATGGTGGCGGCGCTCACCGTCTCCACGTTCGTGGTCGCCTTCGTCGGCTTCCTCGGCATGCTCGCCTCGGCGCTGTGGTTCGAGCGCAACCTCCGCAAGATGGGCCGCGCCGGGTGGCAGCAGTGGACGGAGTCGATGCGGGCGGCGGGTGTCCGGGACTCGTTCGGGACCGCGGGCAAGCGGATGAAGGAGCGCTTCAAGCGCGAGGAGTAGCGCCGGACCAGTCCGTTCTGTCGGTTTCCACCACGTCGGTGAGGGTGGAGGCGTTCCCGCCCATCGGGGCGGCGCTGACCCTGCGGCGGGCGGTCCGCCGGGGGAGGTAGGGGCGGATGTCCACCGCCGCCCGCACGTGCTGTCGGCGGTCCCAGGTCGCCCGCGTGCTGCGCACGAGCTCCACGGCGGTGGACCCGGCCAGGTCTGCGGTCTCCTCTTCGACGCCGCCGGGCCCGTAGGCGGCAGTCGTCACGGTTCCGGCCAGGTCCCGGAGCGAGGCCGGGTCGACGCCGGGGGCGCGGGCGGCGCGGGCGGCGACCTCGCTCGGCGTCTCCCACGGCCGCGGAGCGACGCCGACGGAGTCGAGCGCCTCGCCCGCCTCGACCCAGGACAGGCCGACGCGCTCCTCCGGCGTGGTCGCCGCCGCCCTGCGCCGGGAGCGGAACAGCCGACCGGCGGCCGCCACGAGGCCGACCCAGAGGGCAGGGACGCCGAGGAGGACGAGCATCGCGATCAGGAGCCGCCGGGGCCAGGGGTTGACGGCGACGGTCGGTTCGTTCTCCAGGAGGGCGTCGTCGAGCCGGACGTCGGGCAACGTGTCGGGCGTCTCGCCGCCGGGGGTGTCGGGCGGGGCGGTGGTCGGCGGGACGGTCGTGGCGGTGAGGGGGTCCTCGAGCGTGGCCTGCTGCTCGGGCACGCCGGTGTACTCGACCGCGCCCGGGATGCCGCGACCGGGGGTCGGCTCGAACGGCACCCAGCCGTACCCTTCGAGGTAGACCTCCGGCCAGGCGTGGCCGTTGGCGCCTCGGACCACGAGTCGGCCGTCGGCATCCGGCTCGCCCGGGGTGAAGCCGACGGCGATCCGGGCCGGGAGCCCCACGGCGCGGGCCATGGCTGCGTAGGCGCCGGCGAACTGCTCGCAGTAGCCCGCCCGGGTCTCGAAGAGGAACCGCTCCAGCGCGTCACCGCTGTGGCCCCGTTCGATGTCGAGGTCGTAGGTGAAGGCCCCGCCCCGGAAGTGGTCCTGGAGGGCGAGCGCCTTGGCGTACTGCGTGGTCGCCGGTTCGGTGATCCTGAATGCCTCCTGGCGGACCGCAGGCGAGAAGTCGCCCGGGAGGGACGTGTAGGCCGAGGTGACCTCCTGCGGCGCCACCGCCGGGACCGCGCTCAGCAGCTCGCTCGTCAGGTCGGGGAGGACCGAGGTGATGGCGTAGCGCTGGCCGACCTCGGTCAGCTCGAGGTCCTCGGGGACGATGAGGCTCGCCGACTCGGCGTCGTAGCTCGCCTCGGTGCCCTCGACGCCGACGGGCCGGTACGCAGCGGGCAGCCAGATGGAGGCGAGGGCGCCGATCTCGAACTCCTGGGTGACCGTCGTGGAGCTGATCGGATCGAGGCGAGTGCCTGCCGGCAGGTCGCCCCGCACCTCCTTGTAGGAGCGTGACGACGACCAGATGCGACCGTCGAACGTCTCCAGCGACGTGAGCCGCCAGTAGCTGCGCGACGGGCTCTCCACCGTGAAGACGACCGACTCCGCCTGGTCGACGATCCGGGCCTGGATGTCGACGAGCGGGCTCACCGTGACGCGCGAGCCGCCGTCCTCCCGGTCGGATGCCCGCCACGGGATCACGGCGTCGGCGGTGGCGCCGGGCAGCATCGGCCCGAGGAGCACGGCGGCGGCCACCGCGGCCGCTCCGAGCACGCCACCCGTGCGCAGCAGCGAGCGGGACCCCGCCAGGGTGTCCCGGGAGAGCCAGGTCGGGGACGAGGCGTTCGAGAGCGCCCGCTGGGCGAGCCAGTACGCGAGCACCCCGGCGAGGAACAGCGCCGTGGTCAGCTCCCGGTGACGTGGTGCGCCGAGCGCCGCACCGAAGACGAAGAGGGTCGCGCCGGGTATCGCCGCCTCGAGGGTCGCGCGGGCACGGAAGGCGGCGGTGTCGGCGACGAAGGCGATGACCCAGACGCCGATGGCGGACGCGACGACGAAGCCGGGCTCGACCGGTGCGGGAGCCTGCACCTCCCGGAACGTGGCCAGGGCGGAGGAGAGCTGCTCACCGAGCTCGGAGAGGGAGGCCGGGGTCGGGAGGCCGTAGGCGGTGGTGGCAGGGAGGAAGATCCAGGAGACCACCGCCGCGAGTCCGGCGAGGGCGATGAGCGACGTCGTGGCCGGGCTCAGCCCGCGGCGCCGGCACCAGCCGGCGACCAGGTGGCTGCCGGCAGCCACCGTCAGCACCGGGAGCAGGAACGATCCGTCCTCGAAGAGGCGGCCGAGGCCGACGACGGCGGCGACGGTGATTGCGGCGAGCGCGACCTCGGCCATGGCGAGCAGCGGGGCGCTGTTCCCAGGGGCGTCCGAGGGACGGTGCTGGGAAGCGTCGGGCGCGGGCGTCGGCGTCTCGGCCGGTGGCGAGAGCGTGGTCGTCACCCGCGCGCCCCCACCGTCGTGGTGCTCCTGGCGGGGCGGCGGGCGCCCCCGAGGGCGGCGTTCCAGGCGGGGGCGAAGGGGTTGGCATCGTCGACCACGACGACCGAGGCGGCCAGCGTGGTGCGCTCCACCCGCCCCGTGCCGAAGACCACGATCGTGCTGTGGCCGTACGCGGCGCGCAGCCGGCCTGCGGCGGCGACGTCCGCGGTCGCCCGTCCACCGATGAGGGCGGCGATGGCGCCGCCGTTGCCGGCCCGCTGCACGGCGCGCAGGACACCGCCGAGATCGCCGTGCTCGCTCGCCCGCACGACGGCGAGGTGCTCCATGGCGGCCTCGACGTGGGCACCTCCTGCCCCGAACCCGGTGTCGAGTCCCGCGGTGGTGACGAGGCGGACGAGGAAGCGGCGCCGGTTCGCGGCGACGAGGATGCTCGCCGCCGCGGAGACGGCTCGCTCGAAGGCCAGGCCGCCGTACGCGCCCAGGCGGGTGTCGAGGAGGATGGTCGCCCGGCCCTGCCACGGCATCTCGTCCTGTCGGACCATGAGCTCGTCCCGGCGGGCGGTGGACGGCCAGTGGACGCGGCGGAGGTCGTCACCGACGACGTAGGCGCGCAGCGCGTAGAAGTCCTCACCCGTCGGCCGCAGCGCGTTCGGGTGGTCCACGCCGCCGTGGGGCTCGTCACCGTGGGTGTGGGGGAGGGGAGTCACCTCGTCGATGGCGGGCCACACGGTGAGCTCGGCGGTGCCTGCGGCACGCGTGGCGAGCGTGGCCATCCCGAAGGGGTCGCTCACGTCGACGTCGAGGGGTCCCACCTTCACCACGCCTCGTCGCTCGGTCGGGAGCTTGTACGCGGCCCGCGCGGTGTCGCCGGGCCGGAGGGGGGCGAGGAGCACGCGGGCGCGGCGGCCCTCGCCGACGGGGTCCCGGAGGGTGAGGAGGGGGGTTCGCCGGCTGCCCCGGTTCGTGACCCGCAGCTCCACCCGGCTGGGGGCGCCGGCGTGGAGACGTGGTGGGTGCAGCTCTCGGGAGACGGCGAGGCGCAGCTTGGCGAGGTGCACGTGGAGGACCGAGAGCACGACCAGCGCCACGCCCGCGGCGGCGACGAGGTAGAGCTCGAAGATGCCGAAGAGGCGGCCGGCGGCCACGATGACGGCGGCGACCGCGGCCACGATCCAGCCCTGGCGGGTGAGCACGGGCTACTCGCCTCGCTCCGCGGTCCGCCCGCTCGGCACCGGTACGTGGCGCAGGACGTCCGCCACGATCTCCTCGGTCCCGACGCCCTGCATCGAGGCCTCAGGCGTGAGCACGAGGCGGTGGGCGAGCACCGGCTCGGCGAGCGCCTTGATGTCGTCGGGCACCACGTAGGCCCGACCCGCCGCGGCGGCACGGGCACGCGAGGCCCGCTGGAGCGCGAGCGTGGCCCGCGGCGACATCCCGAGGGCCAGCGCCGGATGGCGCCGGGTCGTCTCCGCCAGGTCGACGAGGTAGCCTTGGAGGCTGGGGGCCACGTGGACCTCGAGGGCGGCGTCTGCCATGGCGCGCACGTCCTTGACCGTGGCCACCGGCCCGATCTCGTCGAGCACGTCGCCCTTCCCGTGGGAGTCGAGGATGCCGACCTCGGCGCCCCGCGCCGGGTACCCGACCGACACCCGCATCAGGAAGCGGTCGAGCTGGCTCTCCGGCAGCGGATAGGTGCCCTCGTGCTCGACCGGGTTCTGGGTGGCGATCACCATGAACGGCTGCTCGAGCTCGTAGGTGGTGCCGTCGACGGTGACCTGGCGCTCCTCCATGCACTCGAGCAGGGCGGACTGGGTCTTGGGCGAGGCCCTGTTGATCTCGTCGCCGAGGAGCAGGTTCGTGAACACCGCCCCGGGACGGAACTCGAACTCGTCGCGACCGCGGTTCCAGACGGTGACGCCGACCACGTCGGAGGGCAACAGGTCGGGGGTGAACTGGATGCGGCCCCAGCGACCCTCGACGGACGTGGCGAGCGCCTTCGCCAGGCTCGTCTTGCCCACGCCGGGCACGTCCTCGATGAGCAGGTGCCCCTCGGCCACCATGCACAGCAGCACCAGCTCGACGACGTCGGCTTTGCCCTGCACCACCTTCGAGACGTTGGCGGCGATGGCGGCGAAGGTCTCCCCGAAGTCGGCGGGTCCCGCGCCTCCCGTTCGTTGCCTGACCACGATGGTGGGGCTCCTCCTCGTCGGCCGG
>JBBDQT010000063.1:6571-8988 GCA_040905815.1 Acidimicrobiales bacterium
GGCCGGCCCCGATCCTACCGTCGCCCTCCTCACATGGGGGGCGCCCCTGGCGTCGCTGCACGCGCTCCGCCACTCCGCTCGCGCTCTGCCGAACCCGCTCGCGCTACGTTCGCCACGGTGGGAGAGGTCCTCGCCGTCGACGTCGGAGGGACGAAGCTCGCGGCAGGGGTGGTGGCGGACGACGGCACGCTCCTCGCCCGTGCCCACGTCGCCACGCCGACGGGGCCGGGTGCCGGGGCCGAGGTGCTCTTCGACGCGCTGGTGGCGGTCGTCGAGCAGGTCCGGTCGGGGGCGGAGGTGGCGTGCGGCGTCGGCTCCGGGGGGCCGATGTCGCGCCACGGCGAGGAGATCTCGCCGCTCAACATCCCGGGGTGGCGTTCGTTCCCCCTGCGCCGGCGCCTCGTCGAGGCGACGGGGCTCTCGACGGCGGTCGACAACGACGCCAAGGCGCTCGCCCTCGGGGAAGGCTGGGTCGGCGCAGCGAGGGGCGAGCGCGACTTCATCGCCATGGTCGTCTCCACCGGTGTCGGCGGCGGCATCGTGCTCGACGGACGGCTCCTCGACGGCGCGGCGGGCAACGCCGGCCACATCGGCCACGTGAACGTCGTCCCCGACGGGAACCGCTGCGGTTGCGGCGCCCTCGGCTGCCTCGAGGCCGAGGCGTCGGGCACCGGCATCCGCAACGCCACGGGCCGCTCGTCCGAGGAGGCGGGGCCTGACGTCGTGCACCACGTCGGCACGGTGGTGGGCCGGGGCGTGGCGTCGGTGTGCAACCTGCTCGACCTGCGCCTGGCGGTGGTTGCCGGCTCGGTCGCCCTCGGCTTCGGGGAGCCGTTCTTCGCGGCCGCCCAGGCCGAGCTCGACCTGCGGTCTCGTCTCGAGTTCTCCTCCGGGGCGCGGATCGTCCCGGGCGGTCTGGCGGCTGACGGTCCCCTCGTCGGTGCGGCCGCCGTCGCCTGGCGGGCCGCTGGTCGCGACATCGGCGTCCGCTGACCGCTCCTGCCCGGCGGGCCGCGCCCGTTATCCTTCGGCACATGCAGTCCCGAGGTGGCACGGAGACCAGAACTGGCGGTGCAGGCCGCGCCACAGCCACCGGATCCACCGCCGGCTCGGCGTCTGGGCAGCTGGACCGGTCCTGGCTGGCACCCGCCGCGGTCGCCCTCGCCCGGCGTCCCGAGCTCTGGCCCGCCACCCTGCGCCAGCTCGTCTCCCTCGCCGAGCCCGGTTGGTGGCGCCACGCTCCCCGCCTGCCGCTCCCCTCGCCCGCGTACCTGCGCTTCCGCCTCGTGACCGCCTACGGCGATCCGACCGCGTCCCCCGCGCCGGGCGACGTCGTCACGTACCTCGGCTGGTGCCGCGACGAGCGCAGGCGAGGCCGGGCCCGGAGCAGGCACGGCTTCCGAAACGCGCCCGGGCGGGCGCTGGCCGGGCGGTAGGTTCACGCCGTGGCCCGTTCGCTGGTGCTCAACGCGACGTACGAGCCCCTGTGCGTCGTGTCGGCGCGCCGGGCCGTCGTGCTGGTGCTGGCCGAGAAGGCCGACGTGCTCCACGACTCGGAGGAGGACATGCGCTCCGAGCGCCTCGCGCTGAAGGTGCCGTCGGTGATACGTCTGCGGTACTTCGTGAAGGTGCCCTTCCGGCGTCGGTCGGCTCTGAACCGGCGCGCCGTCTTCGCCCGCGACGGCGGGCGCTGCCAGTACTGCGGGGCGGCGGCGGAGTCGATCGACCACGTCGTGCCCCGCGCCAAGGGTGGCTCCCACACGTGGGAGAACGTCGTCGCCGCCTGCCGGCCGTGCAACACCGCCAAGCGGGACCGGCTGCTCTCCGAGACGTCGATGGTGCTCCGCCGGCGACCGTCGGTGCCGCGGGAGCTGACGTGGATCACGGTCGCGGTCGGGACCATCCCCCCGCACTGGGAGCCCTACCTGCAGACCGCCCTCTCGGCGTGACGCCGGCCCCGCCGGGGTCGCGCGCGTCCCGGGGGCCCCTGCCCGAGGTCGACCACGCGGCCCGCGAGGTCGTGCGCACGGTGCTGCCGTTGCGGCGGCCGGTCGTGACCGCTCACGGGACGGAGCGGGAGAAGCAGGTCGTGCTCGTGCGGGCGCGCGACGCCGACGGCCGCGAGGGCTGGGGGGAGTGCCCCGCGCTCCGCGCCCCGACCTACACCGGGGAGTGGGCCGACGGTGCGGAGGCGGTGCTGCGGCGGTTCCTCATCCCCGCCGCCCTGGCCGGCCGGCCGAGCGGCGTTGTCGGGCACCCGATGGCGGCGGGCGCCGTCGAGGCCGCCCTCCTCCAGCTGCGGCTCGCCGCCGCCGCCGAGACGCTCCCCGGGTGGCTCGGCGCGGTGCGCGACCGGGTGCGCTGCGGCGTCGCGGTGGGGATCGCCGACACGGTGGACGCGCTGGTCGCCGAGGTCG
>JBBDQT010000064.1:0-4986 GCA_040905815.1 Acidimicrobiales bacterium
AACGAGGCGCTGGCGACGGAGATCGTCTGCTGGATGCGCTACAAGCGCCACTACTACACCGCCAAGGGCTCGCCCGCGGTGGAGCCGATCGCCGCTGAGCTGCTCGTGCACGCCAACGAGGAGCTGGCGCACTCCGACATGCTCGCCACCAGGATCGTCCAGCTCCAGGGCGAGCCGGACTACAACCCCGAGGGCCTCACCTCCCGCAGCCACGCCGAGTACGACGAGAGCGAGGACCTCCGCGACATGCTCCGCGAGGACCTCGTCGCCGAACGCATCGCCATCGCCTCGTACACCGAGATCATCCAGTGGCTCGGCACCGACGACCCCAGCACCCGCCGCGTGTTCGAGGACATCCTCGCCCAGGAGGAGGAGCACGCCGACGACCTCCTCGGCTTCCTCGGCGACCTCTAGGACCTGGGCGGGGGAGACTTCGCAGACCGTCTAGGGAGGAGCGGGGAGCTCGTGATCGAAGCGGATCCCTGGGAGGGACGCACGCCTGTCGCCACCGTCCCGGACGCGGGCGGTCGCGTCACGCTCGTCGAGGGCCAGACGTTCTGCCTGTCGGGCCGGGCTGGCGACATGGCGGCGGACGACCCCGACGGGCTCTTCGTGCTCGACACCCGCGTGCTCTCGCGGTGGGAGCTGCGGGTGAACGGCCACCGGCTCGAACCGCTCACCGTCTCGGTCGTGAGCCCGTTCGCCGCCACCTTCGTCGGCCGCAGCCATCCCACCAGGGGGCATGCCGATGCCGACGTCGTCGTCTTCCGGTACCGCCACATCGGTCGGGGGATGCGAGAGCGGCTCGTCATCACCAACCACGGCCTCGAGCCGGCGCCCCTCCTCGTCGAGCTGTTCTGCGACGTGGACTTCGCCGACCTGTTCGAGGTGAAGGAAGGGCGCCTCCACCGAGGTCGTCTCCGCGACCACACGCCCGAGCCGGGGGCGCTTCGGTACAGCGACCGGGGGGAGCGGGGCACCAAGGAGGTGCGGGTGGCGCTCTCCCACGAAGCGGTGGTGGAACCCGGGCTGGCGACCTCGAGCACCCGCCTGGCACCGGGCGCGACGTGG
This sequence comes from Acidimicrobiales bacterium, assembly GCA_040905815.1. Taxonomy (GTDB): domain Bacteria; phylum Actinomycetota; class Acidimicrobiia; order Acidimicrobiales; family CADCSY01; genus CADCSY01. The sequence goes on from JBBDQT010000064.1 coordinate 1,072, forward strand.
GAGCTGTGCGCTGAGGTCAGCGTGACGCTCGGCGGCACTCCGATCACCCCCCGGTTCACGTGCGGAGGTGGCGACGACCAGGACGCCGTCCCCAGCCAGCGGCTGGCGTCGTGGCGCGCCCGCCTCCCCGAGGTCGTCACCGATCAGCCCGCCCTGTCCACCGCCGTCGCCCGATGCGGTGAAGATCTGGGGGCGCTGCGCATCTTCGACCCCGACCACCCCGACCTGCCCATCCTGGCCGCCGGGGCGCCGTGGTTCATGACCGTCTTCGGGCGCGACTCCCTGCTGACGGCGTGGATGACGCTCATCGCCGATCCCTCGCTCGCCCGGGGCGTGCTCGAGACCCTCGCCCGGTTCCAGGGCGACAAGGTCGACCTCCAGACGGAGGAGGAGCCCGGCAAGATCCTCCACGAGATGCGCTTCGCGGGCGCGACCGGCCTCGCCCTCGGCGGCGGCGACGTCTACTACGGGTCGGTCGACGCGACGCCGCTGTTCGTGATGCTGCTCGGCGAGCTGCGCCGCTGGGACCCCGGCGACGAGCTCGTGGCGTCGCTGCTGCCCCACGCCGACCGGGCGCTCGAGTGGATCGAGACCTACGGCGACCGGGACGGCGACGGCTTCGTCGAGTACGAGCGCCAGAGCGAGCGGGGCCTCGTGAACCAGGGTTGGAAGGACTCCTGGGACGCCATCCGCTTCGCCGGCGGCGAGCTCGCCACAGGCCCCATCGCCCTGTGCGAGGTGCAGGGCTACGTCTACGCCGCGTACGTGGCGCGGGCGCACTTCGCGAGGGAGGCCGGTGACGCGGCGACCTACGAGCACTACGCCCACAAGGCCAGGGAGCTGCGCCGCCGGTTCAACGAAGATTTCTGGCTGGAGGAGCAGGGCTGGTACGCGCTCGGCCTCGACGGCGACAAGCGCCCCATCGACGCGCTGGCCTCCAACATGGGCCACTGCCTGTGGACCGGGATCATCGATCCCGAGCGTGCCGGTCTGGTGGCCGACCGGCTCCTGTCACCCGAGCTGTTCTCCGGGTGGGGGATCCGCACCCTCGCCACGTCGATGGCCGCCTACAACCCGGTCAGCTACCACAACGGCTCGGTGTGGCCCCACGACAACGCCCTCTGCGCCGCCGGCCTGGCGCGGTACGGCTACACCGGCCACGCCCATCGGGTGATCGAGGGCCAGCTGGCGGTGGCGGAGACCACCGGCGGCCGCCTCCCCGAGCTGTTCGCCGGCTTCGACCGGGCGCACCTCGGGGTCCCCGCCGCGTACCCGACGTCGTGCTCGCCCCAGGCGTGGGCAGCGGCGGCGCCCATGTTGTGGCTGCGGGCGCTGCTGCGCCTGGACCCCTGGGCGCCCCACGGCCAGGTGTGGCTCCACCCGGAGCTGCCGCCGTCCATCCGCAGGCTCCACGTCGGCGGGATCAAGGTGGCGGGCCAGCACCTCTGCGTCACCGTGGAGGACGGCCGTGTCGAGGTCCGTGACGCCGGCGAGCTCAGCGTCGTCCACCAGCCCCGCCCGCCGCTAACCGCCGCGCTCGAGCCCGAGGACGTCCTCACCCGCGAGGCGGCATCCTCCGACGCCGACCCGTCGTCCGCGGGCGGTGAGGCGCCATGCGCATCGGAGTGATCGCGAGCCCCTGGCTCCCGGTCCCGCCACTGGGGTACGGAGGGACCGAGCTCGTCCTCGACAACCTGTGCCGCGGCCTCGTCGGGCTCGGTCACGACGTGCTGCTGTGCACGACCGGTGACAGCACCTGCCCGGTGGAGCGGCAGTGGTCGATCGAGACGAGCGTCGGGGTCGATCTCGCGTCGCCGGTGACGGAGGTCCGTCACGTCATGGACGCGTACGACGCGGCGCGCGACTGGGGCGTCGACATCGTGCACGACCACACCGTCACAGGACCGATCTGGGCCACCCTGCAGTCGGGACCGCCGGTGGTCACGACCAACCACGGCCCGTTCGAGGGTGACCTCCTCGCCATCTACCAGCGGCTTGCCGACCGCATCCCCATCATCGCCATCTCCCACCACCAGGCCGCCTCGGCGAGGGGCGTCCCGATCACCGCCGTCATCCACCACGGCCTCGACACCGCCGCCGTCGAGCCCGGGGACGGCCGGGGGGACTACGCCCTGTTCCTCGGCCGCATGAGCCCGACCAAGGGCGTGCACCTCGCCGTCAACGTCGCCCGCGGCGCCGGCATGCCGCTGCGCATCGCCGCCAAGATGCGCGAGCAGCTCGAGCACGAGTACTTCAACGACCAGGTGCGGCCGTTGCTGGGCGGCGACATCGAGTACGTCGGCGAGGTGGGCGGCGGTCCCAAGCAGCAGCTCCTCGGCGAGGCGCGCTGCCTGCTCAACCCGATCCTGTGGGCGGAGCCGTTCGGCATGGTCATGGCCGAGGCGCTGGCGTCCGGCACGCCGGTGGTGGCGACCCCCTTCGGGGCGGCACCAGAGATCGTCGACGAGGGCGTCACCGGGTTCCTGCGCACCGACGAGGCATCGCTGGTGACCGCCCTCTCCAAGGTCGACGAGCTCGACCGGGCGGCGTGCCGGGAGGCGGCGGTCAGCCGCTTCTCCTTGGAGCGCATGGCTGCCGAGCACGTGGTCCTCTTCGAGCAGCAGCTCGGCCTCCCCGCCCAGCCGCGCGGCGACCTCGTGTCCTGACCGGTCCCCGCCGTGCAGGACCCGTCGGGTCAGAGGCCGAGGCGGGGCGGAGCTCGGTTTCCCAGAAGCAAGAGAGGCCTTCCTGGTCGGGGGCGATCAGGGTCAGTCCTTTGCCGTCGTCCTCGGCGACCTCTAGGGATCACAAGGGCTCCAGAGGGCACCTGTCTTCGGTCCCCATGACGACGCGTGGTCCGTCGAGGACCGAGACGCTGTCGGACAGCACTGCCCGACCCCGGCCTTGGTCCTTGGCGCGGTACATGGCGGTGTCGGCCTCACGGAGCAGACGCTCGGGGTCGGCCCCCTGGTGGGTGGCGACGGCGATCCCGATGCTGACCGCCGCCGCCAGCTGACGGTCGGCGAGGGCGAGCGGGTCCTGGAGGGCAGCGAGGAGGCGATCGGCGATGGCAATGGCGTGGTCGGTGTCGACGACGTGCTCGCACAGCACGGCGATCTCGTCGCCTCCGAGACGAGCCACGGTGTCGTCGGGGCGCAGCACCTCGCTGAGCCGGGCGCCGAGCGCGACGAGCACCTGGTCGCCGACGTCGTGGCCGAGCGTGTCGTTGACCTGTTTGAAGTTGTCGACGTCGAGGAACATGACGGCCCACCGGGCTCGGGTCGCGCGCCAGCCGGGTGAGGCTGTGGCGGAGGCGCTCGAGGAACAGGGTGCGGTTGGGCAGGCCGGTCAGGGGGTCGTGCAGCACGTCGTGGCGGAGCTGGTCGGCCTGTCTGCGCTCGGTGACGTCGTGGAAGACCGAGAGACCGCCGACCACCTGGCCGGCGTCGTCGGTCAGCGGCGCGTAGGACGAGTCGAACCAGCCCTTCACGCCTGTCTCCGGCACGTCGTGGTACCGGTCCGGGATCACGACGGTCTCGCCCCTGAGCGCGGCGCGGAAGAGCCGATCCTCTCCCGTCTCCAGCATGGAGGGGAACCGCTCGGGGGCCACCGCGCCGAGGACCTCTGAGGCGGGGATCCCGGAGAGCCGCTCCATCGACGGGTTCCACAGGGTGTAGCGGAGCTGCTGGTCGAACGCGATGAGGCAGTCGGAGGTGCTGTCGACGAGAAGCTTCGAGAAGTCCCGCTCGCGGTCGAGCGCCTGCTGTGCCTCCAGCTCGAGTTCGGCGTGGCGGATGCGTTGCAGGGTGAGGTCGAGCAAGCTGGCAAGGGAACGGACGCGCTCGAACTCGGCGCGCCCGAAGTACGGCGCGTAGGCGCTGACCCACAGGGACAGGAGGCCGGTGCCGAGGCGGA
>JBBDQT010000064.1:5086-8956 GCA_040905815.1 Acidimicrobiales bacterium
GACTGTAACACTACCGCAACGTGCGCAGTGGAGTCGGCTGGCCGTCGGTAGATGTGCGCGGGTGGAGGACATCTCGAAGGCGAGGCACCGGGCCGCCTTCTCGTCCTCGGCCCAGCAGCTCTTCATCCCCACGTCACCACGCCACGGTCGATGTTGTCGCACGCAGCGGGGTAGGGGGTCGCCATGGGTGATGTCGTGTACGCCTCGAAGTCCAGGATCGAGCGGCGAGAGGGTCCCATCCGGGCGGCCTTTGTGCCCGGGGAGGACGAGCCGACGTTGTACGGGGTGCACGGCGAGATCGCCGAGCACTACGGGGTGGCCGAGGGCGCGTTCGACGTCCACGCCACCACGCTCGACCACGTCGTCGCCGCGGCGGCCGGTTGACTGACCGGCACGTTCGCCGGGGCGCTCACGGCCCGGCGGATCGATCCCACCGGTCTGGTGGGACACGCACGAGGTGAGATCGAGCTCGACGGCAAGGTGCTCGTCATCAAGCGCATCCACGTCACCTATGTCGGCTTGTCGGTGGCTGAGGACGACCACGCCGCGGTCGAGCGGGCCCTGATGGCGCATGCCGACGGGTGCCCGGTGGCGCGCAGTCTGAAGGGGGCGATCGACATCACGACGTCCCTCGAGGGCTTCACGACGTCAGCGTGAGGAGACCCACCTCGTCGACGAGCGCCGTCCCGTAGAGCGATGACGACGGCACCCGGCCGTCAGGCGGGGCGGGGCGTGTGGATGGCGGTGTGGGCGACCCGCGCCACCGGTCGCTCCCCGGCGAGCAGGAGGGCGTCGAGCTCGACAAAGCGGTGGCCCTTGCGCTCCCACTCCCTCGTGACGAGCGCACGGCAGGAGACCTCGTCGCCGTCGTGGACGAGCCCGAGGTGCTGGACCTCGGAACCGACGTGGATCCACGGGCCGAGCCGGACCGACCGGGACAGGACGGCGTTGGCGTCGCGCAGCAGCCAGCCGGGGTGGGCGACGCCCGCCTGCGTAGAGGGCCAGCGACTCCCGCACGTCCCCCAGGTACCCGACGGCGGCGTCGGCGGCGAAGCGGTGCGGCGCCAGGCCGAGGACGGTGCCTCCGGCGAGCGAGTCGGGTCCGGCCGGCGGGCGCTCCTCCCGCTCCGGCGGGTCGGCGAGCGGCCACGCCGAGGGGTCGGGCGGCGTCACCGGCTCGTCGGGCAGCGACGCTCGTCCGGTGGCGCACACGTCGCCGGCGGGATCGAGCACCTCGAGCGCCAGACCGTCCTCGCCGTCGTCGGCCGCGACCACCCGGACCGTGTCGCCGTCGTAGGCGGGCTTCAGGAACCGGGCCTCCATCCGGCCGCGCTCCAACCAGGCGAGGCCCCACCGCTCAGCGCTCGGATGGGTGAGGTAGGCGTAGACGTCGACCCCTGGGACAAGCCCGCCACGGAACCCGTAGCGCCGGGCCACGTCGTCGTGGTGCATGGCGTTCTCGGAGCGGGTGGCGGTGTTGTGGGCCACGACCTCGTAGGCGGACATCGTGCGATCGTGGCACGGCCGCCGGCACAGCCGGGGACGCGCTGACGGCGCCCCCGCGGGGTCGCTTCCGCCGCCGACCTGCGCATGGGCTGCGCCGCCGTCCGGCAGGCGCAGAGTGCAGACCACGGCCAGGATGGCGGGGTCGCCGACCCTCTGTCGCGGTGGTGGTCGCTTCGGCCTCCGCTCAGCGGCCCGTGATGCGCCGGCGCAGCTCGACGTAGACGGGCTCGCCGAGGACGGCGGTGAGCTCCTCGGCCATCGACTCGACCACCGGCCGGTCACCGACGTAGGCCCGCTCGCCCTCGGTGCAGCACCACGCCATCGTCTCGCCCTCGGCGCCCCAGTCGGCGCGGTTCCAGCCCCGCACGGTCGCCACCTCGCCGCCGTCGCCGCGGTCCTCCCAGTCGACCTTCACCGGCAGCTGCCAGCAGACCGACGGCTTCCACTCGAGCGGCGACTCGCCGGCGTCGAGCGCGGCCAGGTGGAGGGCGCATCCCGGGCCCCCGTCGAAGTCGGGTCGGTTCAAGAAGATGCAGGCACCGTCTACCACCCGGGTCTCGAGCCTGCGTTCGTCGGCGAAGATGCCGCCCGTCGCCGCCTCGGGGTGGTGCTGGAAGCGCTCCGGCTGGAGCATCGCTGCCATGGCGCTGATGAAGCGAGCCTCGTCCTCGTCACCGAGGTCGGCGCCGAGCGAGCAGCACCCCTGCTGCATCTCCTCGGCGGGCTCGGGGAGGATGCCGAGGCAGCCCCTCCCCCAGATGCACGTCCAGTTCGACGCGAGGAACGCGGTGTCCACCCGCCACAGGACCTCGCCGTCGTCGATCTCCCCCACCCGGTCGTGGTTACGCCCCGGCCGCGGGCGGGCCGCGCGGGCCCGAGGGGCGGCGGAGCTGCGGCCGTCGGGTGGTCGTGGGCGCGCCGTGCAACGCGGGCCGACGGGTGGCGGAGCTGCGGTCGTAGGGTGGGTTCGTGGGCGCCGCGGTTGCGGCGCCGAGGACCGCGGCCGCTCGTAGACTGGCGGCATGGACCGAGCGGCCATGGCATCACGCTTCCAGGCAGCGATCGTCATGGCCGACACGGGTGTCCGCATGATGCGCCAGACCCTCCGCCGTCAGGACGTCGACGCCTCCGAAGAGGAGATCGACGCCCGGCTCGAGCGCTGGCTTCGGGATCGACCGATGGACGCCCCCGGACGGGTGCGCACCTTCAAACCGGAGTGACGGGTTTCGAGGACGCAGCACGCGCCACGGTTGATCACCTGGACGCGCTCGGGCTCGCGCATGCTCTCGTCGGCGGCTTTGCAGTGTCCGTTTGGTGCGAGCCGCGCTTCACCCGCGACATCGACCTGGTCGTCTCGGTCTCGGATGACGACGTCGCCGAGGCGACGGTGAGAGCGCTGGTGCAGGAGGGCTATGCCGTGTTGATGACGGTCGAGCAGGAGGCCGCCGGTCGTCTGGCCACCGTGCGGCTCAGCGTCGGTCCCGCCGGTGACCTCGTCGACCTGCTGTTCGCGTCGTCGGGCATCGAAGCTGAGATCGCAATGTCCGCAGAGCGAATCGAGGTCCTGCCCGGTCTCGTCCTGCCCGTGGCGACCGCCGGTCACCTGATCGCGCTGAAGCTCCTCGCATCCGACGCGAGGACGCGCCCGCAGGACGGCGTCGATCTCCGAGCGCTCATCGGCGTCGCCGAGGAGGAGGACCTCGAGGTCGCGCACCGTGCCGTCGAGCTGATCGAGGAGCGCGGCTTCCAGCGCGGTCGTGACCTCGTCGGTGCTCTCGAGCAGCTCGTGGCGTCTCGCTGATCCAGCCTGCTCGCCGTGCGGTTCGTGGCGACGGAGCCCTCGTGGCCTGGCTGGCCTGCCGAGGACCGTGCCATCGCCGGCGGCCGGGCGGGTGGCGGAGATGCGGCCGTAGGGTGGGTTCGTGGGCGCCGCGTCTGCGGCACCGAGGACCGCACGACGACAGCGAAGGAGATCGTGACCATGGCAGCAACCGCCACCGCACGTTGGAACGGGTCGCTCGACGACGGGTCGGGGACGATGTCGACCGCCACCGGGCTCTCGGCTGACTTCACCAAGGCGTCCCGGTTCGCCGACGGCGCCGGGTCCAACCCCGAAGAGCTCGTCGGGGCCGCCCACGCCGGGTGCTTCTCGCAGTTCCTCGCCGGGCTGTTGTCGGAGAACGGCACGCCCCCCGACACCATCGAGACGACGGCCAAGGTCTCGATCGTCGTCGGCGACGACGGGCCGAACATCAACAAGATCTCGCTCTCGACGGTGGTCGCCGCAGACCTGCCCGAGGCCGAGATCATCGACTTCGCGCAGCAGGCCAAGGACGGCTGCCCGGTGTCCAAGGCCCTCGCCGG
>JBBDQT010000065.1:0-8913 GCA_040905815.1 Acidimicrobiales bacterium
AGGACGACGAGAAGGACGACGAGAAGGACGACGAGAAGGACGACGAGAAGGACGAGAAGCGGGGCAAGGGCAGGAACAAGGACGACTGAGGGTCGTCGAACCGCTCTCCGGAGCGAGAGCCGCCCCCATCTCACACAGCGGGACATCGCTGGCCGAGGTTCGGCACCGGTGCCGGATCGTCGGGGAGGACCACTTGATGTCGGGCGCTTCCGTCCGACAGATGCCGGTCCGACCCGCGCCCACGCGGCTGAACAGCAACGGTGGTCATGTCTTCTTCTCTCCCCCCCGCACAGCTCGCCCGGCACTGCGCCACGTGCGCCGTCGCCGTCGCCCGCCGTCGCCTCGGCGGCCGGTCCCGACCCGTCTCTCCCGCTCGCACGAGCCGCCTGGCCCGCCGGGCGCTCGCTGGCGTGGCCGTCGGGGCCCTCGCCACCTTCGCCGTGGCCGCCGAGCTCGCACCTCCGGGCAGCTCTGCTGTCGCACCCACGCTGGCCGAGGCGTCAGCAGCCGCTCCGCGGGCGTATCCCAAGGGAGCGCCGGGGGCGCCAGATGTCCCGCAGGGAGGGGAGACCGCTGTGATCGACCTGCCCAGGACGGATCCCGGCTACCACCTCGTCTCCACGAACGGTGACGTGACCCCGTTCGGCTCCGCCCGCTTCGAGGGCGGTGCCCTCACCACGCAGGCCCCCGTGGTCGGCACGGACCGGGCGCCTGGCGACGGGTACTGGCAGGTGTCCTCCGACGGTGCCGTCTTCGCCTTCGGCGATGCGCCCTTCCACGGGTCGGCGACGAACCACCCGCTCCAGGCGCCCGTCGTCGCGATGGCGTCCACGGCCGGTGGTGACGGCTACTGGCTCGCCGCCGCCGACGGCGGTGTCTTCGCCTACGGGGCGGCCGGGTGGCTCGGTTCGACGATCGGCCTCGTGCTGAACGCTCCCGTGGTCGACATCGCTCCGACACCGACCTCGCTCGGCTACTGGCTCGTCACCGCGGATGGCGGGGTCTTCGCCTACGGCGACGCACCGGCGGTGGGCTCGCTCGCCGCCACCCCGCTGCTCGCGCCCATCGTCGCCGCCGCACCCTCGCCGTCGGGCCTCGGCCTCACCTTGACGGGCGCCGACGGCGGCGTCTTCGCCCTCGGCGACGCCGTCTACGCAGGGTCCGCCGTCGGCAGCACCGGCGCTCGGATCGTCGACGTCGAGGCGTCCCGCACCGGCGCCGGCTACTGGCTCGTCGCCGCCGACGGCGGCGTCTTCGCCTACGGCGACGCACCGTTCCTCGGCTCGGCTGGTGGCCGTCGCAAGCTCGCCCCCGTGATCGGGATCGCCGGCGGCCTCGGCGCCCCACGCCCCGCCAGCGACGAGCTCTCCAGCCGCTACGGCAACGACATCTCCTGGCCGCAGTGCGACGGAGACCACCCCGCCCAGCCGTACGGGCACGGCATCGTCGGCGTCACCGGAGGTCGCCCGTTCACCGTCAACCGCTGCCTCGCCGCGCAGCACGACTGGTCCCTCCAGGGTGGCAGCGGCGCCGGGCTGTACGTGAACATCGCCTCGCCCAAGGCCGACGCGGCCGAGGCCGCGATCGGTCCCCGCGGGGCGTGCGCCGACGACGACACCCGGTGCCGCTCGTACAACTACGGCGCCAACACCATCACTCACGCCCTCGCGTACGCCGCCGCCCAGGGTGCTGCGGCGCCCATGTGGTGGCTCGACGTCGAGGCGGCGAACTACTGGTCGCCCGACCTCGGCGCCAACCAGGACGTCGTCCTCGGCGCCAAGGAGGCGTTGGAAGCCGCGGGCATCCGGGTCGGGGTCTACTCGACCCCTCGGATGTGGCGGAACCTGACCGGAGACATGCAGGTGGGTCTGCCGGTCTGGGTCGCCGGCGCCCCCACGGACGAGGACGCTCCCCGGTGGTGCGGCGCCCACAAGTCGTTCGGCGGCGGCGAGGTGTGGCTCGTCCAGTCGCTGCCGATCCGCTTCGACGTGAACTGGGCGTGCGACGCGCTCACCGCTGACCCGTCCCAGGCGTTCCGCTTCCGGCGGTAGGTCAGCCGAGGGGCGACGGAGGGGCGGATCCGTTCACGCCGGTCGCTGGTGCTCCCGGACGACGGCGAGGATGTCCTCGCCGTAGGTCTCCGCCTTCGCCTGGCCGATGCCGACGATGGCGAGCAGCTGGCCGGCGGTGGAGGGCCGGGAGACGGCGAGCGCGTCGAGCACCTTGTCGCTCGCGACCACGTACGGCGGGACGCCGTCGGCCTTGTAGCGGTCGGTGCGCCACGACCCCAGCGCGGCGCGCAGGGCGAGCGTGCCCGACGGCACGAGGGCGACCTCGCGACCGTCGACGGTGACGACCTCCCCGGGGCGAACCCGCAGGGCGCCTCCGCCGGGGAGCCCGAGGAGCGCCCCCTCGGCGTCGAAGGAGCGGACCGTGCCCGTGATCCCGCCCCTGGCCACGACCTCGGTGCCGGGCGCCGCCTCGAGCCACGGTTCGCCTGTGGGTCTGGGGGCCCGGCCGCCGGCCGCCGGGGCGGCACGCCTGCGCTCGGCCGCCCTCCGAACCGGCTCCCGTTCCACGGACACGGGCGCGGTGCCGGCGAGCTCGTCGACGAACGGGGACGGGCGCTCGGCGTCGGCGAGGACCACGACGCGCCGGCGCCCGCGGGTGATGGCGACGTGCAGGACCCGCCGCTCCTCCTCGTGGTCGTCGGCGAGCCGGTGGGGCAGCAGGCCGTCGGTGACCCCGAAGACGGCGACGTGATCCCACTCCTGGCCCTTGACGCGGTGCACCGTCGCGAGGGTCACGCCGTCGTCGCCCTCGGGCCTGCGCCCGACGAGGAGACCCCGCAGCCATGGTTCGAAGCCGGCCGGGTCCGGGTGCAGTGCCGCCACCTGGACGAGCGCCTCGAGGTCGTCCAGCTGGCTCGCCGCCTGACCACCCTTGGAGGTGTCGAGCAGGTCCATGGCCTTGCCGAGGCCCACCCGATCGCGGACGGCGAGCAGGGCGGTTCGGGTCGTGCCGCCGCGCACGGCGCGCGCCACCTGTTCGAGGTCGTCGGCGACGGCGACCACCTTGGCCGCGACCTTGGCGTCGTCGACGCGGTCCGCCACCCCGCGCACGTCGCCGATCGACCGGCACCGCTCGAACCACTTCGTGATCCAGCTCGGCAGGCCGCGGGTGGGACGGCGGTAGACCTCGACGACGTCGGCGCCGGCGAGGTGGTCGGGATCGACGCCGATGCGCAGGTACGCGAGCGCGGCGCGGGTGCCCGTGCGGTCGAGCACCCGGGCGTCGAGAGCGGGGATGACCGGCACGCCGGCCTCGACGAGGGCGATCTGGGGTGCGAGCAGGAGCGAGCCGACACGGGTGAGCACGGCGACGTCGGCGGGGGCGGCGCCGGCGGAGAGCCACGCCTGGACCACGTCGACGAGCTCGCCCGCGCCCGCCTCCGGCCGGTGGCGGATGACCCGCAGCGCGTCGGAACCGACCTCCGCGCCGGGGCCGGGGCGGATCACCTTCGGCACCCGACGGCTGTTGTAGCCGAGGAGGGTGCGGGCGCCCTCGACCACCGCCTCCGGGCAGCGGTAGTTGACCTCGAGAGGGTGGGCGCCGCCACCGGGGAACAGCTCGGCGAAGTCGATGAGGAACGACGGGTCGGCGCCGGCGTAGGAGTAGATCGTCTGGTCGTCGTCGCCCACGCCGAACACGTCGAGGCCGGGCAGGGCGAGGAGCCGGAGGAGCAGGACGTGGGCAGGGGTGAGGTCCTGGAACTCGTCGACGAGCAGGTGCCGGCACCCCGCCTGCAGGGACCGGCGGAGCGCCCCGTCGACGAGGAGGGCCTCGACCGCTCCGTACACCTGCTCGTCGAAGTCGACGGATCCGAGGGCATCGAGGCGCCGGCGGAACGGCGCGAACGCCTCGGCGAAGCCGGGCACGTCATCGCGGGAGGCCTCGACCTCGGCGGGGTCCCGCAGGCCGAGGCGCACCGCGGTGAGCGCCTCGAGGTACGGCGCCAGGCGGTCGGTGTTGGCGAGCGGCCGCCCCTTCGGGACGAGCTGCTCGACGATGCCCCGCACCTCGATCTCGTCGAGCACGCGGGGGCGCCGGCCCCTGGCCTGTCCGAGGATCTCGAAGGCGAGGGCGTTGAGGGTCTGGACCCGTGGGCGCACGTCGGTGGTGCGGGCGAGCATCTCCTCCTGGGCCCGCTTGTTGTACGCGACCGCGAGCACGCCCGACCGCTCGTAGCCCCGGTCGACGAGGAGGTGACGCACCCGCTCGGTGAGCACTCGGGTCTTGCCGGAGCCTGCGGGGGCGATGACCCGAACCGGACCGGCGCCGTGGGCCACGGCCGCGAGCTGGTCGGGCGCCAGGTCCGCGGTGGGTGCGACCGGCGCCGGATCGGGGACCAGGCGACCGGCGTCGACGGCCTCGCGGTGCACGATGCCGGCGCCGCCGAGGAGAGCGGGTTCGAGCGGTCCCCTGGGCCCACCGTCGATCCACACCGGAACCCCGTCCGCCAGCGTGCAGTCGCCTGGCTGACCCGGCACCTGGACCGTGGCGCCGAGGCGCTCCGCCTTGCGGGCCCACCACCAGACGAGGTCGCCGTCACGGCCGTCGTAGCTGTTCGCCCACACGAGGAAGTGGAGGCGGTCGTGCCACGGCTCGAAGGAGGGGCCGAGCGACCAGGGCTCGTCGGGCACCGACATCGGCGCCCGGAACCGCCCAGGGTCGACGGCGAGCTCGACGACGACCGGTTCGCGGGCGCTCCAGTGGCGGTGGAGGACGACCACGATCTGGCCCGCGTCGGCGAGCACCTGCTCGTCGACGCGCACCACTGGCACCCCCGTCCAGGGCGGCGGCACCGGTGCGCCAGCGACGATGACGAGTCCGCGGCCGAGGGCGGCGGGGGCGTTCACGGGCACGGCGGCGACCTTACGGGCGGCGTGCGACAGCGCGTGCCCGAACATTGCCCCAACCCCTTGACGACGCGGGTCGAGAGAGACAACATCAGAGGAGCACCATCCGTCGACAGAACGGGAGGGCATCATCGACATGACCGCAACCTCGAGCACGGAGGATCCACCCGGTCGTCACTGAGCGGGGAGAGGTACGGCCTCCGCACGCCACGCTCGTGCCCCTGACCCTGGCTGCACCGCCATCGGCGGGCAGGCCAACGAGCACGTAGGCCAAGACGAGCGCTGTTCCGTACCACCCCCGTGAGACGACACACGCCGAGCCCCGGGGCCCCGAGCGGTCACCGGGGCTCGTGCGCGTCAGGGCGCCGGGTACGGCCGCCGTCGGCGACCCCCTCGGCGGGGAGCGTCCTTCTTCGGCGTCTCGCCGCCGTTTTGCGACCTGGTCGCAGTACGGTCGACGGGGTGACCGCCGCGCTGCTCTCCCCGATGTGCCGGCGCCTGGTGGGTGGCCTGGTGTCGGCAGGCCTCCTCCTCGGCGCGTGCGGCGGTGCCCCCGAGAGCGGGGGCCGTGCCGTGACGGAGGGCGGTGATCGAGACGCAGAGGTGTCGATCGCCACCACGGTGGCGCCCATCACGAGCATCGCCGCCAACATCGGCGGCGACCGGGTTGCGATCACGGGGATCGTGCCTGAGGGCACGGACAGCCACACCTTCGAACCGAGACCGAGCGTGGCCGCCCTGCTCGCCGACGTCGACGTCGTCTACCTGAACGGCCTCGGCCTCGAGGAGCCTGCCAAGGAGCTGGCGGAGGCCAACGTGAAGCCGGGCGGCGCCATCGTCGAGCTGGGCACCGAGGCGACGAGCGAGTCGGAGCACCTCTACGACCGCTCGTTCCCCGAGGAGGAGGGCAAGCCGAACCCCCATCTGTGGACCGATCCGACCTATGCGGTCGAGTACGCCCGGATCATCAGCGAGGACCTGAGCGAGCGGGACCCTGGGGGCGCCGAGTACTACGAGGCGAACCTCGGTGCGTTCCAGGAGATCGTCGAGACGCTCGACACCGCCATGCGTGAGGCCTTCGACACCATCCCCCCCGACGCCAAGAAGCTGCTCACCTATCACGACGCCTACGCCTACTTCGCCCGGTCCTACGACTGGGAGGTGATCGGCGCCATCCAGGTCTCGGACTTCGAGGACCCGACCCCCCGGGAGGTGGCGGACCTGATCGACCAGGTGCGCGAAGCCGGTGTGCCCGCCATCTTCGGCAGCGAGGTCTTCCCGTCCCCGGTGCTCGAGCAGATCGGGAGGGAGGCCGGTGTCTCCTACGTCGACGTCCTGCGCGACGACGACCTACCGGGTGAGCCGGGCGACCCGGATCACTCGTGGCTGGGCCTCATGGTCTTCGACTACACCACGATGACGGAGGCGCTCGGCGGCGACGCCACCGCGCTGCGGGCGATCGAGGTCCGCGACGTCGTGCCCGACACGGCGGAGTACCCGCAGTGAGCCTGCTGCCCCCGGCCGGCGACCTCCTCCGCCTCGAAGGCGTCACGTGCAGGTACGAGCGCGATCCCGTGCTGGTCGAGGTGGACCTCTCGATCGCCGATGGCCAGTTCACCGGCGTGGTCGGTCCGTCCGGGTGCGGCAAGACCACGCTGCTCCGGGCGCTCACGGGCACCGTCACGCCGATCGCGGGGACGGTCACCCGCAGGCCGGGAGTGCGGGTCGGCTACGTGCCCCAGGTCGACTCGGTGAGCTGGAGCTTCCCCGTCACCGTGGCGGAGTGCGTGCTCATGGCCCGCACCGACGAACGCCGCCTCCCCTGGGCCAGCAAGGCCGAGCGGGCCGAGGTGGCCTCGGTCCTCGAGCGCCTCGGCATCTCCGAGCTCGCCGGCCGCCACATCCGGGCGCTGTCCGGGGGCCAGCAGCAGCGCATGTTCATCGCCCGGGCGCTGCTCCGCCGCCCAGACCTGCTGCTCCTGGACGAACCCACGTCAGGTGTCGACGTCAAGACCCGCCACGAGGTGCTCCACCTCCTCGACGACCTGCACGCTGACGGGCTCGCCATCGTGCTCACGACCCACGACCTGAACGGCATCGCCGCCCACCTCCCCCACCTCGTCTGCCTCAACAAGGAGGTCGTCAAGGCGGGCGCTCCGCACGACGTGCTCACCGCCGAGGTCCTGGAGCGCACGTACGGGACCGGGCTCGAGGTGCTCGAGCACGCCGGCATGCCTGTGGTCGTCGACGACTACCAGCGCTCCGCCGACGTGATGCGGTTCCGGGGGGCGAGCTGACCGTGGAGGAGCTGCTGCGACCCTTCGAGTTCGAGTTCTTCCGCAACGGCTTGGCGGTGGCGACGCTGGCCGGCGCGCTGTGCGGCCTCGTCGGCGTCTACGTCGTGCTGAAGGGGATGAGCTACATCGGCCACGGCCTGTCGCACGCCATCTTCGGCGGCTTCGCGGCGAGCTCGCTGCTCGGGGTCAACATCCTGCTCGGCGCCGGGGCGTGGGGAGTCGCCTCCGCGCTCATGATCAGCGGCGTCACCCGCCGGAAGGTGATCGGCTCGGACGCCGCGATCGGCGTGATCACCACCGCCAGCTTCGCGCTCGGCCTGGCCCTCCTGGCTCGCTTCGGCGGGTCGGGCAGGAGCTTCGACGCCGCTCTGTTCGGGAGCATCCTCGGGGTGTCGTCGGGCGACGTGGCGGTCGTCGCCGGCGTCCTCGTGCTCGCCGTCGTCGTGATCGTCGCCCGGTACCGCGCCCTGTTGTTCTCGACGTTCGACCCGGAGGTCGCTGACGTCTCAGGTGTGCGCACCGCCAGGGTCGACGCCCAGCTGATGCTCGTGCTCGCCGCCGCCATCCTCACGACGATGCAGGTGCTCGGCGTCACCCTCGTCGCCGCCACGCTCGTGATCCCGGCGACCGTCGCCCGCATGCTGACGGACTCCTTCGCCCGCATGCTGTGGCTCGCCACCGGGATCGGGGCGGTGAGCGGGTTCGCCGGGATGATCCTCAGCTACCACCACGACGTGCAGTCCGGTCCCGCCATCGTGCTCGTGGGCGCGACGTTGTTCGGCGTCACGTTCGCCTTCACGGGCGTGCGGGGCCTCCGCCGGGCAGCGGCCCCCGACGCCCACGAAGCCCGACCCGCACCGGTGGCGGTCACCTACACCCCGGCCCCGTAGCCGCCGTCGTCGTCGTTCCCGGTCCGCTGGCGTGATGGCCCAGCCTCGTCCTCGGCCATGCCATGAGGGCATCGACGCGGATGGGACCGGGGCAGCTCACCCGGACCCGTGCGAGATCGGGCGCTCGTTGCTTCGCCAGCAATGATCCGCTGCCGGGAAAGCCCGAACCGTCAGCCCCGATCCTTCGGGAGAACGCTGAAGAGGCTCCCGGTGCTCTTGTCGGCCGGCGTTCGGACGGTGGGCGTTGATTGAGCTTTCGCGACGGGCGGCGAGGTGCACATTGTCGGCAAAGAGCGGGTCTCAGTGAGCTGCGGCACTCATGTGGGTGCGCGCTGGAAGACGCCGGCGGCGCTGCTCGAGGGTGACGAGGGTGCTCCGCTGTCAGGTGGTGAGCAGGGCGAGGCGCTTGTAGGCGAGCGCGAGGTCGCTTGCCCAGGGCCAGTGCTCGGGGAGGCGCAGCAGCACTTGGCGGGACCGGTGCACGAGGCGTCCGGCGGTGTGCAGCAACCGGTAGCGGAGGGTGCGTGGTTCAGCGCGGGCGAGCTCGCCGTCGAGGCAGATGTGCCGGCACCACGCCCGGGCCACCCCAGCGGCGTGGATGGTGGCGAGGCCCCTCAAGGAGACCCCTTTAGTTTAGTGTCGCCCCGACGCCAGACACGAGTGGGGGCACAAGTATGCGGAAAGGCAACATCGGGGCGGGGCTGGGACTGATCTTGGCCATGTCGGCGTGCGGGTCCGAAGGTGATCCGACCGCGGCGGCACCGGACGTCCTGGTCACAGACGATGCCGCCGTCAGTCGGACCCATG
>JBBDQT010000066.1:0-46565 GCA_040905815.1 Acidimicrobiales bacterium
ATCTTCGGTGTGCTCATCAGAGATCTGGCACGCTCCTCGCAGCCGGACGCGGCACGGCGAACCTAGCAAGGCAATGGTCAGCCGTGCTGTGAAGAGAATCTCAGCAGTAGATGTAATACGCACTTATTGCCGTTGACCGCGGTGGACGGTAGAACGGCGCCCGAACTGCACAACAGGAAGGCCGAGATGGCAAGCCGGTTCACTCGAGCAGTGGCGGGACCACTTCGGTCTCTGGTTTGTCCGGCGGCCTGACATCGCTTGCCTCGGGCCCGGCATCCCCGCCTGTGGCTCGGCGGGGGAGACGGGTCGCCCTGCGCTCGGCCCTGCTGTACCTGGTGACGGTGCTCGTGGTGGTGACCGTGGTTTTCGCCCTCCCCCGGACCATGCCCGGTGACCCGCTCACCGCGTTGCAGGACCCGGACAACGACGTGTTCGTCACCGACCCCGAGGTGCGGGGAAGGCTCCTCGCCTACTATGGCCTCGACCGACCTTTGCCGGTGCAGTACGTGCACTACCTCGGCAGCATCGCCCGTGGCGACCTCGGCTGGTCGATCTCCAGCAACGCCCCGGTGTCAGGGCTCATCGCCGCCCACCTGCCGTGGACGCTGCTGTTGACGGGCAGCGCCCTGGTGGCCGCCTCAGCGGTCAGCTTCGTCGTCGGGGTGAGCTCGGCGTGGCATCGGGGGCAGCGACGTGACCGTGCGCTGGTCATCACCATGGAGGGCACCCGAGCTGTGCCCGAGTACGCCGTGGCCTCGCTGCTTCTCATCGCCTTCGCCGTCCTCATCCCGGTGTTCCCCCTCGCCGGCGCCCGCACCCCCTTCGCCACCTACGCCTCGCCGCTCGCAGAGCTGGCCGACATCGGCCGTCACCTGGCGCTCCCGCTCGTCGCCCTGACGTTGTCCCTGCTCGGCTCGAAGTTCCTCCTCGTACGCAACACCGTGATCTCCTCCCTGGGGGCCGATTACATGGTGGCGGCCCGGGCAAAGGGTCTGCCCGAGCGCCTGCTCAAGTACCACCACGCCGGGCGGAACGCGCTCCTGCCCTTCCTCACCGTCGTGGGCATCCAGGCCGGCTTCGCCGTCGGGGGCGCCGTGTTCGTGGAGTCGGTCTTCGCCTATCCCGGGATGGGCAGCCTCATCCTGCGGGCGGTGGCAGTCCGGGACTACCCGGTGCTGGAGGCGACCTTCCTCGTCCTCGCC
The DNA here is from genome assembly GCA_040905815.1 of Acidimicrobiales bacterium. GTDB lineage: Bacteria > Actinomycetota > Acidimicrobiia > Acidimicrobiales > CADCSY01 > CADCSY01. Next base: position 1,203 of record JBBDQT010000066.1, read on the forward strand.
ATGGTGGTCCTCGCCGTCAACCTCGGCCTGGAGCTCGTCTACGCCCGCCTCGACCCGAGGGTCGGTGCCGAATGAGCGCGCAGCCGGCGAACTTCGGCGCGGTGACGGGGGTCGGCGCCGCCCCCGTCCCGAGGCTCCGGCTGCCCCGGATCGGTTGGGCCGGCATGATCCTGGTGGGCGCCGTCGCCGCCATCGCCGCCGCCGCCCCTCGGCTCGCGCCCTACCGGGTGACCGAGCTCGCCGGCTCGCCGCTCGAAGGCCCGAGCACGGCCCACCTGCTCGGCACCAACTCGGTGGGCCAGGACGTCCTCAGCCAGCTCATCGCCGGCGCCCGCATCTCCTTGTTCGTCGCGGTGGTGGCCGGTGGCGGCACCCTCGTGCTCGGCGCCGCGGTCGGCATCCTGGCGGGGTGGCTGGGCGGCCACGTCGACGCTCTCCTCATGCGCGTCGTCGACGTCGTGCTCGTGATCCCCAAGCTCCCGCTCCTCATCCTGGCCGGCGCCTACGTCGGTCCCTCGTTGGGCGGGATCGCGGCGATCATCGCCCTGACCTCGTGGCCACCGAGCGCCCGGGTGCTGCGGGCCCAGGTGCTGTCGCTGCGGCGTCGGGCGCACCTGAGGGCAGCGCTCGGCTTCGGTGCCGGCGCACTCCGTGTACTTCGTCGCCACATCGTCCCCGAGCTCGGCCTCATCCTCGCCTCCGGTCTGGTGGCGGCGGCGGGACGGGCGGTGGCCCTCGAGGCGGGTCTCGCCTTCCTCGGCCTCGGTGACCCGTCCGGGGCCAGCTGGGGCTCGATCATGCGCGACGCCCTCGACTTCTCGGGACTGTTCTACACCCGCGCCTGGTCGTGGTGGCTCGTCCCGCCGGTCATGGCGATCGCCGCGCTGCTCATGGGGATCACCTTCCTCGGCATCGCCGTCGAGCAGCGGGTCAACCCTGCCCTCGCCCGCCACGCCACTGCGAGGAGCAGGCGGTGAGCGCACCGGCGGTCGAGCTCCGCACCTTGCGGGTCACCTACCCAGGCCCACCTCCGGTGCGGGCCGTGGACGACGTCTCGTTGGCCGTCGCCCGCGGGGAGTGCCTCGGGATCCTCGGCGAATCCGGATCGGGCAAGTCGACGCTGGCCCGCGCCCTGCTCGGTCTCCTCTCCGAGGCTCGCGTGGACGGTGCGCTGCGCCTGGGAGACGTCGAGCTCACCGGTCTGGACGAAGCGGGATGGCGTGCTGTGCGCTGGCGCCGGATCGCCTTGTCGTTCCAGTCCACAGCGTCGCTCAACCCCGTCCTGCGCGTCGGAGACCAGCTGCGCGAGCCGCTCCGACTCCACCTGGGCATGGACGCACGGACCGCCGAGCGACGGGTGAACGAGCTCCTCGAGGACGTCGGGCTCGGCGGATGGGCTGCCACGCGCCACCCAAACGAGCTGTCCGGCGGCCAGCGACGCCTCGTGCTGCTCGCCATGGCGCTCTCGTGTGACCCAGAGGTGGTCGTGCTCGACGAACCCACCGCCGGCCTCGACCCCCTCACCCGGGAGCAGGTCATCGCCGTCCTGCGCCGGCTCCGCCAGAAGCAGACGACGCTGCTCGTCCTGAGCCACGACGCCGACGCGGTGCAGATGGTGGCTGACAGGGCCGTGGTGCTCTACCGCGGCTGGATGGCCGAGGACGGCCCCGCCCCCCAGGTCCTGAGCGACCCTCGCAACCCGTACTCGTGGGGCCTGCTCAACGCCCGCCCCACCCTGGCGTCGGTGAAGGACCTCCGTGGCATCCGGGGGGACCCGCCGAACCCGGCCGAGGTGGCGACCGGGTGCCCGTTCTTCGGCCGCTGCACCCAGGGCGTCCCCGACCTGTGCACCACGTCCCGCCCCCCACTCGTGCCACCGACGGGGGAGGGGGGGCCGAGGCTCGTCGCCTGCGTGCGCGGCGGCGTGGTCCCGGTCCTGTCAGCCCGCAACCTTCGCAAGTCCTACCGTGCCCCAGGCGGGTTGCTGCGACGGCCGCGCGTGCCCGCCGTGGACGGCGTCGACGTCGAGGTCCGCGAAGGCGAGGTGGTCGGGCTGGTGGGCGCGACGGGGGCCGGCAAGTCCACGCTCGGCATGCTGCTCCTGCGCCTGCTCGAGCCCGACGAGGGATCAGTGCACCTGGAGGGCCGCGACCTGCTGGCCGCGCGCGGTGCCGAGCTCAAGGCGGCTCGGCGCCGCGCCCAGATGCTGTTCCAGGACCCCTTCGAGGCGCTCTCGGCCCGCCTCACGGTGGCCCAGGCCGTCCGGGAGCCCCTCGACACACAGGGGGTGGGGGAACCGCAGCGGCGGGACAACGTGGTGCGGGCCATGGTCGGTACCTGCCGGCTGCCGACCGACGACGCCTTCCTGCGCCGCCACACCCACGAGCTGTCCGGAGGCCAGCTGCAACGGGTGGCGCTCGCACGGGCCCTCGTGCTCGAACCCAAGCTGTTGGTCGCCGACGAGGCGGTGGCGATGCTCGACCCGAGCGAGCAGGCCAAGATGATCCAGCTCCTCAAGCACCTGCAGGTGGAGCGGGGGATGGCCATGGTCTTCATCTCACACGACCTCGCCGTGGTGCTGCGAGTCGCCGACCGCGTCCTGATCCTGGCGGACGGGCGGGTGGTGGAGGAAGGTCCAGGCAGTCGCCTGCTGAGCGATCCGCAGCACCCCACCACCCGTCACCTGCTCACCGCCGCCGGCAGGGACCTGCTGTTCCCGGCCGACGATGCACCAGCTGATCCACCAAGTCCGACGATGAAGGAGATGAAGATGAACATCGAAGAGCAGACCCTCGACCGCATCGTCGAGTTCCACGGGCACCTGTGCCCGGGGCTCGCCATGGGCGTCCAGGCAGCGCAGATCGCCCTCCGCGAGATCGGCCCCCACTCCAAGGACGAGGAGGTGGTGGCCGTCACCGAGACCGACATGTGCGGGGTGGATGCCATCCAGTTCCTCACCGGTTGCACCTTCGGCAAGGGCAACCTGGTCCATCGCGACTGGGGCAAGAACGCCTACACGTTCTTCCGCCGGTCCGACGGCAAGGCCGTGCGAGTCGTCGCCCGCCCCGGCGCGTGGACCCGCGACCCAGAGCACCAGGAGCTGTTCGCCAAGGTGCGGGCCGACCGAGCCACCGAAGACGAACGGTCCCGCTTCCGGGAGCTCCACGAGGCGCAGTCCCGCCTCGTCCTGGACATGGCGCCCGACGAGCTGTACGGCGTCGAGGAGGTGCACGAGCCGGCTCCGGAGAGGGCGCGGATCCATGCCACGGTCGTCTGCGAGGCGTGCGGCGAGGGCGTCATGGAGACGCGCATCAACGTCGTCGGCGGCCGCCAGCTGTGCGCGGCGTGCTCCGAGGTCCGAGCGACCGATGGGGAGCGGTCATGAGGGCGATGGTGATCGGCAGGGGCAAGGTCACGTTGGCCGGTCGACTGCTGCTGGTGTTCGCCCTCCTCCTGGCGGGCTGCGGCGGCGACGAGACGTCAGCGCCCGACGAGCAGGCGGAGGAGACGCCGTCCGACGAGCAAGGGGAGGAACAGCCAGCGGATGCGCCGACCTCGGTGGAGCGCGTGCGGCTGGCCGGGCTGCGAGGCTTCGGCTACCCGTCACCGTTCGCATGGGTGCGTGGACCAGGCTGGCTCGTCACCGGCTACGTGTTCGACACGCTGCTATGGGAGGACGAGACGGGCGAGCCCATCCCCTGGCTGGCGCAGGAGTGGGAGGAGTCCGACGACGGCCTCGAGTGGCGCTTCACGCTCCACGAGGACGCGGTGTGGCACGACGGCGAACCGCTCACGGCGGACGACGTGGTCTTCAGCGCCGAGTACATGACCGAGGGGCCCGGCGCTGACGCCGCCGGCTTCGCCAGCAGAGGTCTCTCGGTCGTCGACGAGGTCGTGGCCGAGGGACCTCGAGACGTCGTGTTCCGCCTCAGCCGGCCCAGCGCGTCCTTCGAGGAGGAGGTCGCCATGAGCTTCCTCGTCGTGCCCCAACACATCTGGGCGGACGAGGGGGATCCGGCGAAGCTGCGTGGCCCCGAGGCCACCATGGGTTCGGGCCCGTACCGGCTGGAGTCGGTCGACGAGGCCAACGGCACGTTGTTGTTCACCGCCAACGAAGACTTCTACCTGGGGGCGCCAGTCGTGAAGCGCGTGGAGTTCGTCCCCGCCGAGGACGAGCTGCTGGCCCTCCAGCGCGGGGAGCTCGATGCGGCCGAGGTCGCTTCGGAGCAAGCCGTGCCCGAGGCGCTGCTAGACGCCTTGGAGGAGGACCCCAGGGTCGGGCGGGCAGACGCCGAGGGCAGCTGGAACCGGATGTTGTTCTTCAACCTCGCCCAGGGCTTCCCCTTCGACGACGTGCGCTTCCGTCACGCCGTCGCCTACGGCATCGATCGCGAGGACCTGGTGGAGCGCATCATGTTCGGCCGCGCCAAGGTCGGCAGCGCCGGCGGCCTCGCCCCCAACAACCCGTTCCTGGCCGATGGTCTGCCCACCTACGGCCACGACCCCGCCCAGGCCCAGGAGCTGCTGGACGACCTCGGCATGGCCGACACCGACGGCGACGGCTTCCGGGAGGTTCACGACGGCACGCCGTTCCGACCGCAGCTCCTCGACAGCAACCGCTTCTCGGCCAACACCCCGGAGCTGATCAAGGAGTACCTGCGTGAGATCGGCATCGACCTCCAGATCAACATCTTGGACCAGGCAGCTGCCGACGAAGCCGCCGCGCAGGGGGACTACGGCATGGCCCTGGTCGGCTTCGGCGGCATCATGGGTGACCCCGACACCCTGCGGACCCGGTACGGCAGCGACGCACGTGGCTCCAGCTTCAACAGGGCCCACGGGTACTCCAACCCGACCTTCGACGAGCTGGCACAGCAGCAGCAGGTCACCGTCGATCGCGACGAGCGCAAGGAGCTCGTCTCCCAGATGCAGGAGATCATCGCCGAGGACCTGCCGACGCTCTCGCTCTACGTGCCCGACGACACGGTCTTCTTCAACCGTGAGGTGCTCGAGAACTGGTACTTCACACCGGGCTGCAGCCCTTGTGGCGGCACCCGCAACAAGCACCTGTTCCTCACCGGCGAGAAGATGGGGTACTGATGCACGTGTGAGCGACGCGAAGGAAGGTCTCGTCTCCACCCGCGCCGGACTCGCCCGGGCGATCATCCTCGGAATCTTCGCCGGCTTCCTGTCCGGGCTCTTCGGCGTGGGTGGGGGGATCCTCATCGTCCCCGTGCTCGTGCTGGCGCTCAAGATGGACCAGCGCCTCGCTCACGGCACATCGCTGGCCGCGGTGCTGCCCATCGCGTTCTCGGGTCTCGTCGGCTTCGCTGTCGAGGACAGCGTCGACTGGCCCGCCGCCCTCGCCCTCACCGTCGGCGCCATCCTCGGCGCCCTCATCGGCACCCACGCCCTGCACGTCCTGCCGGTGAGCGTGCTCGCTCGCGCCTTTGCCGGCGTTCTGCTCATCAGCGCCATCCGGCTGGTCCTCGACCACTCCTCGGGGACGGGACGGCCGGAGATGGACGTGGTGATGGTCGTCGGCCTGGGTCTCGTCGGCCTCTGCGCCGGCACGCTCGCCGGGCTCCTCGGGGTGGGTGGAGGGGTCGTGATGGTGCCGGCGATGGTCATCTTCTTCGGCATCCCCGCAGCGGTGGCCAAGGGGACCTCCCTCGGTGTCATCATCCCGACCTCGATCGTGGCCACGCGACGCAACCTGAAGAACGGCCATGCCGACCTGCAGGTCGCGCTCGCTGTCGGCCTCTCCGGTGTCGTGTCGTCGTACCTGGCGTCGAAGGTCTCCGTCGGTCTCGATGAGCGGACGTCCAACATCCTCTTCGCGGTCCTGCTCACGGTCGCTGCCGTGCGGCTGTTGCTCAAGGACCGCACTGCGGTCTCGAGCGAACCGGCGACGTGAGCCGGGGCGATCGAGGCGGTCTGTTCAGGCCGCCACACCTCTCGTACGCTGCTGCCTGGACGAGGTCGTCGCGACCTCGAACCGACAAGTCAGGGGGCGGCTCATGACGGTGATCCGAGCGGCGTTGGTCCAGGAGACGTGGACCGGCGACAAGGAGTCCATGATCAAGGTCCACGAGGACCGGGCCCGGGAGGCCAAGGAGCAGGGAGCGCAGGTCATCTGCTTCCAGGAGCTCTTCTACGGCCCGTACTTCTGCCAGGTCCAGGACGCGGCCTTCTACGAGTACGCGGAGTCCATCCCCGGGCCGACGACGGAGCGGTTCCAGGATCTCGCCCGCGAGCTCGCCATGGTGATGGTGCTGCCGATGTACGAGCGGGAGCAGCCGGGTGTGCTCTACAACACCTCGGCGGTCGTCGACGCCGACGGGTCGTACCTCGGCAAGTACCGCAAGCACCACCTCCCTCAGGTCAAGGGGTTCTGGGAGAAGTTCTACTTCCGCCCCGGGAACCTCGGATACCCCGTCTTCGACACGGCCGTCGGCAAGGTCGGCGTGTACATCTGCTACGACCGTCACTTCCCCGAGGGCTGGCGTGCGCTCGGTCTCAACGGCGCCGAGATCGTCTTCAACCCGTCCGCGACGCATCGGGGCCTGAGCGCCTACCTCTGGGAGCTCGAGCAGCCGGCGTCAGCAGTGGCGAACGAGTACTTCATCGGAGCCATCAACCGGGTCGGCATCGAGGAGCTCGGCGAGAACGACTTCTACGGGACGAGCTACTTCGTCGACCCCGAGGGCAAGTTCGTCGGTGAGACCGGTGACCCCCACGACGCCGAGCTCATCGTCCGCGACCTCGACATGGAGCTGCTCACCGAGGTCCGCAACCGCTGGCAGTTCTACCGGGACCGCCGGCCCGACTCCTACGACGGCCTCGTCCAGCCGTGACGGCGGAGCCGACGCTCGCCGAGCGCCACCGGGCGGTCATGCCGTCGTGGCTGGCGGTGTACTACCAGGATCCGATCGAGCTCACCCACGGCGAGGGCCGCATGGTGTGGGACGCCGACGGCAACCGCTACCTGGACTTCTTCGGCGGCATCCTCACGACGATGGTCGGCCACGCCGTGCCCGAGGTCGTCGAGGCGCTCCAGGAGCAGGCGGCGAAGCTGCTCCACACGTCGACGCTTTACCTGAGCCGCCCGATGGTCGAGCTCGCCGAGCGGCTGGCGGCGCTCTCGGGGATCCCCGACGCGAAGGTGTTCCTCACGACGTCGGGTACGGAGGCGAACGAGGCCGCGCTCCTCGCCGCCACCTCGCACCGCCGCAGCAACCAGGTGCTGGCCCTTCGCAACAGCTACCACGGCCGCTCCTTCGGCACGGTCGCCATCACCGCGAACCGGGCGTGGTCACCGACCAGCTTCAGCGGGCTGCAGGTCACCTTCGTGCACGGGGGCTACCGACTCCGCAGCCCGTTCAGACAGCTCGACGACGCCGCCTACACCGAGGCGTGCGTGCAGGACCTGCGAGACGTCCTCGACATGTGCACGTCGGGCGACGTCGCCTGCATGATCGCCGAGCCGATCCAAGGCGTCGGCGGGTTCGCGACGCCCCCCGACGGCTTCTTCGGCGCATTCGCCGAGGTCCTGCAGCAGCACGGCATCCTCTTCATCGCCGACGAGGTCCAGACCGGCTTCGGCCGCACGGGGGAGCACCTGTGGGGCTACGAGGCCCACGGGTTCGTACCCGACATGATCACGATGGCGAAGGGCATCGGCAACGGCGTGAGCCTCGGCGCGGTGGTGGGCCGCTCCGAGGTCCTCGACTCGGTGCACGCCAACTCGATCTCGACCTTCGGTGGCAACCCGCTCTCGTGCGCAGGTGCGCTCGCCACGCTCGACGTGCTGCAGCGCGACGACCTCCAGGGCAACGCGCTGAAGCGCGGCGCCCAGCTGGCCGAGGGCCTGCGGACGATCGCCGCGCGCCACGATTGGATCGCCGAGGTCCGCGGCAAGGGCCTGATGCTCGCCGTGGAGGCGTGCACCCCCGGCGGCGTCGATTCGTGGCCCGACGCGGCAGGGCAGCTGATGGAGGCCACGCGGGCGCGTGGGCTGCTCATCGGCAAGGGCGGTCTCTACGGCAACGTCGTCCGGCTCACGCCGCCCCTGTCGGTGACGGAGGCGGAGGTCGCCGAGGCGCTCGGGATCCTGGAAGCGGCAGCTGCGGAGGTGCGCACATGACGATCTTGATCAAGGGAGGCACGGTGGTGGGCCCCACCGGCTCCATGCTCGCCGACGTGCTCATCGACGGCGAGACGATCGCCGCCGTGGTCGCGCCGGGTTCCACGGCGCTCGGCAGCGACCTCGCGGCAGGCGCCGAGCGGGTCATCGACGCGACCGGCCGCTATGTCATCCCTGGCGGTGTCGACTGCCACACCCACATGGAGCTGCCCTTCGGCGGCACCAAGGCGTCGGACACCTTCGAGACCGGCACGCGGGCGGCGGCGTGGGGTGGCACGACGACGATCATCGACTTCGCCGTGCAGCGCTACGGCGAGCGCGTGCAGGACGCCCTCGCCGAGTGGCACGCCAAGGCCGACGGCGGGTGCGCGATCGACTACGGGTTCCACCAGATCATCGGTGGTGTCGACGACGACTCGCTCAAAGCGATGGACGAGCTCGTCGACGAGGGCATCACCAGCGTCAAGCTGTTCATGGCGTACCCGGGCGTCCTCTACAGCGACGACGGCCAGATCCTCCGTGCAATGCAGACGGCGGCCGGCAACGGCTCGCTGATCATGATGCACGCCGAGAACGGCATCGCCATCGACGTGCTGATCAAGCAGGCTCTGGCGCGGGGCGACACCGAGCCGAAGCACCACTCCTACACCCGGCCGTGGGAGACCGAGGCCGAGGCGACGCACCGCGCCATCATGCTGGCCCGGCTCGCCGGCGCACCGCTCTACGTCGTCCACATGTCGGCCAAGCAGGCCGTCGCCTGTGTCGCCGAGGCGCGGAACGAGGGCTTCAACGTCTTCGGCGAGACCTGCCCCCAGTACCTGTACCTGTCGCTCGAGGAGCACCTGTCGGGACCGGGCTTCGAGGGCGCCAAGTACGTCTGCTCGACGCCGCTGCGGGCGCGGGAGGAGGGCCACCACGACGAGCTGTGGCGGTACCTCCGCACGAACGACCTGTCAGTCGTGTCCACCGACCACTGCCCGTTCTGCTTCAAGGAGCAAAAGGAGCTCGGCCTCGGGAACTTCTCCGCGATCCCGAACGGCATCGGCGGCGTCGAGCACCGGATGGACCTCATCTACCAGGGTGTGGTGGACGGCCAGATCAGCCTCGAGCGGTGGGTCGAGCTGTGCTCCACCACGCCCGCCCGCATGTTCGGGCTCCACCCCCGGAAGGGCCTGATCGCGCCGGGGGCCGACGCGGACGTCGTCGTGTACGACCCGGACGGCACGACCCGCATCAGCGTCGAGACCCACCACATGAACATGGACCACTCCGCCTACGAGGGCACCGTCGTGCAGGGCAAGGTCGAGACGGTGCTCTCCCGCGGCACCGTGGTGGTCGAGGGCGACGCCTACGTCGGCCGCAAGGGCCACGGGCGCTACCTCAAGCGCGGGCAGAGTGCGTACTTGATCTGATGCGCCCTGACCTGATGCGAGTGCCCGGCGTGGTGAGGAAGGCGGACTGATGCGAGAGATCGAGCACTGGATCGGCGGCAAGCGGACGCCCGGCAGCTCCGGTCGCACCGCTCCGGTCTACGACCCTGCGACAGGGCGTCAACAGGCCGAGGTGGCGCTCGCGTCGATCGCCGAGGTCGACGAGGCGGTCGCCGTCGCGGCAGCCGCCTTCCCGGCCTGGCGCGACACGCCCCTGTCCAAGCGCACCGACGTGTTCTTCCGCTTCCGCCACCTGCTCGAGGAGCATGCCGGGGAGCTCGCCGCCCTGCTGACGAGCGAGCACGGCAAGGTCAGGGGCGACGCCGCCGGCGAGCTGGCCCGCGGCCTCGAGAACGTCGAGTTCGCGTGCGGCATCGCCCACCTCCTCAAGGGCGGTCACTCGGAGCAGGCGGCGACCGGGGTCGACGTGCACTCGCTGCGCCAGCCGCTCGGCGTCGTCGCCGGCATCACTCCGTTCAACTTCCCGGCGATGGTCCCGCTGTGGATGCTCTCCAACGCCATCTCCTGTGGCAACGCCTTCGTGCTCAAGCCCAGCGAGAAGGACCCCTCCCCGTCACTGCGCATCGCCGAGCTGCTCACCGAGGCGGGCCTGCCCGACGGGGTCTGCAACGTGGTGCACGGCGACAAGGTGGCCGTCGACCGCCTCCTCGAGCACCCGGACGTGGCGGCGGTCAGCTTCGTAGGCTCCACGCCGATCGCGAAGTACGTCTACGAGACCGGCACCTCCCACGGCAAGCGCGTGCAGGCGCTCGGCGGCGCGAAGAACCACATGGTCGTCCTCCCTGACGCCGACATCGACATGGCGGCCGATGCCGCGGTCTCGGCGGCGTACGGCTCCGCCGGTGAGCGGTGCATGTCGGTGAGCGTCGTCGTCGCCGTCGGAGACGTCGCCGACCCGCTCGTCGATGCGATCGCCAGCCGCCTCCCCAGCCTGAAGATCGGGCCGGGCGACGACCCGGAGTCGGAGATGGGCCCGCTCATCACCAGGGAGCACCGGGACAAGGTGGCGTCGTACCTCGAGCGGGGCGGTGGCAGGCTCGTCATCGACGGCCGCGACCACGAGGTGCCCGGCGAGGGGTTCTTCCTCGGTGTCTCGCTGGTCGACGACGTGGAGCCGGGGATGCCCGTCTACGACGACGAGATCTTCGGGCCGGTCCTCTCCGTCGTGCGGGTGCCGACCTATGCCGACGCCCTTCACATGGTGAACGAGAACCCGTACGGGAACGGAACCGCGATCTTCACCCGCGACGGTGGCGCGGCGCGCCAGTACCAGCACGAGGTCGTCTGCGGGATGGTCGGCGTGAACGTCCCCATCCCCGTCCCCGTCGCCTACTACTCCTTCGGCGGGTGGAAGGCGTCGCTCTTCGGCGACACCGCCGTGTACGGGCCGTCCGGCGTCGACTTCTACACGCGCACGAAGGTCGTCACGTCCCGGTGGCCGGACCCGTCGACGTCCGCTGTCGACCTCGGGTTCCCGAGGACGAGGTGAGGTGACGATGGACTTCGGCGTCGTGCTGCAGACGAACCCTCCCGCGTGGCGCGTCGTCGACCTTGCGACGCAGGCCGAGCACCTCGGCTTCAGCCACGTGTGGACGTTCGACTCGCACCTGCTGTGGGAGGAGCCGTACGTCATCTACAGCCAGATCCTCTCGAACACCCACCGGATGCTGGTCGGCCCCATGGTGACGAACCCGGCGACGCGGGACTGGACGGTCACGGCGTCCCACTTCGCCACCCTCAACGAGATGTTCGGCAACCGGACGGTCTGCGGGATCGGCCGGGGCGACTCGGCGGTGCGGGTCACGAACGGCAAGCCGACGACGCTCGCCACGCTGAGGGAGGCCATCGGGGTCATCCGTGGGCTCGCCAACGGGGAGGAGGTCTCTTACAAGGGCTCGTCGATCCGGTTCCCGTGGAGCAGCGGCAGCGCCCTGGAGGTGTGGGTGGCGGCGTACGGGCCCAAGGCGCTGCAGCTCGCCGGCGAGGTCGGCGACGGGTTCATCCTCCAGCTCGCCGATCCTGACGTGACGGCGTGGTCGATCGGGGCGGTGCGCCGAGCGGCCGAGGCCGCGGGCCGTGACCCCGACTCGCTCACGATCTGCGTGGCGGCACCGGCGTACGTCGGTGACGACCTCGCCCACCAGCGCGACCAGTGCCGCTGGTTCGGCGGCATGGTCGGCAACCACGTCGCCGACATCGTGGCGCGCTATGGCGCCGACGACGGAATGGTCCCCCCCGCGCTCACGACCTACATCGAGGGCAGGCGCGGCTACGACTACAACGAGCACGGCCGTGCGGGGAACACCCACGCCGACTTCGTGCCCGACGAGATCGTCGACCGCTTCTGCCTCCTGGGCCCGGCCGAGGCCCACGTCGCGCGGCTCGAGGAGCTGCGCTCGCTCGGCGTCGACCAGTTCGCCATCTACCTCCAGCACGACGGCAAGGAACAGACGCTCCAGGCGTACGGCGAGCACGTGATCCCGGTGATCAACGCCCCGGTGGCCGCCAAGGGCGGCGCGTAGTCGGCGCGCCGAGGGGCCGGGTCCGAGCAGGGGAACGCCTCCACCGGACCCGGTCCCCCGCCGCGGCCCGGGGTCCGAGTTGGAGCGCAGGGTGCGCCTGAGCGACCGTGGGCGGCGGTGAGACGGGGGTACGGGGGGACGATGAACTGGCTGGAGCCGACGAGGCTGATCGACGACGTGCTCGCCCCCTACCGCGATGTCGACCGCACGCCGCCCACCGGACGGGCGTGGATCCTCGCCAACATGGTGGCTGGCCTCGACGGCAGCACCGCCATCGGTGGACGCGTCGGCCAGCTGTCGAGCCCCAGCGACGCGGCGCTGTTCAAGCTGCTCCGCTCGGTCGCCGACGTCGTCCTGGTGGGAGCGGAGACCGTCCGACGGGAGCGCTACGGGCCCGTGCGCCTCCCCGACGAGGTCAAGGCGGCGCGGGAGGCTGCGGGCAAGCCGCCGGTGCCGCCGGTCGCCGTGGTGACCCGCTCGCTCGATCTCGACTGGTCGGCTCCCCTCTTCAGCGAGGCCCACGAGGCGTCTCCCACGATGTTGGTGACGTGCGACGCCGCGCCGGAGGATCGGTTGGCGCAGGCGCGCCGGCACGCCCCTGTGCTCGTCGCGGGTGCTGAGCGCGTCGAGCCGGAGGCGGCGGTGGCGGCGCTGACCGAGCGAGGGGCGAGCACGGTGCTCTGCGAAGGTGGCCCCACGCTGCTCGGCGAGCTCGTCGCCGCCCACCTCCTCGACGAGCTGTGCCTCACGATGGAGCCCTTGATGGGTGGCGATCCACTCCCTGTCGCTGTGTCCGCTGGCTCGACCGATCCGAAGCGCTACCGGATGGCCCACGCCCTGATGGATGGCAACACGCTCTTCCTCCGCTACCTCTCCGAACCCGCTCCGGCGCGATGACCGCGGACGTGCCGGAGGCGTTCAGCGCTGTGGTCGCGCGGCTCGACCCGCCGACCGAGCGCGCCGTCTGATCGTGTAGCCGAGATGGACGGACCGGCGAGCTGCACGTGGGCTCTTGACACCCGCGAATGGGTGGGCGACACTCTTCATAGTAATTATCATCAGAGATCGCTCCGGAGCCCGAGATCCATCACCAGCGGCGCCATCAAGGTGCGGTCACACAAAGGGGGTCCCATGAGGACACGTTCGAAGGGCTTCGCCCTACTACTCGCTTTCCTCCTCGCCGCCAGTGCCTGCGGTGGAGGTGATGACGATGCCGGCGTGGGTGCGGGTGAGAACTCCTCAGGCGCGACGACAACGGCAGCTGGAGCGGGGAGCGACGAGCCAGCAGAGTCGGTTTCGTTCCAGCTCGCCATGGGATCTCCCGGACTCTCCGGGACGTTGATCCAAGAGGCACTCGTGCGGATGAACGAGAAGTACGGTCATGACGGCGAGTTCGTGGAGATCGCCGACTCGGACCTGGTGGTCCAAGGCGCCGCTCAGGGGCAGTTCCAGATGGGGAGCTCCAGCACGGCTTCGGTCATGAAGGTGATTCAGAACGGCGCTCCACTGAAGTTCATCGGCGAGCTCGCTCGGAACCAATGGACTTTACAGGCCAAAGCAGGGATCGAGAGCTGTGCGGACATCGACGGGAAGCGCCTGGGTCTTCACAGCCCAGGTGGCGTGAGCACCGCCCTGTACCGGGCGTGGTACAAGCGGAACTGCGATGGCGAGAAGCCGGACGAGCTCTACATCGAAGGCTCTCCGAACAGATTCCAAGCACTCCTCGCCGACCAGGTCGATGTCTCAATGATCGAGGTCGAGGATGCAATAGACCTTCCGGAGGACGGTTACACGATGTTGGCCAACTTCAGCAAGGAGCTGAGCGACATCAAGGTCGGTCTCATCTATGCCAATCAGGACTTCATCGACGAACACCCCGACGTCGTCGAGGCGTTCATGACCGAGCTCACTGCAGTTCAGCAGGAGGTCAACGACGACCCAGCCTTCTTCGAGGAGCTAGCACGGACGTACGAACCTGACATCGGCGAGAAGACCGCTGCTGCCGTCGAGGCCTACATCGAGGGTGGTCTCATCCCGGACGACGGTGGCTTCACCGAGAAGGACGTCGAGTCCAGCATCGCCCTCTACGTCGAGGCGGGCACCCTCGACGGGCCGTCACCGCCCGGAGAGATGATGGACCGAAGCTTCCTCGAGAAGGCCCTCGAGAACTTGAGCAGCTGAGGGCCATCACCATGGCACACGCCCGAGTCGACTCCGCTGAACTGCTGAGCGGACCCGCAGCCGCAGTCAGGCCGCCGAAGGAACCTCGCCGCGCAGGCGGACGCTCGCTGCCGGCTCGGGTGGTCAACAGCGGTGCCGTGGTGAAGCTGGTGCCCGCCATCGCTTTCCTCTTGCTGTGGGAGTTGGCAGCGAACTGGCAGAACTCCCTGCTCATTCCCAATGCCTCCACGACGCTCAGGAGCGTCGTGGAGGTCCTGGGCACGGGCGAGACGTGGTCCGCACTCTGGATCAGCAACCAGGCGCTGCTCTTCGGTTTCGGGGCGGCACTCCTCACGGGCATACCCAGCGGACTCCTGATGGGGCGTGTCCGAGCCATCGAGAAGATGGCAGACGTGTGGATCAACGTCTTGGTCGTCCTCCCGATGGCCATGCTGATGCCCATCATCATCATGTCCCTCGGGTTCGATCTGCGGGCTCGCTCGTTGGTCGTTCTGCTGTTCGCCTACCCGATGGTCGCTGTGAACAGCAGGGCGGGGGTGCGGGAGGTACCCGTGGAGCTGATCGAGATGTCCCGGGTCTTCGGTGCCAACGAGCGGGAGATCTGGCAGAAGGTGCTTCTCTACGCTGCCGCTCCTGCGATCTGGACCGGCATCCGGATCGGTCTCGGCCGCGCGATCACCGGGATGATCCTTGGGGAGCTCCTCCTCGTCGCGGTAGGGATCGGCAGGCTGCTTCAGCTCTACAAGGGCAGCTTCGAACCGGCAAACACGTACGCGCTCGTGACGATCGTGGTCGCAGAGTCCTTGCTCTTGATGTCCCTCGTCCGGCGCACCGAACGCCGGATGATCCCGTGGGCGCACACGAGCGTCTTCACGAGCAGCTGAGCGCCCGGTGTCCCCGAGGAGAGCGACATGATCGAGATCAACAAGGTGAGCAAGACCTTCAACTCGAAGACGGGGCGCCGAGCCCAGCCCGGCGTCACCGCACTCCATGACGTGAGCCTCACCATCGAGGACAACGAGTTCGTCACCCTCATCGGGCCGAGTGGTTGTGGCAAGACGACGCTGCTGCGCGCGGTAGCCGGCCTGACGGCCGTCGACGAGGGCGAGGTCAAGGTCGACGGTGCTGTGGTCTCGGGCCCGTCACCGCAGCGGGCGATGGTGTTCCAGGCCTTCGCGCTCATGCCGTGGGCAAACGTGTTGCGCAACGTGGCATTCGGGCTCGAGCTCCGGGGCACGCCGAAGAAGGAGCGTGAGGAGGTGGCGAGGGACCTGATCAAGACGGTAGGGCTCGCCGGTTTTGAAAAGCGGCTGCCGGCAGAGCTGTCGGGCGGCATGCGCCAGAGGGTCGGTCTCGCACGTGCGCTCGCCGTGAACCCATCGGTGCTCCTCATGGACGAGCCGTTCGGAGCACTCGACGAGCAGACGAAGCGCCTCATGCAAGAGGAGCTCCTCCGGATCTGGGAGCTCGAGCGCAAGACCGTCATCTTTGTCACCCACAGCATCGACGAGGCCATCTTGCTCGCAGACCGCTGCGTGTTGATGTCGGCTCGACCCGGACAGATCGCCGAGGTGACGTCCATCAAGTTGGACCGCCCGCGCACGATGTCTGACGAGACGAGCGCTGAGTTCGTCAACACCAAGGCCCACCTGTGGGATCGCCTGCGATCGCTCCAGATCCACGACGAGCACGAGGCGGTGGACGCGTGATCGCGCGGCCAGAGGTCAACGATGCCAGCGCAGGCCTCGCTGAGCCGACCCCGGGTCCGCCGGCACGAGCTGCCATCGCCTACGAGTCCGTGCTGCTGCCGAAAAGCCGTCCGCCACGCTGGACCTGGCCGCTCAGTCGCGTCTACCGGGGCGACGGCTTCTTCAACGCGTTGTCGCTCGCGGCGGGGCTCGCCATCTGGGAGATCCTGGGACGTAGCCTCGACTTGATCTACCTGCCGCCCTTCAGCAACGTGCTGCGCCGCCTGGTGGAGCTGACGGCAGACGGCCGCATCCTCAGTGACCTTGCTCGGAGCCTTCAGAACCTGGGCCTCGGCTTCGGCATCGCAGCCGTGATGGGCATCTTGGTGGGGACGCTGATGGGTCGTTACACGATCATCGAGCGGATGCTCGACCCGTACGTATACGGGTTCATGACCTCGCCGACGATCGTGTTCGCACCGATCTACTTCTCCATCTTCGGACTGCAGCGGTGGGCGATCGTCGCCCTGATCATCCAGTACGCCGTCTTCATCGTCGTCGTCAACACGGTGACGGCGGTCAAGAGCGTCGACCGCGAGCTGCTCGAGATGGCAGCCGTGTTCGGGTCGAACGAGCGTCAACGCATCCGCAAGATCGTCTTGCCAGGTGCGCTCCCGCTCATCATGGCGGGCCTCCGGCTGGCCATGGGACGAGCGGTGAAGGGCATGATCAACGGCGAGCTGCTGATCGCCGTGGTGGGGTTGGGCGCGACGAGCCAGTCGTTCGCCCGGGCCTTCGACGCCGAGGGCGTCTTCGCCGTCCTCATGGTCGTGGTGGTCGTGGCCCTCGTCGCCGTGAAGATCGTCGAGATCGTCGACAAGCGGCTGAACGGATGGCTGCCGAACGCGCAGCGATGAGGGGAGCGTCCGCCGCCTCGAAACGAGCGTTGTGGTGGCGGGGCGGGCAAGAGAATCAGACATGACAACCGTGCGAAACGAGAGGAAGAGCCATGACGAGCTATCGCTACATCTCTGCGGACAACCATCTGGATCTCAAGTGGATGCCACCTGACCTGTGGCAGGCGAGGGTGCCGAGCCAGTACCGGGACCGGGCGCCGAAGGTCGTGGAGCACGACGGAAGCCAGGTGTGGACGTGGGAGGAGAAGTTCCACGGCCCGTCGGCGTCAGGCGAGAGCAACCTCGGCGAGCTGCAGGAAAGTGCGTTCGGCAAGGCCGACGTCGAGCTCGTGCCGGGTTCTCTGCCGCCGTCTGATGCCGAGATCCTGCTGTCGCACATGGATCGGGCGGAGATCTGGAGCCACATGATCTACGGGCCCACGCGCAAGCAGCGCTTCGACGACCTCGAGCTCGACCTGGTCTGCAATCGCGCCTACAACGATTTCCTCATCGAGCTCGGCTCCGCGGCACCCGAGCGGATCGTCGGTCTCATAAACGTCCCGAACAAGGATCCAGAGGGCTGCGTCGCTGAGGTGGAGCGGGTCGCCGCTGCCGGTGCAAAGGGCGTGGAGTTCAGCATCTACACCGCCGCGGAGCCGGTCTGGTCGCCCGTGTGGGAGCCGCTGTGGTCGGCCCTCGAGGAGACCGGCCTCGTGCTCGGCTTCCACATCGGTGCGGCGGCTGGGGAGCCGTACCCGCCGAACGAGTACGGCCGCTACCCGGCTCACTTCTGCTACAGCCCCTTCGCAACGCAGACTGCCATGGCCCAGATCATCTTCAGCGGGGCACTCGAGCGCCACCCGCAGCTCAAGGTGGTGTTCGGGGAGTGCCGCGTCGGATGGCTGCCCTTCTTCATCGAGCACATGGACCGCCAAGCGCGCGAGCGACCGACGGACGTGCCGCTGTCGCTGCAGCCGAGCGAGTACTGGCAACGCCAAGTGGCGGCGACGTTCGAGGACGACGTGATCGGCGCCCAGCTGCTGAAGGAGGACTGGTCCCACCTCAAGGGCACGGTCATGTGGGGGGCGGACTACCCCCACAACCCGGTCTCCTGGCCCCGTACCAACGAGCTGATGGGCTGGTTGATGGAAGGCGTCGACCCCGACGTCGCCTACGACGCGCTCTACGGGCGAGCCGCCACCTTCTACGACATCGCACCGCCGCCCGGCGGTATCGACCGCATCTGACCGCAACTCATCGGAGAGAACAATGGCACTGGTCGCCTACGTCAAACATCAGATCCAGAGCGGGAGGTTGGAAGAAGCAGCCGACCGCATCAACGGCAACGGAGCTCGCATGGCGGCACGTCCGGGCTTCGTCTCCCGGGACCTGCTGATTCGTCGGGACGGGACGGAGGAGCTGGCGACGGTCACGGTGTGGGAGAGCGAGCAGGCGTACGACGCCTGGGTCGAGCACAACCGGAGCGTCAACGTCCATGCCGGCTCCGACAGCCCCTACATCGGCTCACCGGAGACGACCCTGTACGTCCACTACGAAGCCGGAAAGGGAGCAAGCTCATGATCGAGAGGATCGAAGGGCTGCCGCTCGTCATCGACGGGCACATCGACTCGCTGCAGAGCTGCGAGGTCGAGATGCGTGACTTCCTCGAGGAGTCGGAGAAGGGCCACGTCGACCTCCCCAGAGCGAAGCGGGGCGGGCTCGGCGGGATGTTCGCTTCGATCTACCTCCGTCCCACCCAGGTCGAGACAAACGCGCTCGGCTATGCCATGAAGTACTTCGACGACCTGCTCCGACTGGTTGACCGCTCTGACGGCGACATGGAGCTCATCCGGACCGCCGACCAGCTCGACAGCGCGATCGATCGAGGCACGTTCGCCATGATCCCCCACATCGAGGGTGCAGAGGCGATCTCCCGGAGCCTCAAGGAGCTGCGGGTGCTGTACGAGGCCGGCCTGCGATCGGTCGGCGTCGTCCACGCCCGCCCGAACATGTTCGGCCAGGGCGTGCCGATACCCCGCCGGCCCGACATGATCCACGGCGTGCCGGCGAGCACCCACGCATGGGGGCTCCGGAACGGACGGGAGCTCCCGTACCCGACGGCGGGACTCACCGACCTCGGGCGGGAGCTCGTCTACGAGTGCCAGCAGCTCGGCATCGCCGTCGACGCCTCCCACCTGACACCCCAGGGCTTCTGGGACGTGGCCAAGGAGTCGACTCGGCCTTTCCTCTGCACCCACAGCAGCGTCAAGGCGATCTGCGACCATCCCCGCAACCTCGACGATGATCAGCTGCGAGCCGTCGCCGACGCCGACGCCGTCGTCGGCATCAACTTCTTCGTGTGCTTCCTCCGGCCGGACAAGCAGCGTGATCCCGACACACCGATCGAGCTTGTGCTGCAGCACATCGATTACGTCGTGCAGCTGATCGGTGACGGCCACGTCGCCATCGGCACCGACTTCGACGGGGCGAACATGCCGGATTCGGTGAGCGACGCCTCGAAGATGATCGATGTGGTCCGTGGCATGCGTGACCAGCTCGGCTACTCCGACGACCGGTTGGAGCGGATCTGCAACGGCAACTGGCGGCGCGTCCTTCGCGCCGCGTGGAACTGATGAGGAGCGAACGCACATGACCAGAGAGCGGACCGTACTGCTCGAGGACCCCGCCCGCCCTGGAGCGGCAGCCGTGATCAAGTCCGGCCCCTTCCTCTTCCTGTCATCGGTCGATGGCGACACGGACCCGAAGACGGGTCACAAGGACATCTCCTCGTTTGGTGATGGGCCCGCCCAAGCGCGCAATGCCTACCAGACCGTCGTGGACAGGCTGGTGGAGTGCGGCTACGACGGTTCGGCGGCGGTCCGGATCGAGCACGCCACATCGAGCCAGGAGTGGCGGCTTGCCCGCATGGCGCTGTGGCCGGAGTACTTCGGCGAGCCCACACAGGCCGTCAGCCAGGGCTACCAGGGCAAGATGGCCGGTCAGAACATGATCACCGTCACGACGGTGGCTACGACTGGCGAAGTGGAGCGGGAGATCATCACGCCCGGACCCAACCCCGGTCGGGCGTCGCGCATCAGTCGTTGTGGCCCGTTCTTGTTCATCATCGGCGTCCGGGGGCAGACCGACCTGGCAACCGGTGAGGACTCGCCCGAGGAGAGCCCCGAGGCGTTCGCCGCACAGGTCCGGACGGCCTACCGGAACATCGACCACCACCTCGGCTCTGCGGGAGCCGACAAGCACCATCTCGTGCGCTTCGACGGGTTCATACGTGACATCAACAGGGCCATGGAGCACCGCGATCTGCGCACGGAGCACTTCGACGGGCGCATGGACGTCGCGAGCACGGTCGTCGCCTGTCCGCTCGGCGGTCGCTCGGACATCGAGCTGAGCGCCATGGCTGTCCGCCCGGGCGAGGAGAGAGACGTCACCTTCTACGAGGGTAGGACCGACCTTGCCAGGACGGTGCGGGCCGGAGGCTTCATCTTCGCATCGGGCGCTCTGGGGAACCGGGGTGTCGACGGAAAGCTCCGAGACGACGTGTGCGGGAAGCTCGAGCCGCAGCTGGACCTCGCCCTCGAACGCATCGCTGCGTCCCTCGACGACTACTCGGCGCCGCTGGAGTCCGTCGTACGCCTCGATGTGTACGTGAAAGACCAGCACCGCTACGACGATGTCCACCGCTGGCTGCATGACCGCTTCAACGGCGACGTTCCGACCGTCGCCATGCACGGCATCGAGCTCGAGTCCACGGCTGAGGCAGAGCTGACGGCGATCGCGGCGGACGATCGAGCTGCCACATGAGCACTGGCGGCGAGATGGTGGTGCGAGCGCTCGAGGAAGTCGGGGTCGAGGTCGTCTTCGGGATAGTCAGCGTCCACAACCTGCCGATCTACGAGGCGCTGCGGCACCACCCGGCGATCCGGACGGTCGCGGTGCGTCATGAGCAGACGGCGCTCGGCATGGCCGATGGCTACGCCCGGACCACAGGGCGCCTCGGGGTCGCCATCACGAGCACCGGTCCCGGCGCCGCCAACGGCATGGGCGCCATGCTCGAGGCTTGGACCTCGTCATCGCCCGTGCTCCACCTCACCGGGCAGATCGACTCCCACCACCTCGACCAGGGCCGTGGCTTCATCCACGAGTGCAAGGACCAGCTGGGGATGCTGAGCAGTGCTGCCAAGTGGGTGCGCCGCGTCGGGACGGCAGGCGAGATCCGCCAGGTCGTGCACACGGCCGCGCTCCAAGCCATGGCCCCGCGCCGGGGGCCGGCCGCCGTCGAGATCCCGATCGACCTCCAGTACCAAGGCGTCGAGGACAGCGGTGAGGCGCTGCCCACGCTCCCGCAGCCGCCACGCCCTTCATCCGGTGCCATCGACGATGCCGTGGCCGCCATCGCCGCAGCCGCTCGACCGCTCATCTGGGCCGGTGGTGGCGTGCTCGCCTCCGGCGCCGAGGGGCGCGTCGCAGACCTTGCCCATCGGCTTGGAGCGGGCGTCATCACCAGCGCATCGGGACGTGGAGCCATCTCAGAGGATGACCCGCTCTGCCTCGGCAACCTCTCTTGGGAGCAGGCGGTGCGGGACCTCGCGGCCGAGGCTGATCTCTTGATCGCGGTCGGCACCCGGTTCCAGGGGCCGAACACCGAGAACTGGAAGATGAAGCTGCCCTCCCGGCTCGTGCACATCGACGTGGATCCCCAGGTCATCGGCACCAACTATCCGGCGCAGGTCGCGGTGGTGGGCGACGCTCGCACTGCTCTCACCGACATCTCGGCCCGCCTCCCGACGGGCACGTCCCCTGACGAGGCGTGGGTCGCCGACGTCGGCCGGGCACGGGCGCAGGCGCGGGCCCGCCTCCGTTCCACGTTGGGGCCCTGGGAGGTCTGGCTCGACGCCGTCACCGAGCTGCTCCCGGGCCCCGGGACGGTGGTGGTCAAGGACTCCACGATCCCGGCCTACACCTGGGGCAACCGGCTCCTTCCGGTGCGGGAGCCCCGCACGGCCATCCAACCCACCAGCTTCGCCATCGGGCTCGGTCTCCCCCACGCCCTCGGTGCCGCTGTCGGTCGTCCTGATGAGGCCACGATCTGCATCGTCGGCGACGGGGGCTTCATGCTCGCTGCCACCGAGATCAGCACTGCTGTCCAGCACGGCATCCCCGTGGTGATCCTCCTTTTCAACGACCGCGGCTACGGCATCCTCAGGAACATCCAGGCAGCGCAGTTCGATGCCGCGTTCAAGGTCGACCTCGCCACCCCTGACTTCTGCGCGCTCGCCATGTCCATGGGAGCCGGCGCCACCAGGGTCACCTCCGTCGACGAGCTGGAGAAGGCCCTACCGGCCGCACTGGAGTCCGGTGTCGTGACGTTGATCGAGATCGACATGACCGCGGTCGGTGACATGGCGGTGACCTACACCGGAACGTCAAAGCCGCCTGCCAGCACCACGGCTTGATGCAGGACGCTCGACAGCGATCGCCGGGAATCGACGGACACCGAGGAGAACGACCAGGAGCGCGCGGCCGCCCCATCCTGCTCCAGCGCGACTTCGGGATCTTCTGGACGAGCGCCCTGCTCTCGACCTCAGGCATGTGGCTGTGGCGGATCACCAGTCCGATCCTCATGTTCCAGATGACCGGTTCGCCGCTCATGCTCGGCCTCTTGAGCCTCGCGTCCTATGGCCCCCTCCTCGCCTTCTCGTTCCTTGGCGGCATGCTTGCCGACCGCTTTCCGCGGCGCGTCATGATCGCGTCGTGCCAGAGCTTCACAGCAGCGTTGTTCCTCGGCCTCGCTGTCGCCGGCTGGACGGTCGGGTTCTCGCCTGCCCTGATCTTCCTCGTGGCGGTGTGCGAGGGCGTCTCGTACTCACTGGCGAAGCCCTCTCTCCAGGCGCTCGTCTACGAGTTCGTGGAACCGGGAGAGCTGTCCCGCGCCGTGGCGGTCAACACGGCGCAGTTCACCATCGCCCAGCTCGTCGGGCCGACGACGGCGACGGCGCTGATCGTCATCGGCGGGCACTCCCTCGCGCTCGTCGCGGCTGCGGGCCTCTACGTGCCGCTTGTGATCGCGATGTTCGTGCTCCGACCCCGCAGCGGCACGACGACGACCCTGAGCACCGAGCGAGGGCGCGAGCTGTTCAAGGGGGGCCTCACAGCGATCCGCGTGCCGAGCACCGCAGCTCTTCTGCTCGTGATCGCTGTCGGCAGCATCGGCATCGAAGGTGGCGTCCGCGTGCTGGCACCACAGTTCGCCGCAGCCGCGCTCGGTCGCGCGGAGAGCGCTGCGGGACTGATCATCTCTGGTCAGGCGGTAGGCGCAACACTTGCCGTGCTGCTGGTGGGTACGGTCGCTCGTCGGTGGACGGAGACGGCGATCGCCCGATCTGGCTTCGTCGTGATGAGCGTTGCGCTCGTCTGCTATTCCCTGGCCCCGAACCTCGAGGTGGCCTTGGCGCTCGCTGCCGTGGCGGGCGCCGCCCAGGCCATGACGTTCAGCGTTGCCACCGCCCTCATCCACCGGGTGACGCTCGACGAGCTCCGAGGCAGGGTGATGGCGGTCCACGCGATGGCGCTGCTCGGCATGCGGCCGGTCGCCGGCCTCGTCGCCGGATCTCTCTCCGCGCTGCTCGGGCCGAGGGTGGCGTCGGCCTCGTTCATGATCCTCCCGGTGATCGGCGTGGTGCTCGTCCGTCGGCTCAGCAGGCTTCTCGAGGCGCGCGTCGCCGAGGTCGAAGGCGCGACGGACCTGCACGTAGAGACGACAGCCCCATAGAGGACGACAGCAAGGAGCACACGATGACGTTCACGAGCATGAACCCACATCGCCCGGCCGACGTGGTCGCAACGGCGGAGGAGACCGACGTCGGTTCGGTGGACCGCGCCGTCAAGGTGGCGGGCCCGGCGGCGGACGTGTGGTGGCACCAGCCGGTTGCGGCACGCAGCGCCGCGCTGCGTGGTATCGGTGACACGTTGCGGGATCGGCTCGAGGAGCTGGCGCAGCTGACGACCCGTGAGATC
The DNA here is from genome assembly GCA_040905815.1 of Acidimicrobiales bacterium. GTDB lineage: Bacteria > Actinomycetota > Acidimicrobiia > Acidimicrobiales > CADCSY01 > CADCSY01. The sequence goes on from JBBDQT010000066.1 coordinate 25,122, forward strand.
GGCAAGCCGATCACCGAGGCCCGCGGTGAGGTGGTCCGGGCCATCTCGATCTTCCACTACTACGCCCAGATGCTTCTTGGTCCCGACGGCGAGTCGTATCCCGCCTCGTTGCCCGGTGCGTGGCTGCTCGTCCGACGCTTCCCGATCGGCGTCTGCGGTCTGGTCACGCCCTGGAACTTCCCCGTCGCGATTCCCGCGTGGAAGCTCGCGCCCGCCATCGCCTATGGCAACGCGGTGCTCCTCAAACCCGCGCCGCCGGCGACGCAGACCGCCCTACTGCTCGGCGAGATCGTGAACGCGCACGTACCGGGGGACCTCGTGCAGGTGCTGCCAGGCGGCGGTCCGACGGGCGAAGCGCTCGTGGGGCATCGTGGCGTCGGCGCCATCTCGTTCACCGGTTCGGCCGCGGTCGGGCGGATGGTCGCCCCCGCCGTGGTGTCCCGCGGCGGCAAAGTCCAATGCGAGATGGGAGGCCAGAACGCGTCTCTCGTCCTGGCAGATGCCGATCTCGACAGAGCCGTCCAGGCCATCTCCTTCGCCGCCATGGGCTACGCCGGGCAGAAGTGCACCGCCACCAGCCGCGTCATCGTCGAGGCTCCGGTGTATGACGAGTTCCGGAGCCTGCTCGTAGATGCGGTCGAGGCCATGCAGGTGCGCGATCCCAGCCGGGACGAGTGCCAGGTCGGTCCGCTGATCGACGAGGCATCTCGGGATCGGGCACTGCGAGCCATCGCCGCGAGCGGCGGCGACGTGCTGACGGGCGGGGCTGCGATGGAAGGTGACGGGTTCTACCTCCAGCCCACGCTCGTGGAGGTGAGGGATGGTGAAGACATCCTTGCGCAGGAGGAGGTCTTCGCGCCGGTGACGGCGCTCATGCGTGCTGATTCGGCCGATGCGGCCGTCGACATCGCGAACGACGTCCGGTACGGCCTGTCGGCGGCGATCTTCACGAGTGACCTGGGCGGGACCATACGGCTCGGCGACCGGCTGGAAGCGGGTCTCGTCCGCGTCAACGCGCCGACTGCTGGCGTCGACTTCCATGTGCCCTTCGGCGGCCTCAAGGACTCAAGTCTCGGAAGCCGCGAGCAGGGACTTGCAGCCCGGGACTTCTACAGCGAGACGCGAACGATCATGATCGCCGGATGAGCGCCGGCGAGCGTGCCGTGGGCATCCGGGTCGACCTGAAGCTTCCGCCGCAACACGTGGCGTGGCCTGTCCTCCGCGATGCCTCCCTGGAGGCCGATCGTGCCGACGCCTTCACGTCCCTCTGGTTCTTCGACCATCTGCACTCCGTCAGCTCGGGCCCGAATCCCTCTCCGGAGCCCGGACCGTGCTTCGAGGGTTGGAGCATCCTCGCCGGCCTCGCCACCGTCACCGACAAGATCCGTCTCGGCCTCATGGTGAGCGCCGTGCCGTACCGGCACCCCGGCGTCCTCGCGAACATCGTGGCCACCATCGATGTGATGTCAGGGGGTCGCGTCGACCTCGGCCTCGGCGCTGGCAACAACCTCGAAGAGGTCACGGCCTACGGGATCAACATGGGACCGCCGGGGGAGCGCATCGCTGCCCTCGATGAGGCGTGCACCGTCCTCCGGGCTCTCCTCGGCCCTGACGACGTCGTCTCCTTCGCGGGCGCGCACTTCTCCCTCGAGGGCGCTCGCTGTTTGCCAAAGCCGGTCCAGACCCGGGTGCCGTTCTTCATCGGCGGCAAGGGCGAACGCAAGACGCTGCCCCTCGTCGCCCGTCACGGTGACGGATGGAACTACTCCAACGGGACGCCGGAGGAGTTCGCCGCCAAGTTGGCGGTGCTGCGAGCATCTTGTGAGGCATTCGGTCGGGAGCCCGGAGCGGTCATGCCGTCGGTGCAGGTCCGTGCGCTCCCGGGCGAGCTCCACACCGTGGCCGCCAACGCGCAGGGCTACATCGCCGCCGGCGCCCGCCACATCATCTTGTACACGCCAGCCGATCCCGCGTCCGTCGAGCCGCTCGCGCGCATAGCGGACGAGCTGCGTGCACACGGCGCTGCGCTGTGATGTCGATGGGCGAGCCCGTCTCCCATGAAGGAGCCTGACCCATGCGAGTAGCAGTCCTGATCAAGCAGATCCCACGACCGGACCAGCTTCGTCTCCTGGACGGACGGTTGGTCCGAGAGGGGGTGGAGCTCGAGGTGAACGCCTACTGCCGGCGCGCCAACGCCAAGGCGGTGGAGCTGGCGGGACCCGACGGCGAGGTCGTCGTGTTCACCATGGGCCCCCCGTCGGCAGGGGACGCGCTCCGCGAGATGCTGGCCTGCGACGCCACCCGGGCGGTCCATCTCTGTGATCTTGCCTTTGCTGGCTCCGACACGCTCGCCACTGCACGCACACTCGCTACGGCAATCAGACGGGAGGGACCCTTCGACCTCGTCCTCTGCGGTCTCAACTCGCTCGATTCGGATACGGGTCAGGTCGGCCCTGAGCTGGCCGAGCTGCTGGGGCTGCCGTTCGCGCCGGGGGCGCGCGAGCTCATGCTGCATGACGGCACGGTGCGAGCGAAGTGCGAGACCGATGATGGGTACCGGTGGGTGACCGGCGATCTGCCGCTCGTGCTCTCGACGGCCGAGCGCCTCTGCGACCCGTCGAAGGCAGCGCCGTCCGCCCGCGCTCAGGTGTCAGCGGACCGGCTTCTGCAGCTGGGCGCCGAAGAGCTCGGTCTGAGCGCGAGGGAGGTCGGGGCAGCGGGATCGCCTACCTCGGTCGGCCCGGTCCGCGTGGCTGAGGTGTCCCGCCGCCAGCGCGTCGTCCGAGGGGCCGCGGAGGCGATCGAGGCGCTGGCTGAGCTAGGGGCCTTCGATGGTGCGTCCAGTCTGAAGGGTCTCGATCCGGTGCCGGAGACCGGAGGGGAGGGTCCGGCGGTCTGGTGCTTCCTCGACCCCGCCGACTCCGCGCCCGAGCGGGAGCTCATCGGGGAGGCGGCAGGCCTCGCTGCCCGCCTCTCCGGTTCGGTCACCGTGGTCACGCCCGAGCCTGCCCCGCCGGGTCTCGGCGCCGCGGGTGCCGATCGCGTGCTCCTCATCCCTGACGCGACAGAGCCGGAGCAGTGGGCGAACGCGCTCGCGAGGGCGAGTGCCGACGCGCTGCCGTGGGCATTGCTCGTCGACGGCACGCGGACCGGTCGGGCGGTGGCGTCTCTCGTGGCTGCCCGGAACGGGTGGGGGCTGACGGGAGATGCCATCGGTCTCGAGGTCTCGGATGGTTGCCGCCTCGTGGCGCTCAAGCCGGCGTTCGGCGGGCAGCTCGTTGCGCCGATCGAGAGCTCGTCGCCGGTTCAGGTGGCGACCGTGCGTCCAGGTGTGCTGCCGCGGCGGCTGCCCCGATCGGCACCCGACCCTGTGCCGGAGCTCCTGCCGGCCCCGGGTCGCGCCCGCATCTGCACCACAGATGTCGTGGTCGAGGACCCGCTCCTCCGGGAGCTGCTCGCCGCTCAGGCGGTGGTGGGCGTGGGGACGGGCGTTGCACCGGATGAGTACGTGTGGCTGGATCCGTTGCGCGAGCTGCTCGGAGGCGCGCCGCTCGGCGCCACCCGAAAGGTCACCGACCGTGGGTGGTTGCCACGGAGCCGCCAGATCGGGGTCACCGGCCACGCCATCGGCCCCGAGCTCTACGTCGCGGTGGGCCTCAGCGGCAAGCTCAACCACATGATCGGGGTGCGGAACTCCAAGGTCCTGTTGGCCATCAACGAGGATGTCCACGCGGAGGTGTTCCGGCAAGCTGATGTCGGGCTCGTCGGCGACTGGAAGGTCCTCGTCCCCGAGCTCGCCTCCGAGCTCCGGGCGCTCCATGCGTCGACCGGCGACCTGTCCGTTTGACGTCGTCACCCCCAGCCGATGATCTCGTCGAACAACGGCAGGTAGCGCTTCCTGAACGACTCCACGAACTCGTGCATGTGCACCCGCATGAGCTCTTCGGCCAGGCCGGCGTCGCCGTCGAGGATCGCGCCGGCGATTGCCTCGTGCTCCTCCTTGACCTCTTCCCAGCGGGAGGCAGGCTGGTGGGACGTGAGCACCCGATCGGTGAATATCTCCTTGAGCGCTCGTCCGAAGAGGTCGAGCACGCCGTTGCCGGAGAGTCCAGCGATCACACCGTGAAAGTCCTGGGTGACGGAGAGGTAACCGGCCGGGTCGTTCTCGGCATCGAGCGTGCGGTGCTGTTCGAGGCAGCGCTCCAGCTCGGCGAGGCGACCCGGATCCCGCCGCTCAGCGGCAAGCTTCGCCATGAGTGGCTCGATCACCATGCGAGCTTCGATCAGCTCGCTGAACCGAGTACGACCCATTTGGAGAAAGAGGCTGGTCGTGCTCCCGAAGTGCGCGGGATCGACCGTGCTCACGAGAGGGCCTCCACCGGGGCCGGGCCGCACGGTGATCAATCCGTTCGACTCGAGGATGCGCAGTGCTTCCCGCAGGGACGATCGACTCACCTGATACAGGTGGAGCATCACCGCTTCGCCGGGGAGCAGCGACCCTGCCGGTAGGTCTTTGTCGACGATGTCCTGCACGATCTGCCGGGCGACGAGCTCCGAGACCTTCCGACCTCTCGGCCGGTGGCTTCCTTGGGGTCGGATGGGCAGAACCGCCATGGACTCTCCAGCTTCGAGCTTCCGGTCGTTCACCGGGACGCTTCCATGGTGCTGTGACGGACGACGTCGGTCGGCACCCTTTGAACATGGCAGGCGCGCGCGTTGACGGCTAGGGCCGCCGGACGACAGGAAGATGAGTGCGCGGACGCTGGAGACTGCCTTATGATCATCACACGAGATTACCGATCGGAGCGCCACGCTGTCCATGCTTCGAAGGGCTGTCTGATGGCCGGGCGCAAGTGAACAGCGCCGGCCGGGCGGTTCGGGGGAAGGGGATGTGAGCATCGTTCGGACCCTGCGGTCGGTGTTGCGCTTTCGGCGGTTCGAGCTGGACTCGGCGCGGAGGCGTCTTGCCGGCGCGGCCAGCGTCGAGGACCTCCGCCGGATCGCCCGTCGTCGACTTCCTCGGGGGGTTTTCGACTACATCGATGGCGGCGCTGAGGATGAGGTGACGCTGGCTCGCAACGTCTCGGCCTTCCGGGACCTGGAGTTCTGTCCCCGGGTGCTTCGAAATGTCGGTGCGGTGGATCCGACGACGACGCTGCTGGGTGGGACCCTCGGCTTGCCGCTGGTGCTCGCTCCGACGGGCTTCACCCGCATCGTGTTGCCCGATGGTGAGCTGGCGGCAGCGCGGGCAGCGGCGGTGGCGGGTGTCCCGTACACGCTGTCGACGTTGAGCACCCGGTCCATCGAGGAGGTCGCGGCCGTCTCGGCCGGCCGCAAGTGGTTCCAGGTGTACGTGTGGCGTGACCGGGGGTTGGTGCGCGACATGCTCGACCGGGCCGCGGCCGCGGGCTACGAGGCGATCATGATCACCGTCGACACCGCGGTCCTCGGACGGCGAGAGCGTGATGTCCGTCGGGGGTTCAGCCTCCCACCGAAGATCGCGCTCAGCACGCTGTTCGACGGCGCGCTGCACCCATCGTGGACAGGGCGCTTCATCACGGCGGAGCCGATCGTGTTCGCGAACGTGGCCGGATCGTCGGACGTGGGCGACGGGACGGACCCGGTGACGCTTGCCGACTACATCAACAGCCAGTTCGACCCTGCGTTGTCGTGGGATGACATCGAGTGGTTCCGGGATGCGTGGCCAGGACAGGTCATCGTCAAGGGCATCCAGGGTGTTGAGGACGCGCGCCTCGCCGCGGCCGCTGGTGTCGATGCGATCGCACTCTCGAACCACGGTGGTCGCCAGCTCGACGGTGCTCCCGTGCCGATCGAGCTCGTGGACCCGGTGGCACAGGCGCTCGGTGGGTCCACCGAGATCATCTGCGACGGCGGGGTGCGAAGGGGCAGCGACATCGTCAAGGCGGTCGCCCTCGGCGCGACGGCATGCATGATCGGAAGGCCGTACCTCTACGCGCTCGCGGCGGGCGGTGAGGCAGGCGTGACACATCTCCTACGCGACCTCGAAGAAGGTGTCCGGCGCACCATGAGCTTGCTCGGAGCCACGAAGCTCACCGACCTGTCACCCGACGCAATCCGACGCGTTCGGTCCGTGTCACGTTGAACCCAGGAGGGGGGAAGATGCTTGCGATGGCCCACACGATCGAGGTGCAGGAGCACGGGACGGCGGTGTCCTTCTCGCTCCAGGAGATCTTGCGCTACAGCGGGCCGGACAGCCCTGGCGGCGTGGCGCTGGGGTTGAAGGTCATGGAGCGGGCGTTCGGCATCCTCGAACCCGACGGGCTGGTGGAGCGGCGGGATGTCCTGGTGGAGACGGCCTTCCGAGGTCCCGGTGCTCGTGATGCCTGCGAGCTCGTCACCCGCGGCCTCACCGAGGGCCGCTACGTCGTGGATCCAGCGCTCGAGCAGCCTGAGCGGGGGCACAGGCTCCGCACCTTCTGCTTCCGGGTCAGCTACCGGGACCGCACCGTCTCGCTCGCGCTGCGAGAGGGCTTCGTCACCGACGAGTTCATCCGACTGGCCCAGACAGGCGAGCTCACCGCCGAGGAGGAGCAGCGCTTCGCCACGATGAAGCAGGAGCTGGCCACCCAGCTCATGGCGACGGATGTGGCCGACGTGTTCGACGTGGAGTAGGCCGCGCTCTCAGCCCGGCACCTCTCTCGATCCACCTGCGTTGGGTCCACCTGCGTTCGGTTCTCTGGCGAACCTGATCGGCGCTTCGATGAGGTGAGCCTCGGGTTCGGGCCCATCCGGCGCGAACCACGGTGCCTGTTCCGGAGCGTCCGGGCACAGCTTCCACTTCCGGCCGACGCGCTCGACGCCGATCGGGTACAGCGTCAGGCCGCCGTCGGCCGTGATGTGCAGGCGGAGGAAGTGCTTGAGATCCTGGTGGTGCAGCGGTGCGTACGCCTCGTTCCCGTGGATGCCGAGGCAGTTGGTGGCCCAGAGATAGCCCGACATCCCCAAGGTCCCGCCGATGCCACCCAGCAGCGCCACCCAGACGACGAAGGTGACCAGGGACCAAGGGCCGGGAAGGTCATGGCTGGTCGACAGGAGCGAAGCTGCGATCATGACCCCGGCAACGCTTGCCAGCTGCAGGGTCGAGTGGATCAGACCGAGCGCGAGTCGGCCGAAGCCGTCGAGGTCGTGGGCGAAGCGCACCATCCCGGCCAGGGACACCGCCACGAGCAGGATGAAGAGGAAGGCCGTCGGGCTCTCCCACACGGCACGCCAGAGGTCCCCGAGGCCGACGGCGACGTGTCGGTCCCCCAGGTGCAGGTTCATCATGAATGCCAGCAGCACGTGGACGGCCCCGAACAACGAAGCGAGCGGGAGGTTGTACGCCGGCAGCAGCCAGATCCGTCTCCTCAGCCGTTTCGACACCGCCGGTGACGGAAACGCGGCGGCTCTCCGATAGGGGATGGCCCCGTCCGCGCCTCTCAGATCCACGCGGTCAGGGAGCTCGTGGGTCGGGTGCAGGAAGGCTCCACCGCCGCCCGCGGTGATGTGCTGACGGCAGCCGTCCTCTTCCACGTACCGCGCGTAGTGGTGCTTTCCGCTCTTGAGGTAGAGCACCAGCTCGGCGCCGCTCGGCCGGATGATCTCGCGCTCGAGGTGCTCGACGTCCCGGTCGGAGTGGATCTCCGCTTGCTTCCTCCCGCTCTCGACCTCCTTGGCCATGCACAGGACGATCCGGTCTCCGGGCGACACCTCGCCTGAGGCGATGTCGGCGAAGTACTTCAGCTGGGCTTCGTCGATGAACGAACCGAACTGGATGTCGATGCCCCACAGCCACCAACCGTTCGGGAGCTTGAGCGCGAAGTAGCTGCGGCGCTGCCGCGTCCTCCAGCCGCCGATCCAGCGGTTGCGACAGAAGATGCTGGTGAAGTTGACGAGAGCGTCGTACCAGTCGTGGCTTCCGGGAATGGCGAAGAGCTCGGGCGCTTCGCCGGTGACGCACGGGAGCGCCGCCCGGTAGGGACCGAGCATGCGGTTCTCGTACTCCGCGGCGGTGGGCACGGGATACACCTGGTCACCGCCCATGACGAGGATCCGTCCCCGCTCGGTGGAGTGCACCTCGCCCTCCCATTCCAGCTTCAGCCCCTCGGTGGCCAGGAGCCGGGCCACGGTGTAGGTCGAGTTCCACCCGTCGCCGAGGTCGGCGACGTAGTCGAGCCAGAGATCAGCCTCCGAAGATCGATCTGTCACCTCGGCAGGCTCCAGGGCCTGCAGCTCCCGGCTGTCTGCATAGGCGCTGAAGACGCCTGACAGCAGGACCCGGACGGTCGTGTCGAGCAGCTGGTGAGGATCGAGCCATCGCACCATCGGCCTGCGCACGAAGCCGAGCTCGGAAGGATCCGTGGAGGAGGGACGGTAGGGGCACGGCGCGCTCGCATCGGCGGACCCAGGTGACGTCGCGGACATGGGTCGGCATTCTTGCAGCGTGCGACAGCCGTCAGGCGGCGGGGCGGTCGGGCAGCGAGGTTCCCTACCGACGGCGTATCGCAGGCCTCAGTCCCGGCCTTCCCAGGTGCAGATGCAGGCTTCGTTGCCCTCAGGGTCGGCGAGGACCCAGAACGCGGGAGCGGCATCGTCGGAGACGAGCGTGCCGCCGGCGGCGAGCGCTGCGGCGATCCGCTGCTCGGCGGCGTCGTGTGGGACGGTGACATCGATGTGGATGCGGTTGCGCTGAGGGCGCGGGGCATCCATCTGCTGGAACCAGAAGGCAGGCGCGCGGCCGTAGGGGTCCACGCAGTCGTCGTCACGGTCGGCCTTGTAGCCGAGAACCGCCAGCCAGAAGGGCTTGACGGCCGGGATGTCGAGCGCGTCGACGGCGATCTCGAGCTGGGTGACGGCGGTCGGCTCTGCGGTGATGCCCATCTCGACGGCGATCCCTGAGATCGTGCGAGCGAGGTCGACGTCGCGGGTCGTGAGGCCGTTGGTCTGGTGGGTCGTGAGGAGGACGTGGACTCGTGGATAGGTGATCGTCAGGTCGGGATGGTGGTTCGCCTCGTCAGCCGCCGTCCCGATGCGGGCTGCGAACTCGATGCCCTTGGCCATCCCCCCTGTGCTGAACGACGACTGGAGCGAGCGCAGCAGCACCCTCCAGTCGTCCAGCCCCTCACGCTCGTTGATCTGGCTGGCCGTGAGCTCCTCCGTCTCCTCCATCCCTCCACGTTGCCAGAGTTCTCTCGTTCGACGCCGAGTAGGTTCTCCCCATGGCCACGGATCAGCCCTCTCACCACGAGGTCGTCGAAGCCACCCGCGAGACGGAGGCGACGATGCCACCTCAGACGGTGCCCGTGAACGTCTACGAGACGAGCGGTGCCGTGGTGGTGCTGGCCCCGCTCCCGGCAGTGACCGCTGACGATGTCCACGTCGAGCTGCGGGGCCAGCTGCTCCGCTTCTACGCCAACCTCCGGAGCGCCGGCCCCCGGGAGTACCTCGTCCACGAATGGGAGTACGGCGGCTACGAGCGGGAGGTCGACCTTCCCGCTGGCTATGGCTCCGCCGTCGAGGCGACCCTTCAGAACGGCCAGCTCGCCATCAGGATCCTGAAGGGCGACCCACCGCCCGACGGCGTCGCCGTCAAGCCCAACGGCAGCGGCGGGAGGCCGAGCAAGCCGGGGGAGTGAGTGGGCCGCCGGTCCGTCGCCCCTCCTGCCGCCGCGTGAGCACCCCGCCGACGACGATCTCGTGTGTGTCCATGCGCTGTCCGGTACCCGAGATGATCGACAACGTGTGCGGTCTGCGGTGTGGCGCCCGACGGCCTCGTGCTGAGCCGGGCCGCGTTCCTCCCCGACACAGAGGTGGTCCCTCTGGTGTCCTGACGTGTCGGCCTCAGGCCTGGCAACGCAGGCGTGCTCTCGGCGCGGCGTGGGAATGGCGTTACCTCCCCCTCGGGTTCCCCCTCACGTCCGGAGACCGACGACCGGAAGGACACGACCATGGCCGAGCGAGTGCTGTTCTACTTCGATCCGATCTGCCCGTGGTGCTACCAGACCTCTCGCTGGGCGCACCGGCTCGAGGAGCGTGGCGTCATCGAGCTGGAGTGGGGCGTGTTCTCCCTCGAGCTGCAGAACGCAGGCAAGGAGCCGGAGGAGCTGGCGGCGGCGCACGCCCGGTCGGCGCGTGCGCTCCGCACCGCCATCGCGGTCCGTGACTCCGCCGGCCACCCGGCTGCCGGTGCCTTCTACAAGGCGATCGGGGAGCGGGTCCACGAGCGGGGCGAGCCGCTCGAAGACCCGGCGACGGTCGAGGCCGCCCTCGCCGATGCCGGACTCGATCCGTCGCTGTGCGAGAAGGCGTGGGCCGACGAGTCGACTGCCGAGCGGGTGGCGAGCGAGCACCGCGAGCTGTGTGAGCGGACCCGCAGCTTCGGCGTCCCGACGATCGTGCTCGACGGCGGTGACGGACCGGCCATCTTCGGCCCGGTGATCACCGACGTGCCCGACGACGACGACGCCGAGGAGCTGTGGCGCCACGTCTCCTGGCTCATCCGCCACGACAGCTTCGCCGAGCTGAAGCGGGACCGGCTGTCGTCTCCCGACCTCGAGTCGGTGCGACGGCGGCAGCGGGAGAAGGACGAAGCGGAGGCGTCCGACCGGACGTGAGGCCGGGTGCAGCGGCCACCGACACGTCTCTCGGGTGTGGTCGTCGTCCGCGAGACGTGCTGGCGCGGGCTAGGAGACGTCGAATTCGATCGGTATGTGGACGGCCGAGCCGGTTGCCGGCACGACGGTCACCTCGCCTTGCCAGGTTCCCCGCATGGAGAACTTGACGTCGAAGCGGTATGTGCCGGCGGACACCTCGGTGGCCTCGCCATCGACCGATGCGTGCGACATCTCCGGCATGTCGCCGATGAAGCACATCGTGGCGTCCGTCACCGGCTGGCCGTCTCTGGTGACGAGCAGGTCGAAGAAGGTGTCGTCGACACGGGGGGGCGAGGCGAACGATGCCTCGTACGCCGCGTCCTCGGCCGAGGTGGCGGGACAGGTGTCGGCGGCGGACCCCTGCGATCCGTCACCGTCGTCGCGGAGGACGAGGAACGCCGCAGCCGCAGCCACGGCCGCCGCGACGGCGATCAGTCCCATTCTCGATCGGTCCATGTGAAGCTCCATCCTGTGTCGTCTTCGTCCGGCTACCTGCCGCTCTCGCCACGCTGGTACGCGTTCTCGTGGCCCTCGTACGTCACGAAGCTCATCAGACCACCGGGTTCCACCGTGTCGTTGCCGACATGGTGGAGGATGTGGCAGTGGAACATCCAGTCGCCGGGGTCGTCGGCCACGAACTCGATGTCGTAGCGCTCACCTGAGCCCACGAGGACGGTGTCGGCCAGGTAGGGGCTCTCCAGCGGGGCACCGTCCTTGGCCACCACCAGGAACCGCTTGCCGTGCAGGTGCATGGGATGGGACTGGTAGCCGGCGTTCATGATCCGGATGAGGACGCGGTCGCCCTCGTCCACGACCATGTTCTCCGTCGCCGGGAACGACTTGCCGTTGATGGTGAACCAGTTGTACTCGGCCTGGTTGTGCCCGGCGTGGGCGACGCCCTCCCAGCCGTTGCGGCCGTCGGGGAGGCGGATCCACTCGTCGACCATCTGGATGAACTGCTTGTCGTATGCGGGGTCGTCCTTGCCCTCGATCACCATCGCACCCGAGAGTCCCATGTCCAGCTGGCGGGCCGAGTCGAAGTGGGAGTGGTACCAGAAGCTCCCGGACGGCTCGGCGGTGAACTCGTAGGTGAAGGTCTCCCCGGGTTCGATCGGGTCCTGGCTCACGCCCGGGACGCCGTCCATCTCGTTGGGCACGGCGACTCCGTGCCAGTGGATGGTGGTGGGGACGGGGAGCTCGTTGACGAGGTTGATGCGGAGGCGGTCGCCCTGGTCCACCCAGATCTCGGGGCCGGGCACCTGGCCGTCGTAGCCCCAGGCCGTCACCGTCTTGCCCGGGATGATCTCCCATTGCACCACTTCGGCGGTGAGGGTGAGCTCCTTCACACCGTCGACGACCTCGGGCTTGGCACGGACCGTGCGCTCGTCGCGCACCTGCGTGGTCGCCAGGTCGGTCTGCGCCGGGACCTCCACCTGGTCTGCCCCGTGGGCGTCGCCTTCTTCCCCATCGTGTTCTTCCCCGCCGGCTCGGGTGGATGTCGTGACCCCCGTGGGCGCTGCCCCACCGTCGTCGTCCTCGTCGCCGTCAGCGAGGAGCGCGACGGCCACGACGGCCACCGTCGCGACGGCGGCGAGCACGGCTGCGAAGCCGAGGTTGGAGAACCGTGGCCTCGGCGCCGGCGGCGGGGTCGGCTCGGTGCCGTCCTGGCGGGGTTGAGCGCTCATCGTCGTCCTCGAGTCGGCGTTCAGCTGATGTCCGGCCGCAAGCGTGAGGATGCCCTCTGGTGGGCTCGCGCCCTCGAGCGCGCTCGACTGCGGCGGTGGATCTGCGGCAAAGGGAGGGTAGCGGAGAACGCTCCCCGCATCGCCGCCAGCGCCCCGGCGAGCACGGTTGACGCTCGCCGCACCTGCGAAGAGACTTCGTGTGCGGCGGTGAAAGGTGGGACTCGTCGGTTGTGGCGGTCAGGGTGGTCGACCGACCGAGCGTGCTGCCGACAGCGGCGCGGTCGGGACGTCCGGTGGCCGACTGGTGCGGGCAGCGTTGGGTGCAGCCGTGGCTCTTGCCCTCGGGTGCCCCAGCCAGGGCGACGGCCCGCGTGGGTCTCGGGCCGGGCGCGGCTAACGTGCGTGGGGGGCCTTTCGGCCCAAAAGGTCCGAGCAGGAGAGCTGGTGCAGGTGGAGACGCAGACGCGCAGCTGTGAGATGCACGGCGAAGGCACTCGCCTGTCGTGCGTCGACTGCGGGGAGCCGATCTGCCCAAGGTGCATGAACCGGACCGAGGTCGGCCTGAAGTGCAGGGCTTGCGCCGCGCCCACCGTCGTGCCTGGAGCGCTCCCGAGGTCCACGCGCCGACTCGCCCTGGTCGGCGCCGCGCTCGGCGCGGTGGTGCTGGTCGCCGCCGTGGTGCTCCTGCGCCAGCCGTCCTCGTCGCAGGACCCCGATGCTGAGGTCGTGGCACCGGTCGGGACGTGGGCCGACGCGCCCGATCTGTCGGCCATCCGGGGGACGGCCAGCGCCGTCGTCCTCGACGACGGCGCCGTGCTCGTCGCAGGTGGAGGTGTGGGCGCCCTCGCCGTCGCCGCCACCGAGATCCTGGAACCGGACGCGGACGCCTGGCAGGACGTGGGGGCGCTCGCCGAGGCTCGCCGGGGTCACCAGGCGGTGCTGCTGGACGACGGACGGGTGCTCGTGGCCGGAGGGCTCTCAGCGGGGACGCCGCTGGCATCGGCCGAGGTGTACGACCCAGGCACCCGCTCGTGGTCCCCGGTGGGGCCGATGACGGCGGCCCGCCTCGGCCACTCACTCACCGTGTTGAACAACGGGAAGGTCCTGGCCGCAGGCGGCAGCACGCTCGAGGGGGCGGAGTCGGCTGGGGGGGGACAGACGATCCGCTCGGCCGCGTCGGCGGAGCTGTTCGACCCGGAGACGGGGACGTGGACGGCGACCGGGACGATGGCGTCGGCCCGCTTCGAGCACACCGCCACGCGCCTGCGCGACGGGAGGGTCGTCCTGGCGGGCGGGCTGGGCCCGGTGGGCGGCGACGGCGGGACCGGACCGCTGTCCTCGACGGAGATCTATGATCCCGCCGCCGGTGCGTTCGTCAGCTCGACCGATCTGGGCGAGGCCCGCGCCAACCACGCGGCGGTGCTGCTGGGTGACGACTCGGTGCTCGTGACCGGCGGCGCCGGGGGAAACGCTGGCGACCTCTCGCTGGCGAGCGCCGAGGTGTTCGACGTCCGGGCCGGCACGTGGAGCACGGTCGCGCCGATGGGGGCCACCCGCACCGGGCACACCGCCACGCGCCTCGACGACGGCCGGGTGCTCGTCATCGGCGGCGAGTCCGTCCAGCGCGGCACGAGGAGCTCGCTCACGAGCGCCGAGCTGTTCGACTTCGATGCCGGCGCGACCGGCCGCTGGGGTCCGGCGGGCGACATGGCGTGCCCCCGCAGCGAGCACGCCTCGGTCCTCCTCGGGGAGGGCAGCGTGCTGGTCGTGGCCGGCGACGCCGCCTTCCCCGGGCAGGCGCCGATCGCCCAGAGCTGCACCGAACGCTACGAACCATGACACGAGTGAGGGAGATCACATGAGCACGCCAGGAAGCACCCGTCGTCGGCGGGGCAAGGACGGCGCGGAGCCCGACGGCGCTGGAGCCGAGGACAACCAGCCCGACAACCGCAAGCGGGCACTGGTCCTCTGCCTGCTCGCCCTCCCCCTGCTGGTGGTGTTCTACGGCCTGATCCTGTACTGGTCGAACCCCCGCACCCCGGGCGAGGAGCTGCGCATCGACGAGTTCACCACGCTGATGCGCCAGGGGCGGATCCAAGAGACCGAGATCCTCGAGACCGACAACCGGATGATCGGCACGTACGACGGCGGGCAGTTCTGGGTCGCGTACTCGGGTGCCAACGAGACGATCTTCGCCCGGCTCACCAGCGCGCTTGAGGACGCCGGCGTGCCGTACTCCGTCAAGCAGCAGCCGCTCAAGAACCTCGTCATGCCGGTGAGCCTCCTGTTGCCGGCACTGATCATCATCGACGGCCTGTTCATCTTGTTCCTCGCCTTCGGGCGGGGCAGCGACGGCTTCACCGCCTTCGGCCGTTCACGCGGGAAGCGCCTCGAGACCGCCGACGCCAAGATCACCTTCTCCGACGTCGCCGGTGTCGACGAGGCCATCGAGGAGCTGGTCGAGATCCGCGACTACCTCGCGAGCCCGGACCGCTTCCTCGCCATGGGTGCTTCTGTCCCCAAGGGCATCCTGCTCACCGGTCCGCCCGGGTGCGGCAAGACGCTGCTCGCGCGAGGCCTCGCCGGTGAGTCGGAGGTCCCGTTCTTCTCGATCTCCGGGTCGGACTTCGTCGAGATCTTCGTGGGCGTCGGTGCGGCCCGCATCCGGGACTTCTTCAAGGTGGCCAAGGCGGCGGCGCCGTGCATCGTCTTCATCGACGAGCTCGACGCCGTGGGCCGCGGGCGCAGCACGCACTCCATGGGAGGCACCGACGAGCGGGAGGCCACCTTGAACCAGCTCCTCGTCGAGATGGACGGCTTCGAATCGGGGAGCGGCGTCGTGGTCCTCGCGGCGACGAACCGGCCCGACATCCTCGACTCCGCCCTCCTCCGACCCGGGCGGTTCGACCGGCGCGTCGCGGTGGAGCGTCCCGACGTGAACGGCCGCGAGGGGATCCTCGGCATCCACACCCGGGGCAAGCCGCTCGCCGACACCGTCGACATGGCCGAGGTCGCCAAGCGGACCGCTGGCTTCTCCGGGGCCGACCTCGCCAACGTCGTCAACGAGGCCGCCCTCCTCGCCGCCCGTCGGGGCGCGAGCATCATCGAGCAGTCTCACTTCACCGAGGCGATTGAGCGGTTGGTGGCGGGCCCGGAGCGCAAGTCCCGCATCCTGTCGCCGCAGGACCGGCACCGCATCGCCTACCACGAGGCCGGCCACGCCGTGGTCGCCACCGCCCTCCCCGGCACGGACCGTGTCGGCAAGCTCTCGATCGTGGCCCGTGGGCACGGCGGCGGGTTCACGTGGTGGGTCGCGGAGGGCGACCAGACCTCGATCACACGCGCGCAGCTGCTCGACCGCATCGCCGCCCTCCTCGGAGGGCGTGCCGCGGAGGAGCTCGTCACCGGGGACCTCTCGACCGGCGCCGTCGGCGATCTCGACTCGGCTGTGCTCCTCGCTCGCCGCATGGTCACCGAGTTCGGCATGGGTGACCGGCTCGGCGCGTTCTCGGCCCGGTCGCTGCAGAACGCGTCGATGAAGGACGGCATGATGGGCCAGGCGTTCTCCGAGCGCGTCGCGTCCGAGATCGATGCGGAGATCCAGAAGGTGCTCGCCGACGCCGGCGAGCGCGCCCGATCGGTCCTCGTCGACCAGCGCCCCGTGCTCGAGGCGGTGGCGAAGGCGCTGATGGAGACCGAGACGCTCGAAGGTGAGATCCTCGACGCCCTCTTGCTCCCGGTGGGAGGGGCCGAACCCGCCACGGCGAGAGCGAGCAGCTGACGATGTCGACTCCCACCGCCGAGGACGTCCGCAAGGTCTGCGGCCGCCACGGCCGCAAGCCGGCGGTGGCGACGTGCGCGAGCTGTGGGGCAGCGATCTGCCGGGCGTGCCTGGTGCCGACCAGCGTCGGCATGAAGTGCACGTCGTGCACCGGGCACCGGGGGCCCCCGCGGGACACCGGAAGGCGATCTCCGAACAAGCTCGTGGTCGCCGGGGCGGCAGCGGTGCTCGTGCTCGCCGCCGGCGCCGTGCTCGCCAGTACGCTCGGGGGCGGGGACGGAGCCGACGGTGCAGACGCGGCGGGCACGGCCCCGATCGTCGACAGTGGGCCCGCTGACCGCCAGGTGCAGATCGACGGGGCCGGCGACGTGAAGCTGTCCGCCACGCTGTCGTTGCCCGAGCGCGCCGCGCCCGGGTCCGATCTGGCCGCCGTGGTCATCCTCGGGGGGTTCGGTCCGACGGACCGTGACGGGCGGGCCGCCGACGGGGGAGTCCCCGACAACCTCTACCGGGAGCTGAGCGACGAGCTCGTCGAGGCGGGCCTGGTGAGCCTCCGCTACGACAAGCGGGGCACGGGCCGCAGCGTGCTGCCCGCCGGCGAAGCGCTCCGCTTCGACGACATGGTCACCGACGCGGGGGTCGCGGTGGCGTTCCTGGCCGACCGCGCCGAGGTCGACCCGGAACGCATCGCGGTCGTCGGCCACGAGGAGGGCGGCCTCGTCGCCATGCAGCTGGCCGCTGCTGAGCCCAGGGTCGGTGGGCTGGCGCTGATCTCCACGCCCGGCCGGCCCCTGCTCGAGGTGCTCGCCGACGACTTCATCCTCTCGGAGCACCAGGCGGACGTCGAGGGGCTCCGCGCCGTGGTGGGCAGCCTCCTCGCTGACGGCGAGCTGCCAGAGGACATCCCCCCGTCGCTGGCGGGGTACTTCCCGATCGACAACGAGGAGTACCTCCTGGACATCTTCTCCGTCGACCCGGTGGCCCTGGCTCGGGACGTCCACGTCCCGGTCCTCCTCGTCAGGGGTGACGAGGCGACGCTGGTCACCGCCGAGGACGAAGCCGCCCTCGTCAGTGCGCTGGGCATGGCGCCGGAGGTCCTCGTGGTCCCCGACGCCGGTCCGACCCTGGCCATCGAGCACGAGGAGGGCACCTCGGGGACCATGCCCGATGCGAGCGATGAGCACAGCCCGGCCGTCGGGACGACCACGGAGCGCGCCACGGTCGCCTTCACCCGGATCGCGGCGTTCCTGGTGGCCGTCACCGAATCCTGACACCCACCGCCGTCACGACCCCAGCAGCGGCGGCACCTCGACGCAACCGGCCTCGGCGCCGAGGAGACGGAGCCCGGCGAGGTCACCGACCCCGAACGCTGCAGTGGGCGCGGTGTGCTCGGCGAGCTCGGGGTACATGAGCTGGGCGGGGCTGCCGGCGTGGCCGAGCCCGACGACGTGGCCGAGCTCGTGCAGCATGACCCGCCCCCGTGTGATCCCGGGACCGAAGCCCCCCGGCAGGGGCGCGCCGGTGCTGCGATCGATCACCGCATCGGCGTTGAGCTCGAGCACGCCGCTGACGAGCACCTCGCCGACCCGCAGCGGTCGACCGCGGCCCACCACGATGATGTCGTCACCCGACCCCTCGGTGCGCTGGGGGATGCCGAGGGCCGACCAGCCGACGAGGATCGGCGCCCACCGCCTGCCGTACCGCTCGGGCTGGTAGGGCTCGCGCCGGACGCCGAGCGGTTCGTCGGTGGTGCCCTCCTCCACGAACGTGATGCCGGTCGCCGACGCCAGCTCGTCGAAGGCCGCCCGTACGTCGTCGACCCCGCCTGGCGGCGCCAGGGTGTCGTTCAGCACGAACGGCACCGGCTCGCAGGGGTTGAACCGGGCCGGGAAGCAGTCGTCGCCGCCCGTCGCGAACAGGAACGTGTAGCCCGACGCGGGCCGCTGCGCCCGCTCTCCGTGGGCGCTGCTGCCGATCCGGCCCTCGGCCGGGCAGGTCTCCCGATCGATCGCCGGATCCTCTCGGTGTGGCCCCTGGTCCGGCGCGAGCACCGTGGCCCGGAGCCCGACGAGGGCCAGCGCCAGCCCGGCGACCAGCGCCAGCCCCTTGACCGGCGTGACGGCCCGTCGCGCCGGGGGCGTCACGGCACCGGCACGGTCCGGCTCACGACCCTATCGTACCGTGGAGGGCCCAGGAGCGACTCCCAGCACGGCGACCCGAGCCGGGAGGGGGTCCCCACAACCCCCTCCCGTGCCGTCCCGGACCGGCGTGCCCCGGAGCGCCTCAGGTCGCGGCCAGAGCCTGGCGGCGCATGTCGCGTCGACGCACCAGCAGGGCGAGCAAGACGAACAGCAGGCCGACGGCGACGAGGCCGATGACCCCGGCGAGCAGGTACTGCGCGGTGCTCGACGTCGCGGCGGGCAGCTCCTCGAACTGGACAGCAGCGGTGTAGATGTCCTGTCCGTGGGTCACGTCGTCGAAGTTGCGGGTGTCGTCCCAGCCGACGAGTGCGAAGGCGTCGGTCGATGCGATGCCGGGCGGGCCGTTCAGGTCGAACTGCAAGGCGAACACCCCGACGCGGCGGTCGATCGATCGGTCGGTGACCCGGATGTTCTCCGACCAGCTCGCGCCGTTGTCGGTGGAGTAGGCGTAGTACACGTCGTTGGTGTTGAGACCGGGATCAGACCGGGTGTCGAACCAGGCGACGTCGAGGCGTCCGTTCGGCGCGACGCTGATCTTCGGGATGCCGCTGAAGTACAGCTGGGCGGGATCGTCGTCGTTGACGACGACCGCCTCGCTCCAGGTCTCGCCCCGGTCGGTCGACTGGCGGTAGAAGACATCCCGCTCGCTGGACACGTTCGGTGTGCGGGACGCCTCGTAGGCGACGTGCAAGGTGCCGTCGGTGCCGCCCTCGGGGCTCCACACCATCTCGATGCCGCCGAAGCCGTTCACGTTCTCCGGCTCGAACGGGGAGATCTGGAACGTCTCGATGGTCTCACCGTGGTCCGACGTCCGGGTGAGCATGTGCGCCGGTGAGGGGCGCTTGTCACTGTCGAAGTTCTGCACGGTCGTCACCCATGCGACGTACGCTGTGCCGGCATCGTCGACGGCGACCACCGGGTTCGTGCCGCCGAAGTTGACCTGCTGGTCCGGATCCGATGCCGGGCTCCCCGGCGGTGCGGTCGTGGTGGTGGTGGGGGGCTTCTCCGCCTCGGTCGTGGTGGTCGTGTCCGGGTCGGCGGTGGTCGTCGTCGTCTCGGGCGGGGCAGCGGTCGTGGTGGTGGCGGCGATGACCTCGGCACGTGCTTCGGGCTCGGCGAAGTGCTCGCCCACCAGGTTGATCGGTTCGGAGAACGTGACGCCCCCGTCGGTGGAGACGGCCATCATCGGCAGGTTGGGAAGCTGGTTCGGCGCGGTGAACCGGTGCTGCTGGCGCCAGGTGACGTAGACGACGTCCTCGTCGCCGCTCGTGTCCACAGCGAAGCCGGAGAGCGGGCGGTTCGGCTGCTGCTCCTCGTCCTCGAGGCCCCGGGCCTCGCGCACGACCGTCGTCTGCCACGACTCACCCATGTCGTCGGAGCGACCCACCATGATGCTGCGGTTCGCCCCGTCGGTGGTGTCCCAGCCGCCGAGGGCGTAGTAGAGGCGATCATCGGATCCGAACGCGAGCTTGCCCTGGGTCGTGTGGCTGTTGGTCATCAGGCAGAGCGGGAAGGCGTCGGTCGACGGGGAGGAGTCGAGGGACGCCCAGCTCTGGCCGCCGTCGGTGGTCTCCATCGTCCCGCAGCTCTGGGTCCGCAGGTCGACGGCGGCGGCGAGGATGTGCAACGGGTCTCCGGGGTCGACGGCGAAGCCGGGGACGCCGTAGGTCCTCCCCGGCGACACGTCGAACTCGGTGGCGTTCACCGGCTCCGTCACCCGCTCCGTGGACTGCGCCGACACCTGGAGCGTGGTCAGCGTGACCGCCAGCAGCAGCACGCATGCTGCGACGGCGGCCTTCTTCATCGTGTGCGTCTTCATCGTGTGCGTGTTCCCCCCAAGAGATGTCGCGGTGACCCTGTTGGATCGTCGCGTTCGTGCCGAACCGTGCAGTACCGGCCAGGTGCCGGATGCCGCCGCCCGTTCGCAGCGGTGGCATCCGGGCTCGCCGGGACAACCGTCGTGGCAGGGTTCTCGCCGAGCCGCCGCTCCACGACCCTGTCGTGTGGTCAGCTACACGTCGACCGTCGCCGCCTTGGGCTCGGGACGCTTGCGCGTGGTCAGGAACGCACCTGCTCCGGCCACGAACAGTGCCACCCCGGCGACGCCGAGGCCGGCGAGCACGAGCGAGCCGGTGCTCGCCGACCCGGCGGAGGCGAGCCCGGCGGGGCGGTCCGCACCCTGCGCCTCCAGGGGTGCGCCGAGCAGCGGCGCACCGCCCGCTCCGTGCACGCTGACGAGGGCGCGGGCCGGGATCATCCTGTACTCCCCGTCAGCCGACTCCTGGGTGCCGATGAGGACGTAGTTGCCGGGCTCGGTGCCCGCAGGGATCTCGACGGAGCCGGCGAGCCGGCGACTGTCGGGGTCGGGCATGAACTCGCCGAGCACCGGACCGTCGAGGGCGTTGAAGCGGATCACCACCGGCAGGTCTGGGTTCCACGTGATGCCGCTGATCTGAACCTCCTCACCGGCGGCGACGCCTTGCGGCTCGGATACGAGGGACGGCCCCGCGACGCAAGCCCACGCTGCTGCCGTCAACAGCACCACCCCTGTCGCGACCAAGGCGACGAGTGTTGCTGCCTTGTTCCTGTTTCGCTTCCTGCTCATAGCTGATCGTTCCCTCCCGAGCGCGAGCGCTCAATCTTCGGTGGTGCGACGTCGGCACCGTCGGCAGTTAACCGCATCCACACCCGAGAGTAAAGGATGAACAGCACTTTCTGCGCGCACGTGTTCACGCGTGACCAGGCAGCGGATCTGTGCAGTTGCCGCGCAGACCGCCAGATGACGTGCACCGTGCGGCGCCAGGCGCTTTGGGGGGAGGCGCCCGGATTTCTCTGGGTTCGGGGGCGCTGGGCAGCGTTCGTAGCGCTCACGTCTGTACCGCGAGCATTCCCGCAGGTCAGACTAGATGTGATTCACATATAGTAGATTCACATCTATATGTAATTCCGCTATAGAGAAAAGAACGTCCTTGCCCCGTTTCGCAGGCTCTGTCACACTGGCTGTGGCGGGACTTGGCGGTTCGAGGAGAACCACCAGTGCAAGCCAGCGGGAGGAGCGTCCGCTCCGCCGCCAACCGGCAACTGGAGGAACGCATGGGTACCAA
>JBBDQT010000067.1:0-1461 GCA_040905815.1 Acidimicrobiales bacterium
CGGCGACGGCGCGGTAGTTGACGTTCACCGGGGCGGCCCGCAGCTTGAAGCAGGCGAGCATCGCCTCGAGGTACTCGTTGCCGTTGCGGAGCACGAGCGCGACCGTGTCGTCACGCCCGACGCCGTGGGCCCGGAGCACGTGAGCGAGCCGGTCGGCCCGCTCGTCGAGGTGGCGGTGGGTCAGCCGGCGCTCGGCCTCGCCGGCGGCGGCCGGGCAGACGACCGCCTCGCGGTCAGCGACGGTCACCGCCACAGACTCGAGCAGGTCGGCAAGGTTGAAGCCCGCCACAAGGTCCGAACCTAGACGGCCGGTGGGAGGGGCTAGACCAACGCTCGTGGGCTCAGGTGAACCAGAGTCGCTGGTAGTCCCTGCTCTGGGGGTGGAGGAGCAGCGCGATGAGGGCGATCTCGAACAGGAGCCCGATCGGGTCGCGGCTGAAGATCGCACCCGGGCCGAAGAAGAGGACCCGCAGCGCGGCCGGGGCGAACGCCATGGCGACGCCGAGCACGTAGCCCCAGCGCTTCTCGTTGGCGATGCCGAAGCCGCCGAGAGCCTGGCCGACGGCGACGAGCACGAAGACCGGGTGCAAGCCGCTGAAGAGGATCCCGAACACGGCCCGGAGGTAGAGCAGGAACACGGCGATCTGCAAGGTCTGCGGCTGCGACGGGTTCGTGAACCTGCGGGTCTCCATGGTTGACAGTCTGGCAGCGATCGTCCTCGCCGCCGGCGCCGGCGCCCGCCTCGCCCCGTTGTCCCTCGAGAGGCCCAAGGCCCTGTGCCCGGTCGGCGGCGTCCCGCTGCTCGACCTGGCTCTCGCCGCTGTTGCACGGGTGGTGGGCGCCGGTCCGGGCACCGTCGCCGTGAACGCCCACCACGGGCAGGGCGCGGTCGCCGCCCACGTCGCAGGTCGGGCCCACGTGTCGGTCGAGGCACCGGAGGCGCTCGGCACGGCCGGAGCGGTGGCGAAGCTCCGGCCGTGGCTCCACGGCCGCGGCGCGCTCGTGGTGAACGCCGACGTCTGGCACGACGCCGACCTCGCCGCCATGGCGGCCGGGTGGGAGGGGCAGCGGGTGCGGGTGCTCGTGGCGGGCGAGGGCGGTGACCGGCTCGGTGTCCGCCCGAAGGTGATCGCCTCGTTGCTCCCGCCGTGGGCCATCGCCCCGCTGCCCGTCGAGCCGAGCGGGCTCTACGAGGTGTGCTGGCGGGCACTCGACGAGCTCGGCTGGCTCGAGGTGGTCGGGACGGAGGCAGCGTTCGTGGACTGCGGGACCCCCGCCGCCTACCTGGCGGCGAACCTCGCCGCCTCGGGAGGCGAAACCGTCGTCGGGGAGGGCGCGGTCGTCGACGGCGAGGCGGAGCGCTGCGTGCTGTGGCCCGGCTCGGTCGTGCGCCCCGGTGAGGTCCTGACCGACGCCATCCGCACGAGCGGGGGCCGCACCGTCCTCATCCGCTGACGTTCC
>JBBDQT010000068.1:0-6923 GCA_040905815.1 Acidimicrobiales bacterium
CCGCCCTCGCCAAGTTCGACGCCAAGTACGAGCTCGGGTTCACGCTCCTCTCCGACCCGGACCACGCGGTCGCCGAGGCGTACGGGGCGTGGGGAGAGAAGAGCATGTACGGCAAGAAGTACCAGGGTGTCATCCGGTCCGCCTTCCTCGTCGACGAGAAGGGGAAGATCGCCGAGGCGTGGCCGAAGATCTCGCCCAAGGACACGCCGAAGAACCTTCTCGCCGCGCTCGCCGCGTGAACGGGCTGCCCGCTCCTGCCGACCTGCTGCCGCACCGCCCGCCGTTCCTGCTCGTCGACGAGCTCACCGCCCTCGAGCCCGGCGTCTCGGCGGCGGGCATCTGGCGCCTGACGGGGGAGGAGCCGTTCTTCGCCGGCCACTTCCCGGGGCGCCCCACGCTGCCCGGCGTCCTCATGGTCGAGGCGCTGGCCCAGGTCGGCGCCTGCGCCCTGCTCGCCGACCCCGCCCATGACGGCAAGCTCCCGCTGTTCGGCGGCATCGACACCGCCCGCTTCCGCCGTCAGGTCGGCCCGGGCGACGAGCTCGGCCTCAGCGTGGAGCTCGGCCGCATGAGCTCGCGCGCCGGCAAGGGCGCAGGCATCGCCACCGTCGGCGACCAGGAGGCCTGCCGGGCCGAGCTCCTGTTCGTCCTCGTCTCCGCCTGACGACATCCGCCCCCGCCAGAACGGCGTCCTGGACGGGCCGGCCGGCCCGTGCGCTACGAGGGTGAGGTGAGGACGAGGCAGCCGTTGTGGCCGCCGAAGCCGAAGCTGTTCGACAGGGCCGGGCCCGGCTCCCACGGGCGAGGCTCGCCCATCACCGCGTCGATGGTGATGGCGGAGTCGAGGTGCTCGAGGCCGGCGGTGGGGGGGATCAGCCGGTGCTCCATGGACAACAGCACGGCGGCCGCCTCCAGGGCGCCGGCGGCGCCGAGGGCGTGGCCGGTGACGCCCTTGGTGGATGTGACCGGGGGTCCGGGGCTGCCGAACACCTTGGTGATCGCCACCGCCTCGGAGGCGTCGTTGAGCGGGGTGGACGTGCCGTGGCCGTTGATCTGGCGGATGTCCTCCGGGGCGAGCCCGGCGTCGGCGAGGGCCTGCTCGATGGCGCGCACGGCGCCGGAGCCGTCGGGCGTGGGGGCGGTGATGTGGTGGGCGTCGGCGGTGCTCGCCCCGCCGAGGACCTCGCCCAGGATGCGGGCGCCGCGCGCCTCGGCCATCTCCCACGCCTCGAGCACGAGGACGGCGGCGCCCTCGGCGATGACGAAGCCGTCGCGGTCGACGTCGTAGGGCCGGGAGCGGCCACTGCTCGACAGCGCGGTCATGTTCCCGAACCCGGCCACGCCGGTGGGCGTGATGGCCGCCTCGCTCCCGCCGGTCATGACGGCGTCGCACACGCCGCCGGCGATGAGTCGGGCGGCGTTGGCGATGGCATGGGTGCTGGCCGCGCAGGCGGTCACGGTCGTCTCGCACGGGCCGCGCCAGCCGTGCCGCATGGACACCGTCGCCGCGCCCGCGTTCGCCATCATCATCGGCACGAGGAAGGGCGAGACCCGGTTCTCGCCCTTGTTGTGGCGCACCAGGATCTGCTCCTCGAGGGTTGAGAGCCCACCGACGCCGGTGGCGATGAGCACGCCCGCCCGGTCGAGGTCGACGGTGAGCGGCCCCGCGTGCTCCAGTGCCATGTCCGACGCCGCCACCGCGAGCTGTGCGAAGCGGTCGGTGCGGCGCGCCTCCTTGGGCCCGAACCACGCCGACGGGTCGAAGTCGGCCAGGCGGCGCTCGCCGTCGGGGGGCGTGGCGAGCAGACCCGCCCAGTAGGCGTCGTTCCCGACGCCGCACGGGGCGACGACGCCCAGGCCGGTGACGGCGACGCGGCGGCCGATCATCCCAGCTTGCCGCTGACCAGCTCGTAGGCCTGGCCGACCGTCTCGATGCCGTCGAGCTCCTCTTCGGGGACCTCGATGTCGAACGCCTCCTCGAGCGCCATGACGAGCTCGACGAGGTCGAGGCTGTCCGCGTCGAGGTCGTCGCCGAACTTCGCCTCCATCGTGACCTGCTCGGGCGTCACCTGGAGCACCTCCACGGCGCACTTCTTGAACGTCTCGAAGTTGTCCTCAGCCATCTTGCACTCCTCTGTCATGGGCCGGCGTGGTGCCGTGCCCCCCTGGTGTGTAGCAGCCCACTCGCGCTCGGGGGAGCATCAGTGCCCCATCCCCATGCCGCCGTCGACGGGGAGGATGGCACCGGTGATGAAGCCGGCGCCAGGCGAGGCGAGGAAGACCACGGCGGCGGCGACCTCCTCGGGGGTCGCGACCCGGCCGAGGGGGACCGCCGCGGTGATCTCCGCCAGCCGGTCGTCGCCGAGGCTCGCGGTCATGTCGGTGGCGACGGGACCCGGCGCCACCACGTTGGCGGTGATGCCCCGGCTCGCGAGCTCCCGGGCGATGGAGCGGGCGAGCCCGACGAGGCCGGCCTTGGAGGCGGCGTAGTTCGCCTGGCCCGCTGAGCCGGTCAGGGCGACGACCGACGAGAGGAAGATCATCCGGCCCTTCCGGGCCCGGAGCATGCCCTGGGCGGCCCGCTTGGCCACCCGGTAGGCGCCCGTCAGGTTCGTGTCGACGACCTGAGCGAAGGCGTCCTCGCCCATCCGCAACAGGAGCCCGTCCTGGTTGGCGCCGGCGTTGGAGACGAGGACCTCGACGGGCCCGAGGGCGGCTTCGACCTCGGTGAACGCGGCGTCGACGCTCTCCGCCGAACCCACGTCGCACTTCACGCCGAAGAGGCCCGCGGGCGCCTGGTCCCGGTAGGTGACGACGACGTTGTCGCCGAGCTCGGCGAAGGCGCGGGCGGTGGCGAGGCCGATGCCTCGGTTGCCGCCGGTGACGAGCACGACCCGGTCGCTCACGGGGCCCACCGCAGCACCGCGCTCGCCCACGACATCCCGGCGCCGAAGCCGACGAGGAGGACGAGGTCGCCGTCGTCGAGGCGGCCTGCGTCGGCGGCGTCGGCGAGGGCGAGGGGGATGCTGGCGGCGGAGGTGTTGCCGGTGCGCTCGAGCACGAGCGACGCCCGGTCCCCGGGGACCCCGAGCCGCTGGCAGGCGGAGTCGATGATCCGCACGTTGGCCTGGTGGGGGACGAGGAGCTTCACGTCGGCGGCGGCGACGCCCGCTGCGGCCAGCGCCCGGGTGGCGGAGGTGACCATGACCCGCACGGCCTGGCGGAAGACCTCCTTGCCGTCCATCTTCGTGAAGCCGCCCCGGTCGGCGTAGAGGAGGTGGCGGGCGGCCCCGTCGGAGCCGAGGTCCCACCCGAGGAGCTGGCCGGGGCCGTCTGTGGCCTCGAGCACGACGGCGCCGGCCCCGTCACCGAAGAGCACGGCGGTGCCGCGGTCCTCCTGGTCGGTGATCTGGCTCATCACGTCGGCCCCGATCACGAGGATGCGCCGGGTGCCGAGGGCGGCCATCCCGTAGCCGGCCACGAGGGCGTAGACGAACCCGGAGCAGGCGGCGTTGAGGTCGAAGGCACCGCCTCTGATCCCGAGCTCGTCCTGCACGAAGTTGGCGGTGGCCGGCATCGTCTGGTCGGGCGTGGACGTGGCGAGGACGACCAGCTCGATGTCGCCGGCCTCGACCCCAGCGTCCTTCAGGGCCGCCCGGCCCGCTTCGACCGCGAGGCGGCCGGTGGTGCCGCCCATGCGCCGCTCCCGGATGCCGCTGCGCTCGAAGATCCACTCGTCGCTCGTGTCGAGCCGGGCCGCGAAGTCGGCGTTCGTGACGACCTGGTCGGGGAGGGCGGTGCCCCACCCGGTGATCCTCGCGCCAACTTCCATCAGGTGGCCTCCATCAGGGGCTCCGCAGCCAGGCGATGGGCTGGCTGGCGGTGACCCGCTCGCCGTTGATGGCGATGAAGCCCTGCACCACGCCGGCGAAGAGGGAGCGCACCTCCGCCTCACCGACGGTACCGAGCAGCTCGCCGACTTCCACCTTGCCCTGGTCGTCGGGGTCCGCCCAGCGGCAGTCGCGGGTGAAGACGCCGGCTGCGGGGCTGACCACCATGCGCTCGGTCATGAACAGGTGCTCGCCGTCGGGCTGGCCGACGGGCGCGGGCGGCTCTCCGGAGAGCACCTCGAGCAGGTGGTCGATGTCGTCGGGGGTGCCGACGGCGAGGCCCCGGCGATCAGGCGCGATGCGCTTGACCATCCCGGTGAGGATCCCGCCCGGGCCGAGCTCGACGAAGGTGTCGACCCCGTCGGCCACCATGTGCTGGACGGTCTGGCGCCAGCGGACCGGGCTGCACAGCTGGGCGCTCAGCAGGCTCGACCACTCCCTGCCCGACCGGTGGGGGCGGGCGTCGATGTTGGCGAAGACCGGGATCTCGGGGTCCCGGATCGTGGCCTCCTCGACCGCCTTGCGCAGCTCGTCCCGGGCGGGCGCCATGAACTGGGTGTGGAACGCCCCTCCGACCGGCAGCGCCATGACCCGCTTGGCGCCGAGGTCCTTGGCGGCACCGGACGCCCGCTCGACCCCTTCGACGGAGCCGGCG
This sequence comes from Acidimicrobiales bacterium, assembly GCA_040905815.1. Classification (GTDB taxonomy): domain Bacteria; phylum Actinomycetota; class Acidimicrobiia; order Acidimicrobiales; family CADCSY01; genus CADCSY01. The sequence continues at coordinate 4,546 of JBBDQT010000068.1, forward strand.
ATCACGACCTGGCCGGGGGCGTTGAAGTTGGCGACCCAGACGTCGGCATCGGCCCGCCGGCAGGCGGCGTCGGCGTCGGCGTCGTCGAGGCCGAGGATCGCGGCCATCGTGCCGGGGTGGTCGTCGGCGGCACGCTGCATGGCCTCGCCCCGGGCAACGACGATGCGGATCCCGTCCTCGAACGACAGGGCGCCGGTGGCGGTCAGGGCCGTGTACTCGCCGAGGCTGTGGCCGGCCACCACGCCGGGGACGATCCCGACGCGCTCGACCGCGTCCAGCACCACCAGGCTGGTCATGAACGTGACGAGCTGGGCGTTGCGGGTGTTGCGGAGCTCGTCGGCGTCCGCCTCGAGCAGGAGCTGGCCGATGTCGCGCCCGGCGACCTCAGACGCTTCGTCGACGAGCTCCCACGACGGGTGCTGCTGCCAGGGCGCGCCCATGCCCGGCTTCTGCGACCCTTGCCCTGGGAACGTGAACGCGAGCATGGGACCTCTTCTCGTCCTCGACCGATCTCTGACCCGGGTGAGGCCCGGAGGGTTTCATCTCCGGCGGGACGCCTCCGGGAAGCTCGCGTCCGCAGCGTCGAGCCGCTGCTTTCGCACGACCCCGGCCACCGCCGCCATCGCCGCCAGCAAGAGCAGCCGCTTCCGGCTCCGCCTGGGACGTGACCCTCGCTGTCTCTTCATGGGGACGACTCTAGGCAGGCAACCGGCGGTGGTGCGCCCGATGGGGCTCGAACCCGTGCTGGCGGTGCTGGCTGGTCCGCTGCGGCGCCGTGTCCGTCTCGGGCGCCACCCATACCCATGCCGGACGCGCAAGGGGTACGTTGGGCGGCCCGTGGTGCCCACCGGTGACGACTCCGACCAGGATCTCAGCAGCGGACCTCCGCGCTCGAACCTGGGGGGTATCACGTTCGTCCGCCCAGCGGTCTTCTGGGTAGGCCTCCTGTTGGTGACGGTGGGGGTCCTCCTGCACCTGCCCATGTACGTGGGCGCCCGTGACATGGGCTACCGCCTGGAGGGAATGGGCATCGACGGGCCGATGGTGGTCGGCATGGTGCTGGTCCTGGCAGGGCTGGTGGCCACCGCCTGGGGGCTGTTCCCGAGGCTCGCGGCGACCACCGCGCATCAGGCGCCTCGTATCCGGATAGGGGCGCTCGACGACGCCCCGATACGGCTGGCCCACGTCGGCCTGCTGCTCGTGATGGCGGCGGCGATCACCATCGACGTGATGAAGCCCACCACGCTCGGATTCGTCATCCCCGGCATGACGAGGGAGTACGGGCTCAGATCGGCCCTCAACCCGGGCGGGAGCCCGCCGGCCGCCCTGCTGCCGCTGTTGGGGATCATCGGGACGGTGATCGGTTCGTTCGTGTGGGGGTGGCTGGGAGACCGCGTCGGCCGGCGGGCGTCGATCCTGCTGGCCGGGGTGCTGTTCACCGCGACCGCCGTCTGCGGGTCGATGCCGTCGTTCACCCTCAATCTGATCATGTGCTTCGTCATGGGCCTGGGGGTGGGCGGGATGCTGCCCATCACCTTCGCACTCATGGCCGAGACGATCCCCGCCCGCCACCGCGGCTGGCTGATGGTGCTGATCGGCGGCGACATCGCCGGCGCGTACGTCATCACCAGCTGGCTGTCCACGGTGTTGGTGCCCGATTATGGCTGGCGGATCCTGTGGTTGCTGGGCCTGCCCACCGGGTTGTTCCTGTTGCTGCTCAACCGCTGGATCCCCGAGTCGCCGCGGTTCTTGTTGGCTTCGGGACGTGAGGACGAGGCCCGGGCGGTCATGGAGCGCTACGGAGCCGTCGTGGTGCGAGACGAGCTGTCGGAGCTGGCTGTGGAGGCCGGCGTGAAGAGCCGGTTCGCCCAGCTGCTCCAGCCGCCGTTCCTCGGACTGAGCGCAGTGGTCGTGCTGTTGGGCCTGGGTGTCGGGCTGGTGACCTTCGGGTTCCAGCTCTGGGTGCCGTCGAACCTGCAGCGGCTCGGCTACACCGAGGTCACGGCCAACCGGATCCTGCGCGACTCGGCGCTGATCGGCTTCCCCCTCAACTTCGGGGTGGCCTGGCTCTACGGCGTGTGGAGCAGCAAGAAGACGATGATCCTCCTGGGTGCGCTCACCGCGGCCGCCCTGGTCGGCTTCGTGGTGACGGGCGACGAGGTGGCCGACAACCGGGGGCTGCTCCAGGCCCTCCTGGTGGTGCCCATCTGGGGCATCAGCTCGATCGTCGCCGTGCTGTTCGCCTACAGCTCGGAGGTGTTCCCCACCCGGATCCGGTCCCGGGGGACGGGACTGGCGGCGGCGGCCAGCAAGACCGGCGGGGTGGTCATCATCGCCTTGGTCGCGGCGGCGATCACCCCGCCGAGCATCGCCTGGAC
>JBBDQT010000068.1:7023-8640 GCA_040905815.1 Acidimicrobiales bacterium
GGAACCATCGAGGTGGAGGTCGCCTCCGACGGGCCCTGGGAGCTGCTGGTGGAGCAGCAGGTCGACATACCTCTCGAGGAGGAGCCGCTGCCCTCGATGTCAGCGCCGGGGACGTCGGTGGTGGCCACCGGGGACTTCTACCGGATGGACCAGACGGGAAAGGGGTCGATCACCGTCTACCGCCTGGAGGACGGCTCCCATGCGCTGCGCCTGGACGACTTCTACGTCTCCCCCAACGTGGACCTGGAGATCACCCTGAGCCCTCTGGAGGCGCCTCGCACGACACCGGAGTTCATGGCCGCGCCCTGGGTGAGAGCCGCCCCGCTCGACATCACCGCCGGATCGCTCAACTTCATGCTGCCCCGGGAGGTGGACCCCACGAAGTACAAGTCCGTGGTGATCTGGTGCCCGCTGATCGACAGCGCCTACGCGGCGGCCACGCTGAAGGCGGCGTGATCGTGTCCTCGCCTGCGTCCACCATCGCACTCGCGCCGGCGCGGGAGGCGCCGAGCATCGGCGTGCGGGGCCGGCGGATCCCCGTCGTCCTCCCCAACCGACGTGATCCCCGGCTCAAGCTGTCGGTCGTCATCATGACCCTCCAGCTCCTGGGCCAGACGGTGCTCGACTTCAAGGTCTCGATCGCCCAGATCTTGGTCACCATCGCCTTCAGCGCCCTGGTGGAGATGGTGATCACGTTCCGGCGGGAGGCGACCCTGGTCTGGCCGGCGAGCGCGATGCTCACCGGCAGCAGCGTGGCGTTCATCCTGCGCGCCTCGGGTACCGCCCACGGCGACTGGTGGAGCCTCAACGGGATCGAGTTCTTCCTGGTGGCGGCGCTGTTGTCCCTGCTGTCGAAGTACCTCATCCGCCCCGGCGGGCGCCACCTGTTCAACCCGTCCAACGTCGGGCTGGTGTGGATCCTGCTGGTCATCGGGCCCCGCCATGTGTTCCCGCAGTACCTGTGGTGGGGGCCGAGCCGGGTGGGCCAGGCACTCGCGTACGTCGTGATCTTCGCCGGGGCCTGGTGGATCCTGCGCAGGGTGCGCATGGTCGGTATGGCGGTGTCGTTCCTGGCGACCTTCGCCGTGCTGGTCGGGATCCTTGCCGTCGGTGAGCGGGAGTTCGTCGCCATCTGGCACGACGGGACCATCAGCGGTCTGTCCTACTGGGCCAACATCGCCCTCTCGCCCGAACTGTTGATCTTTGTCTTCTTCATGGTGTCCGATCCGCAGACGGCGCCGAAGACGCCGCTGGGGCGGGTCATCTACGGCACCGCGACTGCTGCCCTGGCAGCGGGACTGCTGTCGTTCCAGACGACTGAGTTCGCCATCAAGGTCTCCATCTTGTCGAGCCTCACCGTGGTGTGCGCGCTGGTGCCCCTGATCGAGAGCGTGGTCCGGCGCCTCCAGGCACAACCCCAGCCCCATCCCGTCGCGGCGCTGTCATCGTCCCTGCCACGGTGGCGCCAGGTGACGGCCGCTGCCCGCAACCCCGTCATCGTGGCTGCTGTCGTGATCACCCTTGCTGCCCCGATCGACACGGCGGCATTGGCCGGCGACGAGGAGATCATGCTGATCGAACGAGGGCTGGCGGGCAAGGACGCCCAATGACGCCTTC
>JBBDQT010000069.1:0-8618 GCA_040905815.1 Acidimicrobiales bacterium
GCATCACCGGCCGCTTCATGCCGTCCTCGGCGACACGGCGCATGGTCACGGTCTTGGGGCTCATGGGAGCACAGCGTACGTAAGCGTGACGCCGAGCGCCCGTCCGACCGAGGTGTTGCAGGCAGCGCTCCCCGTGGCGTCCGCGAGGCGAGCCTGCTCGTAGGCTCGCCTCATGGAAGCGGCCGTGGACGAGCCGATACGGATCCTCCTCGTCGACGACCACCAGATCGTGCTCGACGGGCTGAGGGCGATGCTGCGACCCCACGCTGCGGAGGTCGAGGTGGTGGCGGGCACGACCGACCCGACCGAAGCCGCCCGACTCGTGGTCGACCTCGCCCCCGCCGTGGCACTGGTCGACGTGCGGATGAAGGGCGTCAGCGGTCTCGAGCTGTGCGAGCAGCTGCTGCGGCTGGCGCCCGCCACCAAGGTCGTGCTCCTGACGGTGTACGACGACGAGCAGTACCTCTTCGAGGCCCTGAGGGCCGGTGCTTCGGGCTACCTCACCAAGCAGGTGCTCGCCGAGGAGCTCCTCGCCCAGCTCCGCCTGGTCCTCTCCGGCGAAGTGGTCGTCGACCCCAGCCTCGCTGGCCGGGTCGCCCTCTCGGCTGCCCGCATCAACCGCGGGGAGTTCTGGCCGGGGGCCGCGCTCGGGCTGAGCCAGCGCGAGAGCGAGGTGCTCGAGCTCATGGTCCACGGCCATCCGAACCGAACGATCGCTGCCCGCCTCGTGCTCGGAGAGGAGACCATCAAGACCCACGTGCGATCGATCTACCGCAAGCTCGGCGTGACCGACCGGGCCCAGGCCGTCGCGGTCGCGCTCCGCGAAGGCACGTTCCTGTGAGCGAGGGCAGCGAGCGGACCGACGTGTTCGGCATGGACGACGACCCGGCGTGGACGACGCTGCTGCGGGAGATCATCTCGCTCGCCGGCGAGGAGCGCGACCTCCGCTCCCTGCTGCGTGAGGTCGCCAACCTCGTCGTCGCCTTCACCGCCGCCGACGCCTGCTTCGTCCACGTCGTCGACCACGAGACCGCCGAGGTCGTCCTCATGGGCGCGACACCCGAGGCGTTCGACGCCCTGGCCGGCACGATCCGGCTGCCGTTCGGCGACGGCATCGCCGGCTGGGTTGCCCAGCACGGCGAGCCCGCCGTCGTCGAGGACAAGTGGAACGACCCGCGCTACCGCTACATACCGGCGTTGCGGGGCGAGGACTACAGCTCGCTCGTGTCGGTCCCGCTCCTACGGCCGCCGGCGACGGTGGTCGGCGTGCTCAACGTGCACGCCCGCGACGCCGGGCACTTCGGTCCGGGCACCGTCACGCGCCTCGAGGAGGTGGCCAGCCTCGTCGCCGGCGTGGTGGAGGGCGCCATCCTGTACGACCGGCTGCAGCGGCGTGAGGCCGACCTCGAGACCTTCGCCGTCCGCACGATCGAGCTCCAAGAGCTCGATCGGCGCCGGATCGCCGGGGACATCCACGACGGGATCAGCCAACGCCTGGTCAGCGCCTGGTACCACCTCCGGGCGGCGACCTCCCTGACCGACGACCCGGCCGTCGAGGAGGAGCTGGCGGCGGCGACGGCGCTCGTCTCCGAAGCGCTCGAGGACGCCCGACGTGCCATCACCGGGTTGCGCCCGGCCCTGCTCGACGACCTCGGCCTCAACGCCGCCATCATCTCGGTGGCAGCAGAGCTCGGGGATCTCGAGGCCACCGTCCGCCTCGAACCCTGCGGACTCGCGCCCCACGTCGAGACCGCGCTGTTCCGGATCGCGCAGGAGACGCTGCAGAACGTCGTCAAGCACGCCGAGGCCTCCCACGTCGATGTCAGCCTCGTCCACGACGGCGTCTCGGTGGTCTTCACCGTCACCGACGACGGCGTGGGGTTCGATCCGACGACGGCCGTGGGGCCGACGAGCTTCGGTCTGGCGGGGATGCACGAGCGGGCCATGCTGCTCGGGGCCACGCTCCACGTCAGGTCGGCACACGGGCAGGGCACGAGCGTCGCCGTGCGCATCCCGGCGGACCAGGCGGTGTCATCGAAGTAGGCGACGGCCGGCGGCGGCAGGGGTGAAGCCCCCGGTCGCCTCGAGCAGGGATCTGGCGGCGAGCGCAGCGGTCGGGGACAGATCGACGACGGTCGAGGCGACGAGGTGCCAGGGTCGGTCCATCGGCGTGCCGGGGCAGTCGACGCGAGCGAGTGCTCCCGAGGTGAGTCGACGGCGCACGGCTCCGAGTGGGAGCAGTCCCACGCCGAAGCCGGCGAGGACGGCGGCCTCGACCGCGCCGTTGGAGCCGAGGACCATCCGAGGCGGGTCGAGACGCAAGTGGTCGAGGAGCTCGTCGGTGGCGGAGCGGGTCCCCGACCCGTCCTCGCGGAGCAACCACGTCGACGTCGCGAGGTGGCGCATCGTGTCGGCGCGTGATCGTCTCTCCGTCGGCAGCCCCACCACGACGAGGGTGTTGCTCGCCTGCCCGAGCACCTCGACTTGGGCCGAGGAGGGCGGCCGCCCGGCGACGACGAGGTCGACGTCGTAGTCGCGCAGGGCGTCCCACACGTCCGAGCGGTTGCCCACCTGCACGGTGACCTCCGCCTCGGGGTACTCCTCGCGGAACCCGGCGAGGATGGGCAGGAGCAAGCGCTCCGCGGCGGTGGCGATGGCCGCGATCCGGACGGCACCCCGTCCCGGCTCCTCGACGCTGCGCGCCAGCCGCACCCCATGGTCGAGGTGGTGGAGGCAGCTCCGCGCCGCGGCGGCGAAGGCCGACCCGGCGGGCGTGACCCGCAGGCCCCGTCCGTCACGCTCCACCAGGTCGACGCCGAGCTCTCGGGCGAGGCTCGACACCGCGCCCGACACCGCCGGCTGGGAGACGACGAGCTGCTCGGCCGCCATCCGGACCGATCCGCAGTCGACGACGGCGACGAACGTGCGGAGCTGGTTCAAGGTCATAAGTGATCACCGATGGTTAAGGGGCCAATTCATCATAGACAACGAGAGACACTTTTGACAGGGTGGAGCCATGACAACCACCGAGACGAACGGCGAGACCGCCGAGGAGCGCTGGGGCGCAGGCGTCATCTCCTACAAGGCGATGGGGTACTGGCGGCCGGACTACGAGCCCTCCGACACCGACATCATCGCAGCCTTCCGGATCACCCCCCAGCCGGGGGTCGATCCCGAAGAAGCGGGTGCCGCGGTCGCCGGCGAGTCGTCGACCGCCACGTGGACGGTGGTGTGGACCGACCGGCTCACCGACCACACCCGCTACCAGGGGAAGTGCTACAAGGTCGACCCCGTCCCCGGCAACGAAGAGCAGTTCATCGCCTACATCGCCTACAACATCGACCTCTTCGAGGAGGGGTCGATCGCCAACCTCACGTCCTCGATCATCGGGAACGTGTTCGGCTTCAAGGCGCTGAAGGCCCTGCGGCTCGAGGACATGCGCATCCCCGTGGCCTACGTCAAGACCTTCGACGGCCCGCCCCACGGCATCGTCGCCGAGCGCGAGATGCTCAACAAGTTCGGGCGCCCGCTGATCGGCTGCACGGTGAAGCCCAAGCTCGGGCTGTCCTCGCGCAACTACGGCCGCGTGGTGTACGAGGGCCTGCGAGGCGGGCTCGACTTCACCAAGGACGACGAGAACATCAACAGCCAGCCGTTCATGCGCTGGCGTGAGCGGTTCCTGTACTGCATGGAGGCGATCGAGCGGGCTCAGGAGGTCACCGGCGAGATCAAGGGCCACTACATGAACGTCACCGCCGCCACCATGGAGGACATGTACGAGCGGGCGGAGTTCGCCAAGGAGCTCGGCAGCGTCATCGTCATGATGGACCTCACCGTGGGATACACGGCCATGACCTCTATGTCGAAGTGGGCCCGCCGCAACGGGATGATCCTCCACCTCCACCGCGCCGGCCACGGCACCTACACCCGCCAGAAGAACCACGGCGTGAGCTTCCGGGTGATCGCCAAGTGGTGCCGCCTGCTCGGCGTCGACCACATCCACGCCGGCACCGTGGTCGGCAAGCTCGAGGGCGACCCGGCCATGATCGCCGGCTTCTACGACACCCTCCGCCTCGACTACGTGCCCGCCAACCCGGCCCACGGCATCTACTTCGACCAGGACTGGGCGTCGCTCAACGCCGTCATGCCCGTCGCCTCCGGCGGCATCCACGCCGGCCAGACCCACCAGCTCCTGCACTACCTGGGCGAGGACTCGATCCTGCAGTTCGGCGGCGGCACCATCGGCCACCCCATGGGCATCGCCGCCGGCGCCGAGGCCAACCGCGTCGCCGTCGAGGCGATCATCAAGGCCCGCAACGAGGGCAAGGACTACTACACCGAAGGCGAAGAGATCCTGAAGCTCGCCGCGAAGACCAGCCCGGCACTGCTCGCCGCCCTCGACACCTGGGGCGACGTGACCTTCGACTACGAGTCGACCGACACGGCCGACGTCGCCCCGACGCCGTCCTGAGAGGACCACGATGATCACCCAAGGCACCTTCGCATTCCTCCCCGACCTCAGCGACGAGGAGATCGAGGCCCAGATCCGCTACGTCATCCAGAACGAGTGGTCCGTCTCCATCGAGCGCACCGACGACCCACACCCGCGCAACACCTTCTGGGAGCTGTGGGACCTCCCGATGTTCGACCTGAACGACCCTGCTGCCGTGCTCGCCGAGGTCAACGCCTGTCGCGAGGCGTTCCCGGACCAGTACATCAAGGTGTCGGCGTTCGACAACCGCAAGGGTCGCGAGACCGTGGCGCTGAGCTTCATCGTCCAGACCCCCGACGAGGAGCCCGGGTTCACGCTCGAGCGCCAGTCGCGACCTGGCCGCACGCTCGGTTACACGTCGCGCCCCTACGCAGCTGACCGATCCCACGGTGAGCGATACTCCTCACGGTGAGCGACAGCACGGCGAAGAGCAGCTTCGGCATGCGCCGCCCCGGCACCAAGCCCGGGGCGGACGCAGCCGGAGACCAGACAGACCAAGACAAGGACGGCCCGGAGAACGACGGCCAGGACGGTCCCGCTCTCCTCGACCCCGGCGCCAGCGTCGACCTCGAGGAGATCCGGGCCGAGCTCGGCGCCGGTCAGGTCCTCGATGACCTCGACGCCGAGCTCATCGGCCTGGAACCGGTCAAGAGCCGCCTTCGGGAGATCGAAGCCCTCCTGCTCGTCGACCAGCTGCGCCGGCGCTTCGGGCTCGACACGCCCCGCCCCAACCTCCACATGTCGTTCACCGGTTCACCGGGGACGGGCAAGACCACCGTCGCCGTCAAGATGGCGGAGATCCTCCACAGCCTCGGCTACCTGCCGTCGAGCCACCTCGTGACTGTGTCCCGGGAGGATCTCGTCGGCCAGTACGTCGGGCACAGCGCGCCCAAGACCAAAGAGGTCCTGAAGCGGGCGATGGGCGGCGTCTTGTTCATCGACGAGGCGTACGCCCTGCACCGACCGGACAACGAGCGCGACTACGGACAGGAGGTCATCGAGATGCTCCTGCAGGCCATGGAGGAGCACCGTGAGCGGCTCGTCGTGATCCTGGCCGGCTACAAGGACCGCATGGAGGGCTTCTTCTCGTTGAACCCCGGCCTGCGCTCGCGCATCGCCCACCACCTCGACTTCCCCGAGTTCGACCTCGACGATCTCGTCTCCATCGGCCACCGGATGCTCGCCGAGCAGGGCTACGAGCTGGCGCCCGAGACCGAGTCGGTCTTCCGCTCCTACCTGGAGCGGCGGCAGACGCAGCCGGACTTCGCCAACGCCCGCAGCGTGCGCAACGCCATCGAACGGGCCCGTCTCCGCCACGCCGGCCGCCTCGTGTCCGCCGGCGGGTCGATCGACCGCGACGCCCTGACGCACATCTTCCCAGACGATCTGCTGGCCAGCCGCGTCTTCGAGGACGAGGACTGACGCCCCGCCGGCCGCCCGCACGCTGGGGGTCCGGGCGCCTGGGGCAAGATGGTCAGACCATGACCGACATCGATCGCGGGGCCGAGCGCCGGCGGGTGCGGGTCACCGGGACGGTCCAGGGGGTGGGCTTCCGGCCCTTCGTGTACCGCCACGCCGTCGCCCTCGGCCTCACCGGATTCGTCCTGAACGACAGCGAAGGTGTCCTGCTCGAGGTCGAGGGTCCCGCCGAGCACCTCGACGAGCTGTGCCGGTTGCTCGTGGAGGCGCCACCTCCGCTCGCCCGGGTGACGGGCGTGGAGGCCACGCCACTTCCCCCCAGCGACGACGAGCTCGCCTTCGAGATCGTGGCGAGCAGCGGTGCGGGCGCCCCTGAGGCACCCGTCAGCATCGACACCGCGACGTGCCAGGCGTGCCTGGCCGAGGTCGAGGAACCCCGCGACCGGCGGCACCGCTACCCGTTCACGAACTGCACCGACTGCGGCCCCCGCTACACGATCGTGACCGCGGTCCCCTACGACCGGCCGGCGACGACCATGGCGTCGTTCACGATGTGCGGGCGGTGCCAGGCCGAGTACGACGATCCCACCGACCGCCGGTTCCACGCCCAGCCGAACGCGTGCCCGGCGTGCGGCCCGAGCCTCCGGTTGTGCCTGCCCGACGGCACCACGACCGAGTTCGGTGACGCCGCTCTCGACGCGGCGGCGGCGTTGCTCAGGACGGGTGCGACCGTGGCCGTGAAGGGCCTCGGCGGGTTCCACCTCGCCTGCGACGCGACCGACCCGGATGCCGTCGCCCTGCTCCGGCGGCGCAAGGCCAGGGACGACAAGCCGTTCGCGGTGCTCGTCGGCGACCTCGACGCAGCGCGGGCGCTGTGCGAGCTCGACGACGTCGCCGCCGCCGCGCTGTGCTCGCCGGGCCGACCGATAGTGCTCGCCCCCCGGCGGCCGGGCGCACCGGTCGCGCCCGGCGTGGCGCCCGGCCTGCCCGACCTCGGCGTGCTCCTCCCGTACACCGCTCTCCACCACCTGCTGCTGGCGGAGGTCGGCCGTCCGCTCGTGCTGACGAGCGGCAACGCGAGCGACGAGCCGATCGCCCACACCGACGACGACGCGCTGGCGCGCCTCGGACCGCTCAGCGACGCGCTGCTCACCCACGATCGGCCCATCCACATCCGATGCGACGACAGCGTCGTCCGGGCGAGCGGGGGCTCGGTGCAGGTCGTGCGCCGCTCCCGCGGCATGGTGCCGGAGCCGCTCGTCCTGCCCCGTCCCGCCCGGCGGCCGCTGCTCGCGGTGGGAGCCGAGCTGAAGAGCACCATCACGGTCGCCAAGGCGTCGACCCTGACGGTGAGCCACCACATCGGGGACCTCGAGCACCTCGCCGCCCACCAGTCGTTCCTGCAGGCGATCGACCATCTGTGCCACCTGGCCGGCGTCCGACCCGAGGTCGTCGCACACGACCTGCACCCCGAGTACCTCTCGACCAAGATCGCCGCCGAGCTCGACCTGCCGGCGATCCCGGTCCAGCACCACCACGCCCACATCGCGTCGTGCCTCGCCGAGCACGGGCGTGCCGGCCCGGTGCTCGGCATCGCCTTCGACGGGACCGGTCTCGGCCCCGACGGGACCCTGTGGGGCGGTGAGCTGCTCGTCGCCGACCTCGACGGGTACCAGCGCGTCGGCCACCTCGCGCCGGTGGCCCTGCCGGGCGGCGCCGCGGCGATCCGGGAGCCGTGGCGCATGGCGGTGGCGTGGGCACAGGTCGCCCTCGGTGCGGACGCCGCGGCGCGGGTGGGTGCGTCACTCGACGGTGACCCGGCGAAGGTGGCCGCGGTGACCGAGCTGGCGACGAGCGGTCGGGCGCCGACGACCACGAGCGCCGGACGTCTCTTCGACGCCGTCGCCGCCCTGCTCGGCGTGCGGTCAACGGTCACCTACGAGGCCCAGGCCGCCATCGAGCTCGAAGCGCTGGCACGAAGCCGGCCTCGAGCCGGGGTTGCCACCTACCCCCTCGAACAGCGCTGGCTCACCGACATGCTCGTGCTCGATCCCGCCCCGCTGATCGCCACCGTCATCGGCGAGCGAGAGGCCGGGACGCCGCTTGCAGACGTGGCCGCTGGCTTCCATGAGGGACTCGGACGGGCGACGGCCGCCGCCGCCATCGAGCTGGCGGACCGACACCGGCTCGACTGCGTCGCGCTCTCGGGCGGCGTCTTCCAGAACTCGCGGCTCACCGCGATCGTCGCCGGCGCGCTCGCCGACGCCGGCCTCGAGGTGCTCACGCACCACCGGGTCCCGTGCAACGACGGCGGGATCAGCGTCGGCCAGGCCGCGGTGGCCGCCGCCGCCTGAGCAGCTCACAGCCTCCTCGTATGCTGCCGCGCATGGCCGAGCGCGTCAGCGTCACCGCGGAGGGAGGGGTCGCCCACGTGCGGCTCGACCGCCCGGACAAGGTCAACGCGCTCGACCCGGCGATGTTCTCGGCCATCGTGGAGGCGGGCGAGTCCCTGAAGCGGGACACGTCGGTACGGGCCGTCGTGCTCTCGGGAGCAGGCCGCGGCTTCTGCGCGGGCCTCGACTTCTCCGCGTTCCAGGCGATGGCCGGCGACGAAGGGCTGGACGAGGGCACCGGTTCGATCGGTGACACCGACGGGCGCCGCACCCACCTCGCGCAGCAGGCCTCGTGGGTGTGGACCGAGGTGCCC
>JBBDQT010000070.1:0-1435 GCA_040905815.1 Acidimicrobiales bacterium
CTCCTCACCGCCGATCACAACCGCGTCCGCGGGCTCTTCGCCCGCTTCCACGCCGCCCCGTGACGTGAGCGCTCGGCCGGGCCCCCCTGGGCCCCGCCGCCCACCTGCGGTCAGCTCGGCGGGTAGACGCCTGAGCCCTTGGCCTTCTCCGTCTGCCAGAAGATGCCGGCGAGCTCGTCGACGAGTCCGACGAGCTTCTCGCCGTCAGCGGGGTCGATCGACTTCTTGGCATCGCCCGCCTGCTTTATGGTCCGCCACACGAGGTCGTGGAGCTGGGGGAACTGCTCGGCGTGCTCGGGCGTGAAGAAATCGGCCCACAGCACCATGACGTGGTGCTTGACGAGCTCCGCGCGCTCCTCCTTGATGAGGATGGCGCGGTCCTTGAAGACCGGGTCGTCGGACTCGTGGTACTTCTGCGCCGCCTTGAAGACCGACATGGCCTCGATCTTCGCCTGGGCGGGGTCGTAGACCCCACAGAACAGGTCGCAGTGGGCGTGGGCGACGGTGGCGCTGCTGAACAGACGGCTGAACATGGATGTCTCCTCCATCAGGTTTCTCGGGTTTTCGAACCTACACTGAGGCCTCATGGCGCTGGTTCGACGGTTCGTCGTGGCCGAGGACTCCATGCGCCCTGCCCTCGAACCCGGTGACGGACTCCTCGCCGTCCCCCTGCGCCGGCCACGGAAGGGCAAGATCTGCGTGGTCCGCCAGCCGGGCTCGACCGACTTCTGGCTCGTGAAGCGGATCACCGCCGTCCCCGGCGAGGTCGTGGAGGTCGAGGGGCGCCACTGGCGAGTGGGCGACGACCAGGTGTTCGTGCTCTCGGACAACCGGGAGGTGACCAACGCGGACTCCCGCCTCTACGGCCCCTTGCCGAGCGACGACGCCTACCGGGTCGTCTTGAGGATCCCGAAGCCGCTCATGATGCGCTGAGCAGGCGGGGCGCGCCCATGGACGGCGCCCCGAACGGGCACACGACGTCCATGCCCACCCAGACCCAGACTGGCGGAAGGTGCGCCGCTGCTGCGCGTGTGGGGGGACGTGGCCGAGGACGACCGGCTCACGAGGTACGTGGAGGTGGGAAGCGAGCGGAGCCTGGACGACGACCCCCTCTACGGCTTCCGCCAGCTCGTCGACATCGCCGATCGCGCCCTGTCCCCCGGCACGGACGACCCCACCACCGCCGTCCAGGCCATCGACCACCTCCACGACCTGCTGCGGAGGATCGTCGGTTGCGAGCTCCCGAACGGCGTCCACACCGACGACGACGGTCGTCCCCGGCTGTTCGTCCACGAGCCCAGCTGGCAGGAGTTCCTCGACGTGAGCGTCGACGAGGTTGCGATCACGAGTTCGTCGCAGCCGTAGCAGCGGGCCCTCCACGGTGGAGACGATGGGAATCGAACCCACGACCCCCTGCTTGCAAAGCAGCACAGCG
>JBBDQT010000071.1:0-1792 GCA_040905815.1 Acidimicrobiales bacterium
TCGATCATCGCCTGCGCCTCGTCCACCGACGTCCGGTACTTCCCGGCCAGGCGGTCGACGTAGGGGCCCTCCCGGTGCGGTGGCGCGCCCGGGTCGAGCTCGAAGGAGCGCCACACCACCTCGACCTCGTCCCGGTGCTCGAACCCCTCGAGCGCCGCCTCCAGGTTGCGCTTCCCGATGTAGCACCAGGGGCAAACGACGTCAGACCAGATCTCCACTCGCATGCCCGTACAAACAACGTCGGCGTGCCGGATCATCCCCGGAGAACAGCGGCCCGCTGGCGGCGCTACTCGCGGGTGATGAGCTGGTCGACGGGGGCGAAGTCGTCCCGCAGCGAGCGGGCGTCGCCGATGAAGTCCTCGAGGACTTCGCCCGTGAGCAGGACTCCGTCGACGGGGTCGATCGGGTCGAGGCGGATCGGTTCGTCGCTCGCCACGAGCACGTGGTTGCCGAACCGGCCGGCGGGCGGCACCACGACCGCCAGGTGGTCGAAGACCTGGCCGAACGTCGCCAGCTCGGCCCGCACGAAGCTGCGTGGGCCACCGTCGATGGCGTTCACCACGTACGTGCCCCCGGGCCTGAGCGTGCGGGCCACCTCCTCCACCAGCTCCACCGTCGCCAGGTGCCACGGCACCGACAGCCCGCCGAACGCGTCACCGACGACGAGGTCGTAGGCGCCGGTCGTTTCCTCGGTGATGTTCGTGCGGGCGTCGCCGGTGCGGATGCGCAGGTCCGGACCCGGTTCGAGACCGAGCTCCTCCTCGCCGATCGCCACGATCTCCGGGTCGAGCTCCAGCACGGTGTTCGTCGTGCCGGGCCGGGTGGCGAGCAAGTGGCGGGGGAACGTGAAGCCGCCGCCCCCGAGGTGCAACACGTCGATCGGGCCGGGGTCGACGACGCGGTCGGTCACCGCCGCGAAGAGCCGGATGTAGCGGAACTCGAGGTACGTCGGATCCTCGAGGTCGACGTAGCTGTGGCGGAGGTCGTCGAGCACGAGCACCCGCCCCGTCGGCCGGTCGGGGTCGACCTCCACCGAGGCGCAGTAGTAGGCGGTCTCCCGCTGGCATGGTGAGTCCGACGCCGCACCGAGGCCGGCCACGACGAGCACCGCGGCCGCGACGGCCGGTCCCGGAAGGCCGCCGGCAAGGCCGATCCAGAGGACCACGCCGAGCACGGCGAGGAGGACGCCGAGCCCGATCACGATTGGTCGGCTCGGGAGGGCGGCGACGAGGACGAAGCCGGTGGCGAACGTGCCGACGAGGGCGCCGGCGGTGCCCGCGGCGGAGAGCCCTCCGACCACCGAGCCGGTCTCTGCGATCGAGGCCAGCCGGAGCTTCGCCACCATCGGGCTCACCGCGCTCAGCACCGCGGTGGGCAGGACGAACGCGGTCAGTGCCAGGAACACGATGGCCACCGGCCCACCACCGGCGACGGCAGGCCCGAGCAGGCCGACGACCGGCAGGGAGAGCACCGCCAGGGCACCGCCGGCGACGATCGTCGGGCCGAGCAGGCGCCGTGGGTCGACCCGGTCCGCGAGCCGACCACCGAGCGCCGTGCCGATGGCGATGCCGGCGAGGACCGTCCCGATGATGCCGGTGTAGGTCTCGAGCGAGACGCCCACGTAAGGCGCGAGCAGCCGCCCGGCCAGGATCTCGATCACCAGCACCGCCGCCGAGCACGTGAACACGAGGGCTGTGGCGCCCGCGGCGGCGAGCGTCCCGCCCTTGACGATGCCCGCCGGGCTCCGGTGCAGGTCCTCGGTCATGGCGGTCGAGCATGGCACGCACCCGTC
>JBBDQT010000071.1:1892-12578 GCA_040905815.1 Acidimicrobiales bacterium
GTCGCCTCGGCCGCGAGGTCGGGGCTGGCGCCGACGAGCACCTCGGCGAGCCGCTCGCCGTCCGCCCCGACCCGGACCTCGTCCCAGCCTTCCGTGCTGCGCTCGAGCAGCAGGAACGGAACGTTGTCGAGCAGCTCGTTGGCGAGGATCACGCCGGTGAACATCGTTGCCGGCAGGTCGTCGAGCACGGCGACGACGGGGCCGGTCTGCTGACCGACCACCAGCTCCCGGTCGTCGTCCTCCTCCCCCACCCCACCGAGCACGTTGGCGGCGGGCTCGACGGGGAGCAGGTCGGCGATCGCCGCCCGCAGCACCGGTGACCGCTCCGCGCACAGGTAGCGCAGGGCGGGGGCGCAGGAGGGGCCAGACGCCAGGACCGCCTCGGCGAGCGCGCCGCGCCCGGCCCCTGCCTCCACGACCACGAACGGGTCCGGCTGACCCAGGCGCTCCCACTCGGCGTCGAGCGCCCGGGCCACCACCGCGCCGAACAGCGGCCCGACCTCGGGGCTCGTGATGAAGTCCGCCCGACGCCCCGCGCCCGCCCCCGTGGCGAAGAACCCGTGTGACCCGTAGAGCGCCAGCTCGACGTAGTCGGCGAACGGCACCGGCCCGAGCCGTCCGATCCGCTCCGCGATCCCGTCGAAGGCCGGCCCGCTCACCCCTTCACCGAACTGGCGGTTGGAAGCGCGCCTGAGTGTCGGATCCAACCGCCAGAACGAGGGGGGGTGGGCCGCACCTGCCGCCCCACGGTCAGGGGAGGAAGCCGAAGATGGCGAGGTCGCCGAAGCGGGTGGCGACGTCGCTGACTCCGAACAGGAGCGTGAACGCGGCGGCCAGGGCGAGGGCGGAGCCGAGGGCGGCGGGGACCCGGATGGGGGCGCGGTCGCCGTCGGGGACGGGCCGCATCCACATCTCCCGGGCCACCGACGCGTAGTAGAAGAGCGAGATCACCGAGTTCACCGCGGCGATGAGGGCGAGCACGATGGCCGCCGTGGTGCCGGCGTCGAGCAGGACCTTGAAGATCACGAACTTGGCGAGCCAGCCACCGAGCGGTGGGATGCCGGCCAGGGCGAACATGAACACCGTCATGAGCACCGCGAGCCCCGGGGCGTACTCGAAGAGCCCGCCGTAGCTCGACAGCTCGCCCGAGCGGGTCTTGCGGGCGACGGCCATCACCACGGCGAACGCGCCGAAGTTCATCGCCGCGTAGATGATCAGGTACGTGACCACCGGGGCGACGGCCGAGAGGGGCCCGCCACGGGCGTCGCTGATGTCGCCGGCGACCGCGAACGGGGCGAGGATGAAACCCGCCTGCGCGACCGACGAGTACGCCAGCAGCCGCACCACGTTCGTCTGGCGCAGGGCGATGAGGTTGCCGACCGTCATCGTGATCGCGGCGAGCACCCAGAACAGCGGCTGCCAGACGTCGCTGCGCCCGAGGAAGGCGATGAACACCAGCTGGAGCAGCGCCACGAAGCCTGCTGCCTTGGAGGCGACGGACAGGTACGCGGTGATCGGTGTGGGCGCGCCCTCGTAGGTGTCGGGTGCCCACGTGTGGAACGGCACGGCCGACACCTTGAAGCCGAACCCGACGACGACGAAGAGGATGCCGACCACGACGATCGGCGTGGCGACCTCGCCCCGGCCGAGCGTGGCGCCGATCTCGGTCAGCACGGTGGAACCGGTCACGCCGAAGATCAGCGACATGCCGTAGAGCATCACGGCGGAGGCGAACACCCCGAGCAGGTAGTACTTGAGCGACGCCTCGTTGCCACGCAGGTCCCGCTTGCGCCACCCGGCGAGCAGGTACGCCGGGATGCTGAGCAGCTCGAGGGCGACGAAGATGCTGATGAGGTCGCGTGCGGAGCCCATCACGACCATGCCGAGCAGTGAGGCGAGGAGCATGAAGTAGTACTCGCCCTCGTAGTAGTCGCCCTCGGCGATGTAGCGGGAGCTGATGAGGATCGTCACGTAGCCCGACAGCAGGAAGAGGGCCTTCACGATGAGCGCGAAGTTGTCGACCACGTAGGCGCCGTCGAACATCGCTCGGTCCGTCCCGTCGACCGCGAGGGTGAGCACCGGGACGAGCGCGGCGAGCAGGCCGATGCCGGCGATCGACGAGGTCGCCCACCTGCCACGCTCCTCGAAGACGAGGTCGACGAGGAGCACCACCACGACGGCCGCAGTGAGGATGATCTCGGGCGCGAAGGCGTGGAAGTCGACGTTCGGCGAGCGGAAGGCCTCTGCCTGGGCGAGGAGCTGGAGCACGGTCAGCCGCCGCCCAGCGCGGAGACCGCCTGCTGCACGGCCCCGTCGGTCAGGCCGAAGATGATGCTCGGGTAGATGCCGAGGACGACGATGAAGACCAGCAGCGGCACCCACGCCACGTACTCGTTCCAGTGCATGTCGGCGATCTCGACGTCGTCCCACTCGGCCTTGGGCTCGCCGAACGCTGCCCGCTGGAGCATCCACAGCAGGTAGCCGGCGGCGAGCACGGTGCCGATGGCGGCCACGACCATGTAGCCGCGGAACAGCTCCTCGGAGACGCCCTCTGCCGGGTTGTAGGCGGCGAGGATCGCGGGGAACTCACCCCAGAACCCGGCGAGGCCGGGGAGCCCGAGGCTGGCCATGGCGCAGAACCCGAGGATCCAGCCCAGGCGCGGCGCCTGCTTGAGCAGTCCGCCGAGGCGTGCGAGCTCGAGGGTGTGGAACCGCTCCTTCACCGAGCCGGCGACGAAGAAGAGCATGCCGGTGATGAGCCCGTGGGCGACCATGCCGAACACCGCGGCGTTGAGGCCGAAGTCGGTCAGGGTCGCGATGCCGAGCATCACGTAGCCCATGTGGGCGACAGACGAGAACGCGATCAGGCGCTTCATGTCGGTCTGGGCGAGGCAGCCGAGGGCGCCGTAGATGATGCCGATCACGGCGAGGCCGCCGATCCACGGCGCCCACTCGACGGCGGCATCGGGGAGGATGGGGATGGCGATGCGGACGAAGCCGTACGTCCCGAGCTTCAGCAGGATGGCGGCCAGGATCACCGAGCCCTGGGTCGGCGCCTGGGTGTGGGCGTCGGGCAGCCAGGTGTGGAACGGGAACATCGGCACCTTGATGGCGAAGCCCATGAACATCCCGCCGAAGATCAGCAGCTGGGTGTCCCGGCCGATGTTGTCGCTGGCGAGGCGGACGAGGTCGGCGATGGCGAAGGTGCCCTCGCCGCCGTTGCCGTCCTGGACGAGGAAGAACAGGGCCAAGAAGCTGAGGATCATCAGCGCCGAGCCGAACAGCGTGAAGAGGAAGAACTTGATGGCCGCGTACTGGCGGTGCTCACCGCCCCACACGCCGATCATGAAGTACATGGGCAGCAGGACGACCTCGAAGAAGACGAAGAACAGGATCAGGTCCTGTGCCACGAACGTGCCGTTCATCCCTGCGGCGAGGATGAGGGTGAGGATCAGGAACGCCTTGGGGTTGTGCGGCTCGGGGAAGTGGGTCCAGCTGTAGAGGATCACGAGCACGACGATCACCATGCTGAGGATCAGCAGCGGCAGGGAGATCCCGTCGATGCCGAGGATGTACCGGCTGTTGATGACGTCGATCCACGGCTTGTCGACCGTGAACTGCATCTTGTCGGCGGCGTCGTAGTCGAACCCGGCGAGGAGGTAGCCGCCGACGGCGAGCGAGCCGACGCTGGCCCCGAGCGCGAGCCACTTGTGGGTCTCCTCCGCGACCTTCGGCACGAGGAGCATGGCGATGGCCCCCACGAGCGGCAGGAACACCGCTGCGGTGAGGGCGTAGTCGTCGAAGCTGTCCATCGGGTGGTTGGTTCCCTTTCCTAGGCCGAGACGAGGAGCACGAGGCCGATCGCCAGCACCGCCGTCGCCCCGAAGAGCAAGGCGCCGTACTGCTGGACCCGACCGGTCTGGATCGTGCGCAGGAGCCCGCCGGCGCTGCCGGCGCCGAGGCCGGCGCCGTTCACGGTCCGGTCCACCACTCCCTGGTCGATGCGCTTGTAGGTGAACTCGCCCGCCCGCCGGGCGCCGTTGCCGACCCCGTTCACGATGCCGTCGAGCACGTTCTGGTTCAACCAGTAGGCGGCACGGGCGAGCGGGCCCTTGATGCCACCGACGATGCGACCGGTGTAGAGGTGGTCGAGGTAGTAGCGGTTGGCGAGGAAGGCGTAGCCGGCCCGGGCCAGCCCGTTGCGCGCGGTGACGCCCTTCGGCAGCTTGCCGAGGAAGAACAGCACGACGCCGAGGCCGACGCCCGCCGCCGCCACGATCGTCGAGATGAGCGCGGGACCGATCTCGAACGTGTGGTGGGGCACGCCGGCGGCGACCACGTACGCCGGCTCGGTGAACTGGAAGAAGGCGTAGTCGGAGAACGGCGAGTTGAGGAGGCCGGCGCCGACCGAGAAGACGGCGAGCACGATCAGCGGGATGGTGATGACCTTCGGTGACTCGTGCGGGTGGCCGTGACCCCGGTACTCGCCGAAGAACATCAGGTACACGGTGCGGGTCATGTACGCGGCGGTCATGAACGCCCCCACGAGGCCCACGACCATGAAGAGCGGGTACCCGTTCAGCTCGGCGCCGACGAGGATCTCGTCCTTGGACCAGAACCCGGCGAGCGGCGGGAGACCGGCGAGGGCGATCGACCCGATGATGAACGTGGCGAACGTGACCGGCATGTGCTTGCGCAGCCCGCCCATCTCCGACTTCATGTCGAAGCTGTGCACGGCGTGGCTCACCGAGCCGGAGCCGAGGAACAGCAGCGCCTTGAAGAACGCGTGGGTGAAGAGGTGGAACACCGCAGCGGTCCACGCCCCGACGCCGAGCGCCATCACCATGTAGCCGAGCTGGCTGACGGTCGAGTAGGCCAGCACCTTCTTGATGTCGCGCTGCACGAACGCGAGGACCGCGGCGATCACGACGGTGATCCCGCCGATGACGGCGATGGGGTTGACGCCGCCGGCGCCGATGTCGAAGCCCTCCCAGAACACACCGTAGAGGCGTGCGACGAGGTAGACGCCGGCCACGACCATCGTCGCGGCGTGGATGAGCGCCGAGACCGGGGTCGGCCCGGCCATGGCGTCGGGCAGCCACGTGTGCAGCGGGAACTGCGCCGACTTGCCGATGACCCCGATGAAAAGCGCCGAGGCACCCACGAGCAGGGCAGTCGAGCCGATCCCGCCCTCGAGGGCGAGGAAGTTGATCTCGTTCATGTCGAACGTCATGCCGGCGGCGAAGAACAGCGTGCACATGCCGACGAGCAGCCCGATGTCGCCGGTGCGGGTGGTGAGGAACGCCTTGAGGGCGGCGTCGGAGTTCTCCTTCTTCTCCCACCAGTGGCCGATCAGCATGAAGCTGCACAGGCCCATCAGCTCCCACCCGAACAGCAGCTGCAGGAGGCTCGAGCTGACCACGAGCAGGAACATCCCGGTGGTGAAGAGGCTGAGCCCCGCGAAGTAGTGGGTGAAGCGCACGTCGCCGAGCAGGTAGTTCGTCGAGAAGATGTGGACGAGCAGGGAGATCAGGGCGACGACGAAGAGCATCACGACGGTGAACCCGTCGACGAAGGTGCCGACGGTGATCTTCACGTCGCCGATCTCGAACCACGTGCGGTTGTTGACCACCGCGTCGCGGATGCCGGCCGGCTCTTCGCCCTCGGCGGCGGCGACCGAGACGATCTGCGGCCCCCCGGGCGGGGCGAGCCCGCCCGAGAGCGCTTCCTCCTCGTGCTCGCCTTCCTCCTCGTGCTCGCCTTCCTCCTCGTGGTCGGCTTCCTCCCCGTGCTCGCCTTCTTCGGCGTGGCCGCCGCCGTGCTCGACCACGAGGTCGGCGGGGCGGTCGGCCCACTGGACGACCATGGCGCACGACAGCACGAAGGCGATGCCGACGGCCGCGATGCCGATCTCCGAGCCGCCCCGCGGGAGCCGCTTGCCGAAGAACAGGATCAGCCAGAACGAGGCGAAGGTGAGTCCCGGGATGATCCAAGCGTTCTCGAGCAGCACGCGTCAGCCCCTCATCAGGTCGACTTCGTCGAGGTCGACGCTGGTCCGGTTGCGGTAGATGAGCAGGACGATGGCGAGGCCGACGCCGACCTCGGCGGCGGCGATGGTGACGACGAACAGCGCGAAGACCTGTCCGGAGATGGCCGCTGCCCCCTCGTGGAGCGCGCCGAAGGCGACGAGGTTGATGTTCACCGCGTTGAGGATGAGCTCGATCGACATGAGCACGAGCACCCCGTTGCGGCGGGCGAGCACGCCGTACACCCCGATGCAGAACAGGGCGGCACCGAGCAGCAGGAACTGGTTGATGAGCACGGCGGACCTACTCAGTCTCGCCGGGCGAGGACGATGGCGCCCACGAGGGCGGCGAGCAGCAGGACGGACACGACCTCGAAGGGGACGAGGTAGGTGGAGAAGATGGCGTTGCCCACCGCGCCGGTGCCACGGCTGGCGGTGAGCTCCTCCCGGGAGACCTCGGCGAGGCCCGGCAGCTCGTCCCCCCCGAAGGCGTCGACGAGCACGTACGAGAGGAGCCCGAGGAGGAACACCGCGGTGATGGCCGCGGTCCACCGCTGGTCGTTGTCGAGCCCGGCGTCGGCGCCGATCGGTGCCCGGGTCAACATGACACCGAACAGGAAGAGCACGACGATGGCGCCGATGTACACGAGGATCTGCACGGCGGCGACGAACTCGGCGGCGAGCAGGATGTAGAGGGCGCCGATGCTGGCGAGGACCACGACGAGGTACAGCGCGGCGTGGATGACGTTCTTCGTCGTGACGACCCGGAGCGCGGCGAGGAGCGCGGAGAGCGCGAGCACACCGAACGCCAGGTTCTGGGCGATCACTACTTCTTGCCCTTGACGGTGGCGCCGGCCTCGTACGCGGGCTGCTCGGGGACGGTCTCCATCCAGTCGCCGAGACGGTCCTTGTCGTGCAGCATGTCGGCGATGCGGGGCGTGGAGTACTCGAACTCCGGGCTCCAGAACAGGGCGTCGAACGGGCACACCTCGACGCAGATCCCGCAGTACATGCAGAGCGAGTAGTCGATGTCGAAGCGGTCGACCGCCTGCTTGGTGCGCGGCGCGCCGCCTTCACGTCGGGGCGGGGCCTTGTACTTGTGGCCCTCGATGTAGATGCACCACACCGGGCAGCTCCGCCCGCACAGCATGCAGACCGTGCAGTTCTCCTCCTTCAGCGCGATGACGCCGCGGGCCCGGGGCGCGGGCGCCTCGGTCTCGTGCGGGTACTGCACCGTCACGTTGGGTTTGAACAGCTCCTTGAGCGGGACGCTCAGGCCGGAGATCAGGCCGGGCAGCTTGGGCACGTCAGAACACCACCTTCAGCACGCCGGTCACGAGGATGTTGGCGAGCGATATCGGGATCAGGTACTTCCACGCGAACATCTGCAGCTGGTCCTCGCGGAACCTCGGATAGGTGAAGCGGGCCCAGAAGATGAGGAACGCCACGAGCATGATCTTGGCGAAGAGCACGATCGGCCCGATGAGGTTCGAGAGCAGGCCGCCGTCGACGTCGAGGCCGGGGAACCACCACCCGCCGAGGAACATGGTGGCGGCGAGGGCGGAGAAGGCGAAGGCGGTGCCGAACTCGCCGATGTAGAAGAAGAGGAACTGCAGGCCCGAGTACTCGACCTGGTAGCCGCCGACGAGCTCGGACTCCGCGACCGGCATGTCGAAGGGCGGCTGGGTGAGCTCGGCCTGGGTGGCGACGAGGAAGATGCCGAACCCGACGAACTGGGTGAGGATGAACGGGTTCCCGAAGAGGCCGAGGCCGAAGATCTCGCCCTGGGCCTGGGCCCGCACGATGCCCGTCAGGCTGAGCGTCTCGGCCTGGATCACGACGCCGACCACGGCCAGGATCAGGGGCAGCTCGTAGGCGATGAGCTGGCCGGCGGCTCGCAGCCCGGAGATGAGGGCGTACTTGTTGGCCGAGGCCCAGCCCGCCATGAGCACGCCGATCACCGAGATCGACGAGACGCCGAGGGCGAAGAAGATGCCGATGTCGAGGTCCTCGGCGACCGCGTTGGGCCCGGCGGGGATCACGATGTAGAGCAGGAACGTGCCGAGGAGCACGATGAGCGGGGCCAGGCTGAAGACGAACTTGTCCGCCCGCGCCGGCGCGAGGAGCTCCTTCTGGATGAACTTGCCGCCGTCGGCCATGAGCTGCAGGGCGCCGTGGGGACCGGCCTCCATGGGGCCGAGCCGGCTCTGCATGTGGGCCATCATCTTGAACAGGAACGCCTGCACGATGATCGCCGTCGCCGTCGGGACGAGGACGAGCACGACGAGGGACTTGATGACCGTCTGCACCCAGTAGTCGCCGATGGACACCGCGAGGATCTGCGTCACCAGCAGCTGGCTCACTTGTCGATGTCCCCGAGGATGAAGTACAGGCTGGCGAGGATCGTGATGATGTCGGGGACGAAGACGCCCTTCATCACCCACGGCACGATCGAGATGTTGTTGAAGCTGGCGGTGCGGACCCGCACCCGGAACGGGCCGGTGTCGCCCTTGCTGACGACGTAGTAACCCATCTCGCCGAGCGGGTTCTCGGTGGAGACGTAGGACTCGCCGGCGGGCACCTTGATGATCCGGGGGACCTTCGCCATGATCGGCCCCGCGGGCAGGCCGTCGAGGAGCTGCTCGACGATGTAGGTCGACTCCCGCACCTCCTGCATGCGCACCCAGTAGCGGGCGAAGCTGTCGCCGTCGGGGTGGGTCCAGACCTTGAAGTCGACGTCTTTCCAGGCGAGCGGGCTCGGCGCGTCCCGCCGGAGGTCCCAGTCGACGCCCGAGGCGCGCAGGTTGGCGCCGGAGAGGCCGTAGCCGAGCGCCACGTCGGGCGGGATGACGCCGACGCCACGGCAGCGCTGCTCGAAGATCTCGTTGCCCATGAGCAACGTCGACATCTCGTCGCAGAACTGGCGCATCTTCGCCATCGCCCTGCGGGTCTCGTCGATCCACCCGGCGGGCAGGTCGTCCTTGAGCCCGCCGATGCGGTTGTAGTTGGGGTGGAAGCGCCCGCCGCTCGCCGCCTCGATGAGGTTGAGGATGTGCTCGCGGTCGCGGAAGGCGAAGAACACCGGGGTGATGGCACCGAGCTGCACGCCCATGTCCCCGAGGAACAGCGAGAGGTTGGCCTGACGGGAGAGCTCGAAGAGGATCGTCCGGGTCCACTGCGCCCTCGGCGGCGCCTCGACCTCCATGAGCTCCTCGGCGGCGAGGATGAACGGCACCTCGTTGGCGAAGCTGCTCAGCCAGTCGATGCGGTCGATCAGGGTGTTGACCTGGGGGAAGGTCCGGACCTCGAGCAGCTTCTCGTAGCCCCGGTGCATGTAGCCCATGATCGGCTCGGCCGAGACCACCTGCTCGCCGTCGAGCCGGGTGACGATCCGGAGGGTCCCGTGGGTGGCGGGGTGCTGCGGCCCGATGTTCAGGGTCATGCCGTCGGTCTCGAGCTCGACGTTCACCCGGCTCTCGGCCGCCTGCCCGGCGATGTACGACAGCTGGTTGCGCTCGCTGACGGCCGCCATCAGGCCTCCTCGGCGCCAGCGGTGGCCGACGCAGCTTCGTCTTCGGTGTCCTCGCCGGGCATCGCCTCGACGTCGACGAGCCCCGGCCACGGCTTCACGTCCCGGGCGAGCAGGGGGAAGTCCTTGCGCAAAGGATGGCCCTCGAAGCCACCCGGCAGGTACAGCTTCACGAGGTGGGGGTGACCCGAGAAGTCGATGCCGAACATCTCGGCGCACTCCCGCTCGTGCCAGTCGGCGCCGGGGAAGACCTTCGTCCACGTCGGCATGACGAGGTCGTCGCTCGGCACGTCGCACTTGAGGTTGAGGCCGATCGTGGGGGCGCCGACCGTCTGGAGGCGGGCCAGCACCTGGAACCGGGTGTTGCCACCGGTGATGCCGGGTTCGAACGAGCTCGGGTCGACGTGGACGAACGCAGCGTCCTCGTCCGCGCCGGCGAGCCCGCCGTCCTCGCTGCGGCCGAACGGCGAGGGCAACCAGTCGATGGCGGACAGGTAGCCGAAGTAGCGCATGCCGAGCACGTCCCGGCAGATCTGGCCGGCCTTGACCCAGCCCGCGCGCGTGACGCGGGCCCACATGTCCCTGCCCGGCACCACGTGGGTGGCGACGAGGTCGTCCCCGAGGTGGGCGGCGAGCAGGTCGAGCAGCGGCTGGCGGTCGTCATCCACGACCGGCTCGGGCTCCGGCTCGTCGGCATCCGCGTCGGTGGCGGGCTCGGGCTCGGGCTCCGCGGCGGGTGCCTCGGCGGTCGGTTCGGCGGGGGCAGGCGTGCCGCCCGGTTCGGTGTTGACCGGCACGGGGTCGGCGGCCACGGCGGCATCGGTGGTGGTGACCGCGCCGGCAGCGGCGTCGGCGGGGATCTCCTCGCCCGCCGCGGTCGTGCCGGCGGGCGCGTCGTCGGCTGCGGCGGCGGTGACGGTGGCGTCGCTGGCGGGCACCGCCGGCTCGGGGGACTGCTCCGGCGTGGTGGCGTCGGACGGGGCGGCGGCGGCGTCGCCGGCGAGCATCTTCCCGGCGCCGACCGGGATCGACTCGCCGGTCGGCGAGGTGGTGACGCGGACGGCGGGGACCTTGTCGGGGGCGTCACCGGAGGGTGGCGTCGCAGGAGGATCCGCCGGGGCGTCACCGGCGG